>CASFGU010000033.1 GCA_949294395.1 uncultured bacterium
ACCCTTAATCCCTCTCCCAGTGGAAGAGGGAAATAGAGCATGCTACTCTCAAAACAAAGAGATTCTGAACAGTGGCAACTCATGTGAGCCTCAACGATTAATGTTTCAGAATGACATATCAAAAGATGAACCTTTCAACCCTTCAACTTTTCACCCGTTCAACTTCGCCGCGGTTCCCTTCCCCCCTCACTCTTCACCCTTCACTTCCAGAAAGGCAGCTTTCACGTTGGCGGAGGTGCTTATCACTCTCGGGATTATCGGTATAGTAGCCGCGATGACGCTTCCTGCGCTTAGTGCAAAATATCAAAAAAAGATAACCGTCACACGTTTAAAGCGGACATATACGCTTCTAAGTCAGGCAATAGCGTTATCAGAAGCGCAATACGGAGATGTGTCAGGGTGGGATTTTACAAACAAAAGCGCGCTTAATATATTTGAAGAATATGGAATAATAGATAATATAAAAAAGATAAAGGAAGAACAGTTTCCGCGTAACGGAAGTAACGGAATAACCTATAAAGAACTGTCCGGAAAAGCTGAAAACATGCTTTCAATGATGGGAAACGGCCCGGGGTCAAAATATTTTGTTCTCCCTGACGGTACTCAGTTGTTTTTAACAAAGAAGTCTTATGATAGGGGTATTATAGTCGATATTAACGGCTTTTCTCCTCCCAACCAGTTTGGTAAGGATTTGTTTGCTTTACAATTTAATTAGGCGCATAGATTGTTTTTCTGGGGACAATATTCTAACGGCGAATGCACATTTAAAAACGAACCTAACTCTGACAGAAACGTATTGAAGAATAGCAGCTGTTATGGGTACGCCTGTAATAAGCAAAGCCGCGGAATGTGGTGCGGAGCTTTAATAATGGTAGACGGCTGGGAAATAAAGGACGACTACCCGTGGTAGAGTGTCATCGTTCAAAAAACTGTCGGGCGTGCAAAAAACGAAAATTCGTTAAAAATAAACGAACCTTGTTGCAAAATCTAAAGCCGTACTGAGCAACAAAAAATCCTTCCGTTTTCAGGAAGGATTTTTTATATACATGGTTATTATTTTTTTGTAGATTTTTCAAACTTGTCACCGCTGCTTATTGCTGCAGTGTCAGTCTTTTTGTTTGCTGTAAATGTGTCCTGTTCTAATGTTTTGCTGTTCACCGCATTTTCATTTTTCTGCGGAGTTTTCTTTACTCTGGAAGCTTCTCCAACAACTTTTTTTGAGCTGCTGAACTGTGTAATTCCCAAATTTTTCATTAGACCACTAATCATTTTCCCCCCTTTGTTTTACTACACCAAATTCACTGATTTATGTTTTTCATAAATAGTTTCAGCCATAATGTCAAGTTTTTCAAAATCTTCAGCCTCAGGTTTGCCTTTAATTAAAAGCGGTTCTATCATCTCAAGTTTTAGACCTGAAAGCATTTCTCCGAGTTTACCTGTAAGATTTCCGCCCCATCCGTAAGAGCCTACGATAGACGCAAATCTAGTTTTAGGTCTCAAAAGATTTGCAAGGTAAGCAACATTTGCAGCCATAGGATGAGGCCCTGCAAGAACCATTGAACAACCCATTACAAGAGTTGTTGCATCTACAAGCCCCATTGCAAGATCGCCCAAATCCCCTGTCACAATATCAAAAACCTGAGTATCGATACCTTTTGCTGCTAGTTTTTTTGCAAGGTATTCAATCATTTCTTCTGTACTTTTATACATTGAAACATACGGCAGCAGTACTAAATTTTTCCCCTCATCCGCACTCCAGTCTGCGTATAAATCAAGAATGAAATCCGGATTTTTATATATAGGGCCGTGGCTTGGCAAAATCATTTCAGGTTTCATATCATGAATCATTTTTGTATATTTTTTGCACATAGTTCTGAACGGCATCATTATTTCAGCGTAATATCTTTTTGCACTGTGTTCAATAGTACAGTTGTCCGGTGAATACAGATTGTCGAATGTGTAATGTGCGCCTAAAAAATCGCAGGTACAAAGAAGATTATCTTCCACAATATGAGTAAACATTGTATCCGGCCAGTGAACACCAGGTGCTATAATGAATTTTAAAGTTTTATCTCCGAGAGAAAGTTCTTCTCCGTCTGTGATAACTTTAATTTTAGCTTCGTCAACGTGAAGCATTTCAATAATATTATCTTTGCATTTCGCATTAGTTACAACGATTGCATCGGGATACTTTGCAAGCAGTTTCGGAATACTTCCTGAGTGATCCTGTTCGCCATGGTTTGCTATGATATAATCCACTTTAGTAACATTGTTTTCATCTAAATTTTTTACATATTCATCAGATTTTGGCGGGTACATAGTGTCAATAATAGCAATTTTTTCACTGCCTTTTACAAGATAAGAGTTATAGCTTGTACCGTGTTCCAGCGGTATAAGTTCATCAAAAATCCTTCTTTCTCGGTCATTAAGTCCGCAGTAAAATATGTTATTTTTTATTTCCTGAAATTTCATTTATTTCTCCTTGTATATTTATAGGTTAACGGGGTTTTGCTTAAAAAAGAAAGTTTCATCGTGTTTGCAGAGCGGACAGAAATCGGGTCTGTCTTTCTGTATTATTACAGCACCGCATGCGGAACACTGCCAGATAAAGTTACCGTGTTCATCAGGCTCAATATTTTCATTCTGCAGTGCTTCATAGATTTTTTTAAACTTGCCGATATGCTCTTTTTCAATACCAGCAACAAGTTCAAACAGCCCGGCGAGGTGTTCAAATCCTTCCTTTCTGGCAGTTTCAGCGTATTCCGGATAAAAAGATGCGCCGGCTTCTTCTTCAAGTTTCACAGCTTCTTTAATATTATCGATTGTTTTAGGATATGTACCTTCATTAAGCCATCTGAACCAGATCTTAGCATGCTCTTTTTCATTGCTTGCAATTTCTTCAAACTGGTTATGAATAAAGTCAAGCCCTTCTGCTTTCGCAAGGGCCGCAAATAAAGAATATTTATAAGCTTCAACGGCTTCTTCCGCAAAAGCTTTCAGAAGATTTTTTTCAGTTTCGCTGCCTTTAAATTCTGTCACATCCCGCTCCTTATATTGACAATAATATATTATCATAAAAAAGAGGCTTTGCAAATCATGTAAAGCCTCTTTAAAATCAGGTGTTATTCTTCTTCAAACTGGTCTTTGCCGACACCGCAGAGAGGGCATACGTAGTCATCCGGCAAATCTTCAAATGCTACGTTATCGTGTTCTGCAGGGTCATATTCATAACCGCAAACTGTGCATACAAATTTTTTCATAATTTTCTCCTTTACTGTTTTAATTCAGCCTCCGCTGAGGCTTTACACTCGCTGCAAATTCCGTGGAACACAATGTCGTGCCCGAGGACTTTGAAATCAGTTTCTTCTTCTGCACGCCGGACAAGTTCGGGTGCTATATCCGAATTTATATCGTAAATTTTTTTGCAATTGTCGCATATAAAATGATAATGTGCATGCGTATTATGGTCATAATGCGAGGATGGTTCAAGTCCGTCAATTTTTTTTATAATCCCGTGTTCTGCCAGCTGGTTTAAATTTCTGTAAAGTGTAGCAAGACTTATTTTAAAATTTTCTTTTTGAAGTATTGAATAAAGATATTCTGCGGTCGGATGCACCGCATTTGACTTTAAAGTATCAAGAATTATTTCACGCTGTCTGGAATAGTTCATTAAATATCTCAATTTGATAATAATTCTCATTTTATATTATAAGCTTAGAAAAGTCAATAGTTTTCTAAAGTTTCATTATTCGGGGGCAATTTTATGGTATGATTTGTTTTTAAATAGATATGGTGAGTGTTCCAAACAGCAGTGTGAATGTCAATATGAAAAATCCTGACCTTAGAATCGGGGTTTTAACTCCGCCGGACAAGCATTACAAGCCCGTGCTTTATTCTGATGCGGAAGCCTCTGCAAAATTTAAGGCAATGAATAATGATATTTATACAAAGCAGAAAAAACTTGATTTTGAAGATACAAAAGACACACCGAAATCCGTAAAATTTATAGGCGCAGCTGGTGCGGTTGCAGCTCTTGGGCTTGCTGTAAAAAGTTTTATTAAGAAGTAGGGGCAGGTCTATCGGGTATAATTTATATATTTACATTTCGTGTACATTGTAATTTAACATTTCTTTAGAAAACTCTTTTTTTCATACCATGTTTTATTTTTAGTGTAAAATGTTATAAGAATTTATGTATGCTGTACGTAGACCCTTCGGGTGCCGGCAGATTTGAAAATGAAAGAGGTATTAATGAATACAGTTGTACTCGTAGGCCGTGTAGGTCGTGATGCTGAAATAAAATACTTTGAATCCGGAAAGGTTAAGGCGAATTTTTCCGTTGCGGTTAACCGCTGGGATTCAAAAACAAAGTCGGAAGTCGCTGACTGGTTTAATATAGATGTCTGGGATAAGCAGGCTGAATTTGCAGGCGAATATGTTAAAAAAGGTATTCAGGTTGCAGTGGATGGCAGAATTATGCAGAACCGCTGGACAGACCGGGCTACAGGCAATGAAAAAGAAAGTTTTCTTGTTGTTGCAAACAGTATAAGATTATTAGGTTCAAAAAGAGACGCTGAAGCATTATGATAATCAATTCTACAACTGTTGCCGTTATTGCTGATGATTTGACCGGAGCAAATGATACTGCGCTCCAGTTTCATCTTAAAGGCGCCAATACCCAGATTTTACTGGATGAAAATATTGAACCGGTTAACCTGAAAAATACGCAGACCTGGGCTTTATCTACTGAATCCCGAAATATCAGCCCTGAGGATGCTTATGAGAAGGCTCAAGATGCAGCCAGATTTTTTCTTGAGAAAATTAATCCGGATTTCTTCTATAAAAAAATAGACTCTACCATCAGAGGAAATATTGCTGTTGAAACTCTTGCAATTCTTGAAACGCTCGGGTGGAACGCAGCGATTATAATACCTGCCTTTCCTGCAGAATCAAGGGTTACGGTTGGAGGTTACCATCTTCTGAAAGGGGTGCCTGTTGAACGTACGGAAATGGCGCGGGATCCGCATTCTCCAATTTTTGAATCTCATCTTCCGACACTTTTAAGGTCGCAGCTTTCAGATGAAGATAAAGAACTTGTCGGTGCCATTGAGCTTTCTACTATTATGGAAGGCGCCGGCCCGATTTTGAGGGATTTGAATAATCTGGTTAAGTCCGGTAAAAAACTTATCCTGATGGATGCTGTGTCAACGGTTGATATTGAGCAGATTGTTCTTGCAATGGACAAATCCGAATACAAAATACTTCCGGCAGGAACGGCTGCTGCTGCAAAAGCTCTTGCCGATTTATGGTATTCTGATTTTAAAACAGAGCATATCACAAAAACTATTCCTGAACTTCCTAAACTTGTTGTTTCAGGAAGCGCTACTCAGATTACGGCAAATCAGATTGAAAAACTTGAGGAGTCAGATGAGTTTGAAAATATACTTGTAATTAATCTTGATATGAAAACTGTTCTGGATGGGGTGAGCGATGAACTTGTTTCCCGTGTGGTAAACAATCTCGGGCAGAATAATGTCGTTGTTGTTCATACTTCAAATCTTGTTCGTGATTTTGACGGATTTTCAGAGGATTCTCTGAACGCAGAGCTTACAAAGGCTAATCTTGCTAATGTAATAACAGATTTTCTTGCGGAGCTAACACAAAAAGTAGTTGCACAGAAAGAATTAATCCTAATTACCCTCGGCGGAGAAACTTCTTACAAATGCTGTTCCGCAATCGGCGCAACCCAGCTGCAGCTTATTGACGAAGTAGCGCCTGCAATTGCACTCGGTCTTGATCACAATGCACGGTGGATTGTGACAAAATCCGGCAACCTCGGTAATGTTAATACGCTGATTGATATTTTGAAATATTTCGAGCACCATGAATAATTACGGCGGAAAAATTGCAATAACAACCGGAGATCCGAACGGTATAGGCGCAGAAATTACTATAAAAGCGCTTAATATGCTTGAGCTGCCGGAAGATAAAATTGTTCTTGTTTCAAATAAAAAAATAATTGATTTTTACGGGCGGCTTAAGCGAAATTATGAAATAGTAGAGGTTCCTTATGATGTTGAAATTCGCGCCGGTAAAATTACGGAAGAAGCAGGAGAATTTTCGTTTCAATCGTTGAAAAAAGTATGCGAAATGAAACCGGAAGCAATTGTAACCGCACCTGTTGCCAAAAAGGCACTTCATCTTGCAGGACATATTTTTAACGGTCAGACAGAGGTTTTGCAGAAATTTCTTTCTCATGACGGTCAGTTTGCGGAGATGCTTTTTGTCGCAGGAGATTTCAGGGTGCTGCTTTTGACACGGCACTGTGCGCTTAAGGAAATTAATATAACAAAAGAACTTGTTGAAGAAAAAGTTTTAAATTTGCAAAAATTTTTTAGGACTTATTTCGGGATTGAAAATCCGAAATTTGCGCTCTGCGGCTTTAATCCGCATTCCGGCGAGGATGGTATTTTAGGGCGGGAAGAAATTGAAATTTTAATTCCCGCAGTAAAAAATCTAAGAGCGCAGGGGGTAAATATTACGGAGCCGCTTCCTGCAGATACGCTGTTTGTAAAAGCCGGCAGAGCCTTTTTTAACCGGCAGCGCTGTCCGTATGACTGTTACATTGCAAATTACCATGATCAGGGGCTTATTCCGATAAAAACTGTCGCCGGTGATGAAACTGTTAATATGACAATCGGGCTAGATATAATAAGAACCTCTCCGGGGCATGGCACCGCATTTGATATTGCGGGCAAAAATATTGCTTCAGAAGCAGGCATGATTTCTGCGATAAAAGCTGTTTTACGCTAGAACTTATACGGATAATCGTCAGGAACTTTCCAGCCGTTTATCTGTAAAAGTCTGGTACAGTAAGGGTGTCCGTTTGCAGTCTGTTCGGGGTAACAACCGCCCCAGGAATTATTTTTTAATACGTTTTCATCATATTTATCACACGCATAGGCATCAAATCTCATTAGACATTTATCATTTTTGGTATGTTCATTTAAACCAAATCCGAATAAAAAGGAATCTTTACCATCAACAGCTTTGTTATCAATAAATGTTTTGTAATTAGTGTAATATCTTACATGAAGATAGCCTCCTGAAAAGTTAGACATATTGGCAACAGTACCGTCTCCGAGAATAAAAGTTATACCGCCGTCAACCTGTTCATTATCTTTAATTATTTTTCTGTCAATAATTTTAAATTTTTTTATATACGGAGCCCAGTATTTGTTGAACCATGCAAGTACGATTTCGTTATTGCTCTCCCCTCCGTCAGGTACCCAGTCCCAGCCATCAACCTCTCCGTTATCAACAATTGAGCGAAGCTGCGCCTGCTGCATTGTAGAAAGAAACTTTTGCAGTTTTGTCATAGTGACGTTTGCTCTGTATTTGCTGATAACTGTTGGCAGTGTCATGGCAGCAACTACTCCAATAATACCTAATGTGATAAGCACTTCTGCAAGCGTGAATGCAACTTTTGACATCGTCTTTGCAGAATTAGGCTTTTTAAATGTAAATCCTTCTATTCCCATATTGACCTTTCAATTACTTTTTTTGACAAATATTTTATAAAAAAATATAAAATATTATAATATATAATATAATTATATAATATTTTATAAAATTTGTCAATATAATGAAAATTAAGAATATAATGTTATAATGATTAAAATTAAACTGCGTCAGCTAATCTGGGATAATGATACTACTGCTACGGATATTCATAAAGCTACAGGAATAAGCCAGTCTATTTTATCAGACATTGTAAGAGGCAAAAGAACAAATGTCGGATTGGATATTATTAACAAGCTCTGTGTGTATTTCGGCTGCGGGATTAGTGATATTCTTGAGTTTGTACCAGAAAAGAAATAAAAACACAGGTCACAAAAACCTGTGTTTTTATTATTTGAGTTGTCGGTTTTAGGTTAAACCGCAGCGGCTGATTTTGCAGCCGGAGTTTTGTTATTTTTTCTGTCCTCCCAGATGTCAACAAGTACTGAGCAGAAAAATATGCTTGAATATGTTCCGATTGCAATACCTAAAATCATGGCGAGAACAAAGTCCTTTGTTGTTACTCCTCCGAAGAAATACAACGCAAGCAGTGTCAATAATGTTGTTAAGGATGTATTGATACTTCTTGCAAGTGTCTGGTTTACAGAGGCGTTTACAATTTCTCCGAAAGACATCTTTTTGGAATAGTATCTGAGATTTTCTCTTATTCTGTCAAAAACAACAATTGTATCGTGAACCGAGAAACCTACGACAGTCAGAACCGCTGTAATAAACAAGCCGTCAATCTGAACGTTATAGAAAATTCCCAGAAGCGAAAATGCACCGACAACAAACAGCACATCATGCGCGATTCCGAGTATTGCAGCAAGAGCATAGTCAAATTTAAATCTTATTGAAAGATATATAATTATGCCTAAAAATGCCAGCGTTAAAGCCAGAAGCGAGTTTTTAAACAACTCGTTTCCGAGGGTCGGGCCTACGGAACTTACGGAAATAAGTTCAGGATTTGAGTAATCCTTTGAGAGAACTTCCGTAATTTTGTTTACTCCGTCAGTGTTTTCTCCGATGAATTTTGTTCTGATAGAAATAATATTTTTAATATTGCCGATTTTTTCATTTTCAGCGGTTGAGTTTGCACTTGTGTGCAGAATTTGAATCATAGGAGTTTCAACTCCTGCCGCTTCAAGGTCTGTACGGGTTTTCGCAATGTCACTGTTATTAATATCCTCGTTAACACCGTACTGTAAAATAGTTCCCCCTGTATAATCAATCCCGACTTTCAGCGGAATATGGTTTTCGTTATGGATTGCCGAGTAGATAAGAGCAACAGTACCCGGCAATAGTAATAGTGCTGAAATACAAAGCCAGATTACTCTGTGCTTTACTATATCTATAATATGTTTTGATATTTCTGCCATTTTTTTTACCTCATTTTCCTAGTCTAAAATCCCGAAACGGGCATTTTCGCGTTTAGTTTCGCTGGCTTCAAAGCCTTTGCCGATTTCACTTTTACGTAATCCGAACAACTGCGGGTATTTAAGTTCGCCTGTTCCGAAGATTAAGTGCATAAAGTTTTTAGTTATTGTTATTGCACTGAACATTGAAACAATTACACCGAGAGCAAGTGTCAATGCAAAACCTTTAACAATGCTTGTTCCGAGCAAATAAAGGATTACGCAGGTAATAATTGTTGTCATGTTAGAGTCGAAAATACTTGTAAATGCTCTGTCAAAACCGGAATTTATAGCGGTGAATAAATTTCTGCCGGCTCTCAATTCTTCTTTTGTTCTTTCAAAAATAAGGATATTCGCATCAACAGCCATACCGATACTAAGGATGAAACCTGCGATACCGGCAAGAGTTAATGTAACAGGGATAGCCTTAAACAGAGCAAAAAGAATTACGCTGTAAATCATCAATGCAATGTCTGCTATTAAACCAGGAAGTCTGTAGTATGCAATCATAAACAACATTACGATAGAAAGCCCGATAATTCCGGCTGTTTTTGATTTTGCGATACTGTCAGCACCGAGTGTCGGGCCTACAGTATTTTCTTCAACAATTTTTGCAGGAACAGGAAGTGCTCCGGCATTCAGAAGGTTAACCATTCTTTCGGCTTCCGAGTATTCAAACCCGCTGTCTCCGCCTGAAATCTGGGCTTTTCCGCCGTAAATAGGCTCTCTTATAACCGGTGCTGATTGAAGTTCCCCGTCAAAGAAAATTGCCATTTGCTGACCTACTAAATCACGGGTGAGGTCTGCAAACTTTTTGGAGCCTGCGCCGTTAAATTCAAGCGATACCACCCACTGTCCGGTTGAATCTGTACTGAGGGTTGATTTTGCAAGATCTTGACCTGTTAAGCCTGTTTCAACCCAGATTTGTTCGCCATTCGGGCCTTTTCCTTCTTTTTTGAATTCCAGCTGCGCGGTTTCCCCTAAGAAAGCTTTAGCTTCTTTAAGGTCTGTAACGTTTGGAATTTCGATAAGCAGTCTTTTTTCACCTACCTGTTGAACAACAGTTTCTGCAACCCCGAGTTTGTTAACACGGTTTTCTATAGCAAATTGCAGACGGTTCATTACATCCTGTGTAATCTGAGGTACTGCTTTTGTGGTTTCGGCTTCGATAACGAGTCTTGATCCGCCGACAAGGTCAAGCCCGAGTTTGGTTGGTTTTACGAAAATTGTAACTATTGATGCGATTACAATAAGTACAATTACCCAAAACATAATGATTTTGTTTTTCACTGTTTTATCCTCTTATAAATGTGCTTGTTTCTATTTTATTAAAAATTTTTATAAAATTTGATAGCCTGAGAGGGCTAATCAATTGCTACACTGTCCAGAACTTTAAAGAGTTCAGATTTTTGTTCATCCGTAAGTTCCACAAGAGGGCGTCTGACGTAATCTTCAATGAGCCCTTTATGTGCAAGCGCTGCTTTTACCGGAACCGGATTTGGAGCCATAAAGAATTTTCTGAAAGCAGGATAGAGTTTTTTGTGCATGTTTAATGCTGCCAGAAACTCGCCGGTTTTGTAGTTTCTAATCATTGATTTAATTTCCGCACCAAAAATATGGGAGGCAACCGATACAACCCCTCTTGCCCCGAGCGACATCATCGGAAGCGTCAGGCTGTCGTCGCCCGAGTAAACCGAAAAATCTTCAGGACATATAATCTTCATTTCCGTAACGGCATCCATATCAGCACAGCTCTGTTTAATACCTACGATGTTGTCAAATTCTTTTGCAAGTTTTGCAACCGTTTCCGGAAGCATGTTCACCCCTGTTCTTGACGGAATATTATATATAATTACCGGCAGGTCTGTGCTTCTGGCAATTGCAGAGAAGTGTTCAATCATTCCCTTCTGATTTGGTTTATTGTAGTAAGGCACAACGGAAAGAATTGCATCAACATCCTCTTTCCGGGCAAGTTTAGCTGTCATACAGGCAGTTTCTGTACAGTTTGAACCTGCATTCATAATAACTTTTGCCTTATTGGCGTTTGCGCGTTTTACTGTGCTCAAAAGTTCAATTTCTTCTTCGTGCGTAAGTGTAGGGCCTTCCCCTGTTGTTCCCGCTACAAGAACAGCGTCGCTTCCGTGCGAAATTAAATATTTTGTAAGTTCTTCCGCTTTATTGTAGTCGATTTCTCTGTTCTTATCAAACGGCGTGACCATTGCCGTTATGACTTCCCCGGCGTCATATCTGATAGCCATAAATACCTCTTTTCTTAAAAACTAAGACATCTCTTTAATGTAAATTATACAGCAAACAAGATATTAAGGCTTAATTTTTTGCATAAATTAATAATTCATAACAAAATAATACAGCCGGAATTATTTGTGCTACGATTTTTATTATGAACTGGAAAAACTTGAGCAGAAAGAAGAAGGCTTACATAATAGCGTTTTCGGGAATTGTAGGGATATTGCTGTGGGCATTTATTTCTGCAGGAATAATCACCCATAACTTTAACCGCAGCCAGCTCCAGACAAATCAGGACAGGCAGGAGGCGCTTATTAACGGTATTATTCTTACAGAAACAAAAAATGAGAAAAAATACTGGGAAATCTACGGTGAAACCGGAACTTATGACAGCACAAACGGGGTTGCTCTCCTTGATAACTGTATCGGGAATTTTTATGATGAAAATGACGAAGTTTCAATGAGTTTTGAATCCACAAAAGGAACTTACAACGCTAATAAAACCCAGATTATCATGTATGACGATACCCGTGTTGTAATAAAAGACGGAACCTCCCTTGAGGCAGACAGGATTACCTGGACAGGCTCTGATAACCCGATAATTGCAAAAGGCAATATCCGAATAACCCGAAACGGTCAGTTTCTGGCAACGGCTGATAAAGTTGAAATTAGTCCGGGATATGATAACTTTAAAATTATAGGGCATGCCCGATCAAAAATGTATGATGTTAAGGAGAAAAAATGAAAAAATTCTTAATTGTTATAGCTATAGTGTTGTTTTCCGCCGGAGTAATCGCGCAGGCGTCTGATCTTGTTATTGAATCAAAAACACAGACTTTTTCAGAAGAAGATAATAAAATAAAATTCAAAGATGATGTAGAAGTTTCTATTGATGATCTGAAAGTTGTCGGTGATTCCGCCGATATTAATATGAATGAGGAGCAAAAACTTGACACTGCAACTTTTTACGACAAACCTTACGCTTATGAAGTTAAGAAAAATAAAAAACGTGAAGTTAAGGCTAACATTTTAAAAGTTTCTTTGATTACAAAGATTGTCAGGGCAGAAGGTGACACTCAATCAGTTGTATTTGACGGCAAAGTGCCGGTTGTTGTAATTAACTCCGATGTTCAGGAATACGACACAAAAACCGGTGTTATGACAGCAACCGGTGCTGTTACAATTAAATATAAAGAGATTGAATCTTTTTCTAATAAAGCAATAATTAAAACAGATAAAAACGGAGACCTTAAGGATCTTGAACTTATCGGTAACGCCAGAGTAAAAGATAAAACAAACGAATCCTTTGCCGATAATTTTTACTACAGCGATGCAACGAAAGTGCTGACTGCAAGAGGCAATACAACCACCAATGCACAGATGGAGGACGGGCAGAAGCTTATTTTAAAATCAAATATTCAGGAATACAGTCAGGACAAAAATATTTACAGTGCAAGCGGAAATGTTCAGGTCTGGTATCAGGATTACTATGCTGTTGGGCCTAAGATTACTGTTTATCCGGACAAAACTACAAATAAGCCTAATGACATATATTTTACCGGCCGTTCAAGTATTACGCAGGGCGTGAGAACTATTTATGCCGACAAGATTAAGATGATGCTGAAACCGAAAGACTTCCATGCAGAAGGCAATACAAGAACTGTCATCAGAAATATCGGCTCTGGCGACAGCGGTAATGACAGCGGTATGACACTCGGATTGTAGGGGAATTTTTATGAGCGAAAAAGTTGATAAGGCTGTTGAACTATATAATAAAGGAGAATATGACAAAGCCATAGATATTTTCAGCTCTGTGCTTGAAAAAGAAACAGGCAGCGCAGAACTATACAATAATATCGGGCTTTGTTATGCAAAACAGGGTAATAACGAAAAAGCCGAAGATAACTTTTTGAAGGCAATAGAACTTAACCCGAAACTTCCTCAGGTTTATATTAATCTTGCTGATATTTATTACAAAGAGAAAGACTTTGGAAACGGTTTGCAGGTCTTGTCGCAGGCAGTGTATGAACTTCCTGAGGATATGGTTTTAAGGCACATGCTTGCAAGATTTTATATGGAAGATGCAAGGCTTGATCTGGCAATAGATGAACTTGAAAAAATTCTTGAGGTTCAGCCGGACAATTACGACGCATATTATGACCTCGGGAAAGTCCATTTTGAACTCGGAAATTACGATGTTGCAATTGAAAATTTTGAGAACGTTCTTGAATATAAAGAGGATAATGTATGGATTTATTATTATCTCGGGCAGGCGTACGAGGCGAATGACGAGATAGATAAGGCGCTCTCAAATTACCTGAAAGCAATTGCAAGGGATGATGGTTTTTATCAGGCGTATAAAAAAGCGGCTATTCTATTCCTTGCAAGGGGCGATTATGATGATGCAGTTGAATATTTTGAGGATTACGTGACACTCGGCGTTCCGCAGGAAGAAATTGACAGTGTTAATAAACTTATAGAAAGAATTAAGAAGAAACAGAAAAATGAAGGATAAATACTGGATTGCATTTTCGGCAATTGAGCAGATTGACAGTACGTTTGTTCAGAGGCTTTATAACTACTTCGGGGATGTTGAAGAAGCCTATGAGGCGGGTTTGAACGACCTGTCGCAAATTGACGGATTGAATGTAAAGAAAGCGGAAAATTTCCTCCGTGAACGCGACAAAATTAATCCGGATAAAGTGCTTGAAGATGTTCAAAACCGCGGGATAGCTTTTTTGACATTTGAAGATGAAAAATATCCGAAAATGCTTAAACAAATCTCAAATCCTCCTGCCGTTTTGTATTACAAAGGGGATATAAAAGCCTGTAATTTTGAAAGAACTCTTGCTGTCGTCGGCTCAAGACGTGCAAGTTATAGCGCAAAAGAAGCTGTAAATAAAATTCTGTCAGAATTAAAAGATACTGATATTTGCATAGTTTCGGGTCTTGCCGCCGGAATCGATACCGCGGCGCATCTGGCTGCGCTTGAAAATAATTTGAAAACAATCGGTGTTATCGCAAGCGGTTTTGATTTTATTTATCCGTCATCTAACAAATATCTTTATCAGAAGATTGAAAACGGAGGCGGAGTTGTTGTAACTGAATACTATCCGACATTCCAGCCGTTGAAGTTCAGGTTTCCGCAGAGAAACAGAATAGTTTCGGGGCTTTCATACGGAACACTTGTGGCAGAAGCTTCCTTAAAAAGCGGGGCCTTGATTACCGCAAACTTATGTCTTGAGCAGGGCAGAGAATTGATGTGCATTCCGGGGCTTATTTCAAATCCGAATACCGAAGGAATTTATAAACTTCTCAAAAACGGGGCGACACTTGTCACTCACGCACAGGATATTCTCGAAGCGCTTAACTGGGAAATTAAACCGGTCGAACAGCTTAAGATGGATTTAGATTTGATGGATGAAAATGAACGCAAAATTTTTGAGGCTCTTGAGGTTGATGAAAAAGGTTTTGACGAGCTTTCAGCTCTAACCGGAATAAGCACGGCAGACCTGCTTACAAACTTGACAACCATGGAGCTTAAAGGCATAATAAAACAGGTAACCGGCGACAGATATAAGAGGGTATAAATATAAATGGCAAAAGCGGCAGCGGCAGAAAAAACAAATGGCACACAGGCGTCGAAAACTAAATCCAAAAAAGAGAAAGCTCTTGTAATAGTAGAGTCTCCTGCAAAATCCAAAACCATCAGAAAGATTTTAGGGGACAGTTATACAATTGAAGCCAGTTTCGGGCATATCAGAGATTTGCCGCAGAATGTTCTCGGGTTTGATGTTAATAATGGTTTCCAGCCTTCTTTTGTCGTCATCCCTGAGAAGAAAAAAGTCGTCACAAAATTAAACGAATTATCAAAAAAAAGTGATAAAATATTCCTCGCATCCGACCCCGACCGCGAGGGAGAAGCTATTGCATGGCATGTCAGACAGGTTCTGAATGTGCCGGATGATAAGGTTTTCAGAATTGAATTTAACGAGATTACGCCGAAGGCAGTCAAATACGCTGTTGAACATCCGCGTGCAATTGATATGGACAGGGTAAAAGCCCAGCAGACAAGACAGATTCTTGACAAACTCGTAGGCTATAAATTAAGCCCTGTTTTATGGAAACAGCTCGGAAATTATCACCTCTCGGCAGGACGGGTACAGTCTGTCGCCCTCAGAATGATTTGCGAAAGAGAAGAAGAAATCGAAGCTTTCGTTCCGGTTGAATACTGGTCTATTCATACAGAATTGGAAAAGGAAGGGGGCGTTTTCGAGGCTGAACTTTCCAAATATAAAGATAAAAAAATCGAAATCAAAAATGAAGAAGAAGCGCAAAAGATTGTAGAATTTCTCTCGGATAAATCAACCGAATACAAAGTTGAAAAGATTACAAACAGGGAAACAAAGCGTAAGCCGACAGCTCCTTTTATCACTTCAACGCTCCAGAGAGAAGCCTCATCAAAACTCGGTTACGGCGTTCAAAAAACAATGCAGATTGCGCAGAAATTATATGAAGGTATTGAACTTGAAAACGGCGCGGTCGGTTTGATTACCTATATGAGAACCGACAGTACAAGAATTTCTGATGATGCGCAGGCAATGGCAAAGGATTTCATCCTGAAAAATTACGGCGAAAAATATTATCCTGAAAAGCCGAACGTTTATGTCAAAGGCAAACAAAATGTTCAGGACGCCCACGAAGCCATCAGACCGTCATACCCTGAGCGGACGCCTGAGAGCATAAAAAAATATCTTTCAAATGAACAGTACAGATTGTACAAATTAATCTGGAATAAATTCATGTCCTCCCAGATGACAAATGCAACAGTCGCTAATAAAGCAGTTGAAATTGCGGCAGGCGATTATACATTAAGAGCCAGCACAAGCAAGGTAACCTTTGACGGTTTCCTGAAACTCTATAACGAAAACGACGAGGAAGATAACGCACCGAAGGAAAAAATTCCGGATTTGCATAAAGATGACATTCTGACCTGCCGTAAGGTTACGCCGAAACAACACTTCACACAACCGCCGCCGAGATATTCGGAAGCAACGCTTGTTAAAGCGCTGGAAGAATACGGTATAGGTCGTCCGTCAACTTACGCATCAATTATTACAAAAATCCAGACCCGCGGTTATGTTGAGAAACTGGAAAAAGCACTGGCGCCGACACTTCTTGGAAGAACTGTTTGTAAACAGCTTATGGCGCAGTTTACGGATGTTATGGATTATAAGTTTACAGCCGGCATGGAAACAAAATTAGACCAGATTGCGGATAAAAAAGCCATTTGGAATAAGGTTTTAGAAGATTTTTACGGGCCGTTTATCGAGGTTGTAAATACCGCAATGCAAAACGGCGAGCGGGTAAGAATTGAAACGAATGTTATGTGCCCGAACTGCGGCAAACCTATGCTTGTTAGAACTAGCCGTCAGGGAAACCAGTTCTTAGGGTGTTCGGGGTATCCGGAATGCAAGACCGTAATGTCTTTGAATGCTATGACTGAAGGGGCTTCTCAATCTTCACCGGAAGCTGAAAAATGCGAAGAAAAATGTGAAAAATGCGGCTCTGATATGGTATTTAAAACAGGGCCTTACGGCAAATATATGGAATGCACCAATGCGGATTGCAAATTCCGCAAACCTTACCGCCGCTCAACAGGTGTTAAGTGTCCGAAATGCGGCAAAGGTGTAATCGTTGAGAGAAAATCAAAACGCGGAACAGTATTCTTTGGCTGTGACAAGTATCCTGACTGCGACTTTGTACTCTGGAACGAGCCGACCGGAGAAGAATGCCCTGACTGCGGTGCATTACTGGTGAAAAAAGTCTTAAAAAAAGGAACTACAATAGAATGTTCAAACCGCTCATGCGGCTACAAACGTGTGGAAGAATCAAAATCGGAGGAAAGTTCTGATGAATAATAAATTCGGTTTAATCGGTTATCCTTTAGGGCATTCGCTTTCTGCTGTTATTCATAAGGCAGGATTTGAAAGTCTCGGAATTGATGCAACTTACGATATTCTTGAAACAGATCCTGAGGATCTTGTTGACCGGGTGAAATTTTTAAAACACAACGATTATAACGGATTTAATGTCACAATTCCTTTGAAACTTCCTATATCACTTTTTGTTCAGGAGGTGGATAAGTACGCTGATATTGCCGGAGCTGTGAATACAGTAAAAATTAATCCGGATAAAACTTTTAAAGGCTATAATACGGATGCTGCGGGATTTAAGAAAGCTATACCGGCTTCAATTAGTTTAAAAGGGGCATCAGCAGCCCTTCTCGGTACAGGCGGGGCAAGCCGTGCAGCTGTACTGGGGCTTTCTGAGCTCGGGGTTTCCGAAATCGGGGTTTATACAAGAAATATTCCGAATGCGCTGGATTATATGGCATATATGCGGCGGAAGTTTCCGGCAATAGTTTTTACAGCGTATCAGATTGACGCTGTTCGGGATTTATCGCGGTATGATATTCTGGTGAATACAACGCCGATTGGAATGCTCGGGCGTTCTGCAGATATGACGCCTGTGGAAATGAATGTTTTGCAGACACTTCCTCAGGACGCTGTTGTTTACGATGTGATTTATAATCCTAAAAAGACTGTTCTTTTATCTAATGCAGAAAAGTTAGGTTTGAGAACAATAAACGGTCTGGATATGCTTATTTATCAGGCTGTTTCCGCACAGGAAATCTGGCTCGGGCGTACTCCTGATTTTAACGCAATGAAGATTGCGGCGCTTGAGAATCTTTAATCTTCCGGAAGCTCATACATATACATTCTAGATGTTGTATCAAGTTTTTTAAAATTTTCTCTTGAAATGGTTATTTTATCCGAGGAATCCCACGGGTTCAGAAAATAGATGTTTTCATCGTCGCTTCCGATAATTGAATATGTGTGGTATGTGTGAAGTGTATAATCCGGGTCTTTTTCGCTGGAAGCCAATCCCGTAATCTTATTTTCCCCGTTGATGGCAAATGCGTAGGCTCTTTGCGGATTGTTGAAATCTTCAGTATCCGGATTAATAGTTTCTTTACTAATATCAGGGTTGGAACCTAAAAGATTGTTCCATAAATATGTACAGAAATTACCGTCGATAGTTACTCCGTTAATAGGCTCCGCAGGATTGCTAATTCTGAAATTCATATCAGTATTTGAGTAAGCATTGTCACGGATAAGCTTATCCATCGCGATTTCAAGAGCATTAGTTTTTGCACTTCCTGTTGATATATTCGGATATTCATTAAAATCCCTGCCGGTTATACGGTAAGTTTTTTGCGCTCCCTTAAGAGTTACAAGATAGTCACCCGTTTTTTCATCTATTGTAACCTGTTTTTCAAGAGCTTTAAGCATTTCAGGCTTTGTAATAAGAGAGTTTACAGCAGCCAGCAGCCAGCAGTCACCGGTATTGCCCTGCTGTATCACGCCGGAAAAAGTTCGGTTAGTCATTGTTTTTTCCCGTAATTTCTGCTCATTTACATCAACAGAATCGTTATTTGCAGCGCGGTATAAATCTATTTCTACCTTATGATAATCCCCGGAATGTCCGGATATATCCCGTCTAATTCTGGACTGTATGGCTGCAGGAGTATTTTCCAGTGCAAGATTAACAATTTGTTTTATATAACTTTCCCGCTCTTCTTCTTTTAACCCCCACTCATTACTGATTGCAGTGAGCAGTCCTTCATAAGGAGCAAGAATTTCTACTATTTTTTCTCTATCTTCCTGACTCGGATACAATGCTCTTATGTTTTCCAAAAGTCCTAAAGACGCAAATGTCGTATTTTTATCAAGTTTTGCAGGATTAATACCTGTTGCAAAATCCATATAACCAATTATTTTTTCTACACCTTGCGTAACTTCTTCTTGATTTTGTTGGGAGAGTTCTCTGTACTGCGTAAGAACATATTTTACATTATCTGAATTAATAAATTTAATATGTTCTTTAAGATTGCCGCTTCCGATACCGCTAATATCATTATAGAGCAATTCTGCCAGATATTTTCCGCCTTCCGGCTGATTTAATCGTAAAGTTTCTATGTGCTTAATCAGCTTATCTCTTTGCGATTTTGCTAATCCTATTTCGTTTTTTATATCCTGAGTAAGTTCCCTGCCGGTTTGTTTTTTATATTCTTCAACAATTTCTGTAACATTTTCACCGTTAATTCTTTTTAAGATATTATCGGACAAAGAAGTGCGTGTTGTTGGAAGTCCAAAATCGTTTTTTGCTGTAACATCAGCAATAATGTCCTCGACAAGCGGGTATTCGTACTGTATGTTGCCGTCAGTTGTAATTGTTTTCCGGTACGGCTGACCGTTAGAGAAAGAAGTTTCAATTGTTGTGTTGTCTTGAGTAAAACTTTCAGAGGTTTGTCTGCCGGTTGCTCCGTCATAAGAAGCACTCCTGCGGGCACCGTTCTTAAATTTTTCCATTACAAGCTCAGGATAATTTTGACCAGCTTTATAAAATTTAGTGGATGTTTTGTTGTCCAGGTGTTCATTTATCAATATACTGTCGATTTTGCCGGATTTATCAAGTGATACCTGTTCGCTTCCGCTCTCGTTAAAAAGAATTACACTGATTATTGTATTGTTGCGACACATGGTGATTAAGAATGGTCTCTCTTCTCCTTTTTTTGTAACGATAATCTCGTCAAATTTAGTATTTATATTATATTCATTGCTGTTATACCGTTCTTTTAACGCTTCCGGTGAGTAGTAGCCGGTATCAAGTTCTCCTGTCGAATCAAGTTTAATATTTTTCGCTACAGGGTGATAAGTTTCCGGAGCTTCAACATAATTGTCCGGCTGAACTTGCTCTCCTTTTTTATTACCGATGAAAAGCCCCATATTCTCATACCCGTTAAGCGGGCTGTCCTCTTTTGGAAAACCGGCAAATACCGATTTTTGAAGCTTGCTTAACTCCTGTTGTGATAATTGGTTTTGCTCGAACATAATAGAGCACACCTGTGAAAAACTCATATTGCTGTATTGCGGATGAGTTTCTATAAACTGATTATACTTCTGCATCGGAGTAAGTTCCGGTATAGACATAATTAATCCTTATTATCTCTACTACGTTATTTTTATCGGCAGAAATCCGGCGGGTCTTTAATAATATTAACAAATTTTTACAGAATAGATAATCCTGCACAATGAATAAGGCTTATTCATATCTTAAAGCGTCAATAGGGTTTAAAAGAGAAGCTTTATATGCAGGGTAGTAGCCGAAGAGAACCCCGATTGCACCTGAGAACCCGAGAGATAGGGCAATAGAAAATCCTGATATGTAAACATTCATCTCTGAAAATATCTGGATTGCCTTGGCGCCGAAAACTCCAATCAAAACACCGATAATCCCTCCGATTACAGAAAGCAGGAAGGATTCTATAAGAAATTGGATTCTGATGTCGCTTGCCTTTGCGCCGATTGCCATACGAATACCGATTTCTTTTGTACGTTCTGTCACAGATACCAGCATAATATTCATAATCCCGATACCGCCTACAATTAGCGACACAGAGGCAATTGCGCCGAGGAGAATTGACATTGTTTTTGCGGAAGATTTTATGGTTTCCTGCATTTCGGCAAGGTTTCGGATTTCAAAATCTTTGTCCTGATTTTTCCCTATGTTGTGGCGTTTTGTGAGAATTTCATCTATATCTTCTTCTGCAGTTTTCATAGAGGTATCGCTTTGTGCTTTTACGTTAATCATCTTTATTGAGCCCGGAAAATCAGTCCCGAAAACTTTTTTCTGCGCTGTTGTAATCGGGATAAAAACTAAATCATCCTGATCCATTCCCATTCCGCTCTGGCCTTTTGTTTTAAGCAAGGCGATAATTTTAAAAGGAACATTTCCGATACGCATTGTCTTATTAAGAGGATCAACATCGCCGAAAAGTTCGTTTGCGACTGTATTTCCGATAATTGCGACTTTCGTATTGTTTTTTATATCTTCTTTTATAAAATTTCTGCCGGATAAGATTTCATAATTTCTGATAAAAAGATAATCTCCTGTAGTGCCGCCGATTGTAGTAGACCAGTTCTGGTTCCCGTAGGTTAATTGGGCTGTACCGGAGGAATAGGGGGCAACCGCAAGGACTCCGCGGGCTGTTTTTTCGATTGCTTCTGCGTCTTTCAGTGTAAGGGAAGGTTTTGTGCCGAAGCCCATTCTGACACCGCCCGAGGTTGCAGAGGCAGACCGTATCATAAGTAAGTTACTGCCCATTGATTCCATATCTTTGGCGATTTTTTTACTTGCGCCTGTTCCGACAGCAAGCATTATGATAACAGCGCTCACACCGATAATTATACCGAGGCTCGTGAGGATTGAGCGCATTTTGTTAATCTTTAATGACCTTATTGCCATAATAAGCGTTGATTTGAAATCTATCACAGAACGTAATCCTCCATTTTAGATGTAGATGTAACAGGGTGAGGATTTTTGTTAATCTCATCGGAAATTATATTTCCGTCCTTAAACCTAACAATTCTTCCGCAATATTCAGCTATATCGGGTTCGTGGGTTACGAGGACAATTGTTTTTCCCATTTGTTTATTGAGGTTCACGAAAAACTCCATAACCTCAATACTCGTTTTTGTATCAAGGTTTCCGGTCGGCTCGTCCGCTAAAATTAAAGGCGGATCGTTGACAATTGCACGCGCAATCGCAACTCTCTGCTGCTGGCCGCCTGACATCTGGTTTGGCATGTGGTCTTCTCTTTTTTCCAAGCCTACGATTTTCAGTGCATTTTTTGCGCGCCTAATCCTCTCTTCTTCCGGAATCCCTTTATATATCATCGGAAGCTGCACATTTTCCAGCGCGCTCGTTCTTGATATAAGGTTAAACCCCTGAAAGACAAATCCCATCTTGACGTTTCTCACATCTGCAAGCTGATTTGGATCCAGAGAAAGCATATCAATTCCGTCCAGAAAGTAACTTCCGGAATTGGGTTTGTCGAGAGTTCCGAGCATATTCATAAATGTGGATTTGCCCGAGCCTGAAGCCCCCATAATCGCAACAAATTCCCCGCGCTCAATTGAGAGCGAAACACAGTTGAGGGCATTGAAACTGTCCTCTCCTGTCTGGTAAGTTTTTATTGCGTTTTTTACTTCTATTAGACTCAATATTTTTCTCCGTATTTAGCGATCTTTTGTCCGTGCCGCAAGCTTCTGACCGTGCCTGACGCTAGAACATTCTAGGGCCTCTACGGCGCTGGTTGGTTTTATCTTTACTGCTTGTGAGCGAGGAATCAACTATTACTCTGTCGCCTTCTTTCAGGTCTTTTGAGATAATTTCCGTATTCGTATCATCGCTTGCGCCGGTTTCAATATTTATACGTTTCGGCTTGCGTTTTTCAAGAATCCAGATGCCCTGTGTTTTATAGCGGGTGCCGTCGGTATTAGGGTTAAATTTCAATGCAATACTCGGAGCGCACATTACACCTTCGCTTTTATCAGTAATAATTGAAACGTTTGCGGTCATACCAGGAATAAGTTTAAGGTCGTCATTATTGACGTTTACTATTACAGTGTAAGTTACAACATTGGAAACTGTTGTCGGGGAAATTCTTACCTGAGTAACT
Source organism: uncultured bacterium (assembly GCA_949294395.1). Classification (GTDB taxonomy): domain Bacteria; phylum Cyanobacteriota; class Vampirovibrionia; order Gastranaerophilales; family Gastranaerophilaceae; genus Scatousia. Next base: position 22,810 of record CASFGU010000033.1, read on the forward strand.
TTTCCGTGGAAGAGGCTGTCAGGATAGCCGTCAAGAGTATATGTTACATCCTGCCCGTCCTGAACTTTTCCTATATCTGCTTCCGAAACACTTACTTCAATCTGCATTTTTGTTAAATCCTGCGCGATTGTAAATAATTGCGGAGCCTGAAAGCTTGCGGCAACCGGCTGTCCTACGTCGATTTCTCTTGATACAATTGTTCCGTCTACAGGCGCTATGATTTCTGTGTAGCCTAAATTTGTCTGGGCTGTTTTTAAGTTTGCCTGATACTGTCTGACCTGCGCCTGTGCTGCCTGCATTTGCGCTAAATCAGAATAGTAGGTGCTTTTATACTGATCAAGTTCGCTTCTGGCAACGAAATTTTTTGCGTAAAGATTTTTGTAGCGTTCGTACATAACTTTATCGTAATCAACTACGGCTTTTAATCTTGCAACCTGTGCCTGAGCGTTTGCAATCTGCGCCTGATTTTGCTGAACTGTTGCTTCAAATGTTCGAGGGTCAATTCTTGCCAAAATCTGTCCTTTTTTTACCTGTGAATTAAAGTCAACGTATATATCCTGAATTAACCCTGATACGGTTGAACCGACTGATACTGTGTTTACAGGATTAATTGTGCCGGACGCTTCTACCACCTGGGTGATTGTACATTTTTTAAGCGGTCTTGTATGATATTTTACACGTTTTTTGAACGCATTATATGTAAATCCGGAGCCTATCAGTGCTATTATCAGAACCCCTGCAATTATCTGCTTTTTATTAGCTTTCATTATTTTTATCCTCAACATTTATTGTGATTTCCTGTTTCAGCGCAATTAATCTTTCAAGGTTAGCGCGAGCTACATTGTAGTTGTAAACCGTTTGAACGTAAGACTGCTGTGCGTTGTTATAATTCACCCTTGCATCCTGAAGCTGGATGTAGTCGCCTATTCCGACCGCGTAGCGTCCGTCTGCAAGTTCAAAGTTCTCAAATGTCTGCTTCACCTTAACCGCAAGGAGCGGAATTTGTTTTTCTAATTGTACCATGTTTATGTAGGCATCCTGAACCTCAAAGTAGATATTCTGCTCAAGTAAATCAATTTCATTCTGAGCAAGCTGAACCTGTAACTTTCCGTTATCTATTTCGTATTTTTGTCCGAGGATGTTTACGGAACTTGTAAGATTTACTCCGACATTGAATGAATTTGTGTTGTACTGGTTACGGTAATTATAGCCCGCGCTTGCAGAAATTTCCGGGTAATACTGCCGTTTTATATAGAGTAAAGATTGTTTCATTGCCTCTAATGTAGCGTTATAAGCTTTCAGGTCAGGGCGGTTTTGTTTTGCCTGCTCTACACATTCCTCAAATGTGTACGGAAACGGTTTGAATTTGAATGTTTCTATTACATCAAGCTTTTCGACTTTTGATGTTAAAGTCGCATCGGATACGGCCGGAGGGTTTTTGCTTATATCTTTTTTTTCTGATATTTTTTCAAGGTTAACAGGAATTTCTTTTTGTTTAAAGTTGAAAGTTTCGGTGGATGAAATCTCATATTCCGGAGTATATGCAACATACATTGAATTGTTTAGCTGAACAATTGCATTCTGATATGACTGAATTGAATTTACAAGTGTAACTTTTGAATCACTGAGGTTTACTTCTGCATTTACAAGGTCGATTTTTGAGCGGATACCTTCATCAAAATATGCCTTTGTACGCTGGTAATTTCTTTCATTAATCTGGACATTTGCTCTGTTTATATCAACGGTAGCCTTTGCAGCAAGAACACTGTAGTAATCTGTTTTAACTCCGAAAATAGTATCAAGCACTATGTCATCAAAGTTAAATAGAGCAGAAATTTTGTTAAATTTTTGCATTTTTATCTGTGCGTTTGTCTTGCCGAAGTTCCAGATAAGCTGGTTAAGTGACGCCTGCGCGTTGTAATTGTCTGTATTTCTTGTGTAGCGGTCAGTTTTGTTTGCATTGAAAGTGTATCCTGTACCTATGCCTATTGTCGGAAAGTATGAAGCCTTTGCTATTTTTTCATCGTTCTGGGAAACCTTGTAGTTGAAATAGGCTCTGTTAATCAACGGACTGTTTTTCAGGGCAATTTGAATACAGTCATCCATGGTGAGTTTTGAACCCTTCTGGATTACTGCATACTTTTCGGCTGCGCCGGCACTGCTAAAGCAGAAGCAAACGAAAAACGCTGCGGTAAATGTGAATATTTTAAGTTTATCGATAGTTCTCAATCCTGTTTACCCTTCAGACAATATACTAACGATTAAACCATATTAATTGTTCATTTTAATCATTCTGATAAAGGAAATAATTTTCTAATTGTTCTTAATTGTCCAGAAGTCGCGCTGGAACATTACCAGAAACGGAATTAATTCAAGACGTCCGACAAGCATTCCTATAATCATCAAAGATTTACTTAAAGAATGAATAGAACTGAATGAGCCCATAGGGCCGGTTACCATATCAAATCCGGGGCCGATATTGCCGACTGCTGTTATTGAGCCGGCCAGTCCTATACTGGCATTTTGCTCAAGCATTGAGATTAATACAGCTATAATGCCAAAAGTAAGAAAATAGAAAAATACATAGACAACTGTCTGCCTGATAACTTCCGCAGGAACTGTTGTGTCATCAATTTTTATATTAAATACTGCATTTGGATGAAGTATCCGCATAAGTTCCGCTTTCATAGATTTGAATACAAGAAGCCATCTTGTCATTTTTATACCGCCGCCTGCAGAACTGGAGCATGAGCCCATAAACATTACAAGAAACAAAAGCAGCTTTGCCGAAAAATCCCACTTTGCAAAGTCTACACTTGCACTTCCGGTTGATGTTGCAACGCTTATAACCTGATAAAGTGCGTGTGTTATTCCTCCGAATATTGAATAATTGTTTTGTACAATTAATACTGCGGCTATAAGCCCTGAAAATACAAGTGTCATTATTAAATATGCCCGAAATTCTTCGTTTTTGAAAAATAACAGCGGATTCATCTTCATTATGGCTTTATACTGAAGGTTAAAGCTTGAGCCTGCAAAAAACATGAATATAAGAATTATCCATGTAATATAATTTGAGTGATAACCCATTGTGCTCTGCGGGTTTGGCGAGAAGCCTCCTGCCGCAAGTGTTGAAAATGAGTTGCAAATAGCATCAAATAAAGACATCCCGCCGAATACAAGAAGTATTACCATCAAAACAGTTAGTCCTGCATAAACTTTCCATAACGCAGACGCCGTATTTCTTATACGCGGGGTAAACTTATCCTCTGTAGGCCCCGGGGCTTCCGCAAAAAACATCTGCCGGCCGGCAACTGCAAACTGCGGCAGAATTGCTATAAACAATACTATTATCCCTAAGCCGCCAAGCCACTGTGTCATTGACCGCCAGAAAAAAAGTGCTTTCGGATAATCAAAGTTTGTAAAAATTGTGGCGCCTGTTGTTGTTATGCCGGATACAGATTCAAAAAGGCTGTCCAGCGGAGAAATTCCGTAAAACATATAAGGTATTGCGCACATAATCCCGAAAATTATCCACGAAACAGCTACAATACACAGCGCTTCCGCTTTTTTAATGTCATTCAGGTTTTCAAGTTCTGCGGCTTTTGGAACAAGTTTCCGGATAATAAAACCGCCGCCTGCTGATATTATACTTGCACACAGAAACGGTATTACCGATTTATAATCCTGATAAATTAACGCAACAACAATCGGAGAAAGAATAACCATTCCGATATACATCATTATCAGGCTTATTGCGTTTGCAAGATAGCTTAATCGCATTTTTCTCCTACCTTAAAGAATGTCTTTATTGCATCTCCGTCCTCTGCTCTGGTGAAGATAATTAAAATGTCGCCGTATTTTAATTCGGTGTCACCTTTCGGGATGATGACCTTATTGCGTCTCTGGATAACCCCGATAATTGCTGAGGTCGGAAATTTCAAATCCATAATTCTCATTCCGTCAAATTCAGGTTTCACACCGATTTCAAGAACTTCGCCCTGTCCCTGTTCAACAGTTGCCAGAATGTCCACGTTGTTTTCAGCAAGGTCGTTTTTAACTTCATTTATCGCAGAATTTTTCGGAGAAACCGCAACGTCTATCCCGACTTTTTCAAACAGAGGAATATTTACGACCTTTGCAACACGTGCAATAACTTTTTTGGCGCCGAGCTGTTTTGCAAGGAGCGAGCATAGAAGATTTTTTTCATCGTTATTTGTAACGCTTATTATAACGTCAGATTCCCCTATCTGTTCTTCATCGAGAAGTTTGAGGTTTGTGGCATCTCCGTTTATTACAAGGGTGTGCTTAAGGCTTTCTGTTATGTACTGGCATCTTTCGTAATCTTTTTCAATAATTTTTGTTTTGATTTTTAAATCTTCAAGATATTTGGCAAGCATTGTTCCTACAGTGCCACCTCCGATTATTGCCGCATTTTTTACTATATCTTTTTCGTGGAAGAAGGTTCCTGCCAGAATGTCGAGCGAGTGAGATGTGCCCATAAATATAAGCTTGTCATCCTGCTGCAGCATAGTATCGCCGTTCGGAACAAATAATTCGGAATTTCTTGTAATTCCTACAATAAGCGTGTCGTTTGTAAATCCGCAGTCTTTGACTTTTTTATTTACAATGCTTAAGTTCGGCGTAACCTTGTATTCAAGAAGTCTTGCTCTGCCGTCTGCAAAATTTTCCACATCAAGCGCCTGTGCAACTGTTACAATTCTGAATATATCCTGTGTCAGGAGTTCTTCCGGCCAGATTATATAATCTATGAAAAAGTCGCCGCAGTTAAGATTATTTTTTTCAAAACAGAGAGTGTTTTTGTATTCTTCTTTGCTTACAAAGCATAGAGTTCTGATGCCGCTTATTTTTTTTGCAGTAAGGCATGCTACGATATTTGCTTCATCAATTGCCGTACAGGCAATAAAAATATCCGCATTTTGAATATCGGCGCTTTTCAAAACCGAAATATCGCAGACATTTCCTTTTACAAAACTAATATCCAGTTTGTTAAACTCATCTGTTCTGTTTTCTTCTTTATCAATAATTGTAATATCGTGGTCTTCAAAAAATTCTGTTGCAAGAAGACATCCTACTTCCGTTGCGCCAAAAATAATTATTTTCATAACAGTAAAAACTCTACATTAAATATATCTCTTTTACAAGCCCTGCCCTAAGATTAAGAGAATTGTGACAACTACATACTGGAGAAGCTGCAGTGCAATGATTGCCACAATCGGAGAAGCATCCAGCCCGCCGATTGGCGGGATGAATCTTCTGAAAAGGTTTAAGTATGCGTCCGCCACCTGCCTGATGGTAAACCATGGCTGCCTTGTCCAGTCAAGATTCGGCACCCAGCTTAAGAGGCATCGTACAAGAATTATTATAAGAAATAATAAAAATATGTTATTTACTGCATCAATTAATGCTTTTGTCATAATTGTAAGTCCTATAATTGTGATTTAGATTTTGTGAGTGCGCATTCGCAATTATTTCTTTCTGCCGGAATATTTTCAATCATTTTGAATAACAGGTTTTTGAGGTTCGCGAGATTCGAGTTGAAAACTTCTATAACATCGTGATGAGAAACCGGAGGAACATCCCCTACCAACCCTGCATCATAATCGGTTATGAGAGAAATATTCAACGGACACATGTCTAATTCTTTTACAAGATAAGCTTCAGGGAAAGCTGTCATGTTTATTACTTCCCAGCCCTGATTTGTGAAGAATTTTGATTCTGCCTTTGTCGAGAAGCGAGGGCCGTTTATTACAACAACGGTTCCCGTTTCATGGATTGTAATACCCAACTCTTTTCCTGTTTTAATTGCAAGTTCTCTCAATTCAGGACAATAAGGATCTGCTGCTGACGGATGGGTTACAATCGGGCCTTCAAAGAAAGTTGTTTTTCTTCCGTCAGTCCAGTCTACAAACTGATCACAAATTACAAAATCTCCGGGTTTTACGTGTTTTTGGAGGCTACCTGCAGCGCATGGAGATATTACACGTTTTACTCCTACGGATTTCATCGCCCATACGTTTGCCCTGTAGTTCAGAAGGTGCGGAAGTATGGTATGGTTTCTGCCGTGACGCGGCATAAACGCAACTCTGTGTTCGCCAATTTTCCCTATAAATAAATTGTCACTCGGCATACCGTAAGGTGTTTCAACCCTTACTTCCTCAATATTATCTAGAAACTTATAAAATCCCGAGCCTCCGAATACGCCTATATCCGCTAAATTTTTATCTGTCATAATATCCCCTTTCATTTTTTTATTATTAACATTTATGATTTTTAATACTATCAAAAACAAAAATCATTATCAAATAAGAGTAGAAAATACACTAAAAATTAAAAATTTACAAATGGTGAAAATGCTATCTGTGAGCCAGTTTAGCCTGTATAAATATTTTGGATTTTTATTTAAAGACTTGAAATTTAAAAATGTTCGTTATAGAATGTGGGCATAATTTCATTCTTAAAAGTTAAAACTTGACGCTAAAGAGAGAGTGCAATTGCTTTTAAGAATTTCAATTTACAACCAGAGGATTACATTTTGAGAAAATTAGTACTATTCGCGATTACGCTGGTGTTAATGTTGACCGCACAGGTTCAGGCTGCAGACACAAGCACAATAAAAGCGACAATAGTAAAACACGCTATTGAAATGGGTGTGGATCCCGCTATCGCTTTGAGTATTGCACGAACTGAGTCCGGCTACAGGCATGAAGCACGCAGCAGTCATGGCGCGGTAGGAGTATTTCAATTAATGCCTTCCACAGCCAGAAGAATGGGGTTTAATGCTTACGTGCTGAACGATAACATTAAAGCCGGTATTATGTATTACAAGATGATGTACAAGATGTTCGGTTCTATGGAACTTGCTCTTGCCGCATATAATGCAGGGCCGGGTAATGTTAAACGTTACAGAGCTGTTCCGCCTTATGCGGAAACAAAACGTTTCGTAAGCAAGATTATGGCAGATTACCATCACCTTAAGGCAAACCCGGATCCGGCAATGAAAGCCGCTGCCAGAAAAGCCGTATCTTCTGCGCCGAAACCTCAGCCTAAAGTCAGTGCTGCTCCGAAACCGGTTGCCCCTGTACCAAAGGTTGTTGACGTAAAAGAAGTTGACGCAGCTGCGGTTGAAATAATTGATGAAACTCCGATTGACCTCGAAATTGAAGCGACTTCTTTAGCTATATAATACGGGGTATTGATGGAAATTAGCGGGCGGATGTTTAAATTTTAAACATCCGCCCGCTTTACTTTATTCTGCAAAAAGTTTTTTATGCGTTGTAGGATTTGAAAAATTCCTGCAGGACTTCCTGACCTTTTATAATTGATTTGTAATTAACATTTTCGTCGGTGGAGTGCATACTGCATACATCAGCCAGCCCGGCAAGATACGGTGCAAATTTTTCACCATTTGCATTTATGTTGTTTGCATAGATATGAGTTTCCGCTCCTGCGTGGAACGATGAAATCTCAGGCTCAACTCCGGCCTTTCTTGCTGCTGCCTCAAAAAGTATCGGAATGTAATCGTCCTCAACTTTTTCAAACGGCGGAAGATGTTCCTCAAATGTTATTGAAGCTTTCGCAACTCCTGCATATTCCTTGTTGAAATCTTCAACTTCAAAAATCATTCTGTCTTTCAATTCTTCTTCATATTTTCTGCTGGAGCTTCTGATTGAATATGTGACTTTGCCGTATGTGTTAATTACATTTGTTACATCAGGGTTTCCGGAAACTATGCCGCCGATGTTGCAGGAGGTTACGACTTTGTTATCCTCCGAGTAGTAAACACCTTGAGGAAGGTTTGACACTATATCAGCAATAAGTTTTGCTGCATTTTCTCTTGTTCTGTCTGCAATATCAATTCCCGAGTGACCGCCTTTGAAGGTATTAACTTCAATTGTCACAAGTGTATAACTTGCGCCTGATGTCATAAGCTGTCCGAGGCTGTCACTATCAAGCACCAGAACATATTTTGATTGAATTTTTGAAAAATCAACATGCTTGATTCCGGACATTCCGGATTCTTCATCTCTGGTAAACATAATTTCCAGCCCGCCGTGCTTTATATCAGAAGCGGCAAGGGTTTTTGCAAAATACAGAGCATTAGCAACCCCTGCTTTATCATCGGAACCGAGTGTTCTGCCTTTTGCTCTGATTAAATCTCCGTCGAGGTAAGTTTCTACCGGACTGTCATCTCCTATAACATCCATGTGCGAGGACAGCATCAGAGGCTGTTTTGTTTCATCTGTTGCCGGAATATTAATATATACATTGTTGTAATTGTCAAATTCGCAGTGAATATTGTTTTTATCACAGTAATCTTTTATGTATTCTGCCACTTTTTCTTCGTGCAGAGAAGGTGACGGAATTTCTGCCAGCGAACAAAAAAGATTTATTAGTTCGCTCTCTTTTCTTATTTCTTTTAAATCCATTTTTATCTCCTGCTTGGTAATTATATATTAGCACATATTGCAAAAACTACAACAAACTTAATATATATTATTTTTCAAACGATGATTTTTCACTGAAATAGTTCTGTAAAAATGTACGTTCATACTTCCTCTGGGCTTCGGAGGAATACTCATCATCATTAATACATATAACGTTAGGTTTAAATTTGTCAATTTCTTCTTTTATTCCGGAGTGGTTGTTGCCGGCGCACAATGAATCCTTCTTAAACTGTCCTGTCAGATACATCCATACCTGTGTGTAAAAAGGAAGGGTTCGGTCTATTCTTGTAACCTCTTTGATTATGCCTTCACCTGTAGCACATGCGTAAGCTGAATATATTACGCGTGAAATACTACCAAACTCTCTGAATTTTGAGATTGTTGTATGATACATTTCTTCTTTAAATATTTCATTAACTTTTTCAAAATCGTATTTTCTGTAACCGTCAATTGAATGATGCGGTTCTCTTGTAATTCTCAAGCCGTATTTTTCTTCTATTAGTTTGTAAGCATTAAAAAGTGAGCGGAAATATGTTTCTTTTTCAATTTTTTCCGGTTTCATTTTGTGTTTTACCCTGAACACCGGATACATTTCTTCTGTGAAGAAGAACGACGGCTCTGTAGGATTTGCGAACATCATATCATCATTTGCATAAATAAAATATTCTGATAACTCAGGTATTTTATGCAGACAGGTTTCTAAAGCATTGGGGTTGAAGGTTGGAAGTGCTTCCGGCGGCATAATTTCAGTATGGTCAACAATTCTTATTTTGGGGTGATTAATGTTGAGCCATTCAGGGGTCTGGTTGTCTGTCACTATGAAGATTTTGTTAACCCACGGGGCATATTTTTCAACAGAGCGCAGGGAATATTTAAGTTCATCATTATCCCTGAATCTACATTTACTTACAGCCTGAGGGTTAACTTTTTGTCCGTATTTTTTCTGCCAGAACTCTCTTTTTTCTTTTATTTTAATATCACTCCCGTCTACCCAGAGGTAAACCATATCAATGAGCCTTTCACTATTTGAGTGAAATGGTTTCTCTGTCTGACTTTTTGATTTTTCATCCATATTCTTAATCCCTTAATTTATATCCACAATACTTACTCCGTCGCCGCCTTCTCCGTCCTCTCCCGGTCTGAATTTTGCAACGTAAGGTGAGGTTGAGAGAAAATCTCTCACTGCACTTTTTAAAGCGCCTGTGCCGTGTCCGTGGATAATCGTAACAGGCGAAAGGTTTGCAAGGCTTGCTTTATCCAGATAATTCTCAAGATCGTCAAGCGCATCTTCCACCCTGTATCCTCTTAAATCCAGCCTGTTTGAAAGATTAATTTTTTTATATTCAAATTTTTCAAAGCTTGAAGGTTTCCAGCCTGATGGTTTCTGTTCAAAGGATTTGTCATAAGGGGCAAGTTTATTTTTTTTTATTTTGGTTTTAAGGTTGCCCATTTGAACAAAAACGTTGTTGTTTTTGTCAGGAAGCGAAAGAATTATGACGGGCTGGTGAATTTCTTTCAGGATAAGTTTATCGTTAATTTTAACTTCATCCCAGTTAATTTCTTCGTAGCGGTTTTTGTCCTCATGTTCTGAAATCTTTTCGCGGAATCCCTGTTCGAGTTTTGCCAGTCTTGCGTAAGAGCGCCGCGCGATTTTTTCGGATTTTTCTTTTCTTAATTCCTCCAGAATGTCTTTGATTTCCGCTTTTACAGTCAGAAGTTCATAGTCGAATTTGTCTTTGATTTTTTTGATTGTTTTCTTTTTGTCTTTTTTTACTTCGTTGAGGTTTTCTTCGTATTCTTTTTTGATAAGTTCGGAATCTTCTTTCAGTTCTTCGGCCTCTTTAAGGTTTTCCGAGAGTTTTTGCTGGGTTTCCTGTAATTTTTCAACTGCAAGGATTGCCGGATCTTTCTCCGAGGCAAGAAGTTTTTTGGCGTTATCAATAATAGATTTGTCCAGCCCTAAGTTTGCGGAAATTGAGATTGCGTTGCTTAATCCCGGAATGCCTGTTAACAACTTGTAGGTAGGCCGTAGTGATTGTGTGTCAAACTCAACGGAAGCATTTTTGAAATAAGGATTGGCGTATTCAAGCGTTTTTAGTTCTCCGTAGTGGGTGGTGACGGTTGAATAGACCCCTTTTTGTGCAAAATTTTCAAGAATTGATTTTGCAAGCACAGCTCCTTCCTGCGGATCGGTGCCCGCGCAGATTTCATCCAGAAGCACAAATGTTTCGCTGTCACTTTTATTTACAATTTCAATAATATTTGTCATGTGGGATGAAAAAGTGGAAAGGCTCTGGAGAATGTTCTGCGAATCTCCGATGTCTGCGAAAACATGTTTAAAAGGATAAACTTTTGCCATGGTCGCAGGCAGAAACATTCCGGCTTTTGCCATAAGTATAAATAGTCCGATAGTTTTCAGCGTAACAGTTTTCCCGCCGGTGTTGGAGCCTGTGATGATGACTGATTTGTAGTCTTTTCCTATTTCAAAATTATTTGTCACAATATTTTCAACAGTGCCGATTAAAAGCGGGTGACGCATGTTTTCAAATTCTATAAATTTTTCCTGTAAAATTTCCGGTTCTGCCGCCTGAATTTTCACTGCGTAACGCGCTTTTGCAAAATGAAAATCTATCCGAGCAAGAATTTCTTCACTTCTTTTAATTTCTTTTATCTCAAATTTTACAAGCCCTGTGAGTTCTGCAAGAATTTTTACGTACTCGGCATGAATTTCTGATTGGATTTCGCGGATTCTGTTGTTAAGCGGCACTATGCTTTCCGGTTCAATGTAGAAGGTTTTGTTTGTTGCGGAAACGTCATGAACGATGCCTTTAACCTTGTTCTTGCTCGGTGCTTTTACCTGAAAAACAATTCTGTCATCACGGGTTGTGTAAATAGTTTCCTGCAGGTGTTTTGTAAAATCTGCAGAATTTAAAAGGTCTGTAACTTTACTTTTAAGGTTCTTTTCAGTGTCCCTGAGTGCGGTAAAAAGTCGTTTTAATTCAGGTGTGGCATCTTTTTTTATCTGCAGTTCGTCGTCAAATGTGGAAAATATTTTGTCCTCAAGTTCTTTATTGGAAACAAGGCAGTTTGCAAGCCCTTTCATTAATATTTCGCCGTTTTCATTCAGAAAGTTCTTTACAAGCCTTGAGGAGCGCATGGTTTTTGCAATATCTACAAGTTCCTGTTCGGAAAGATAGCTTGCAGAGGCGCTGTTTTGAATTTTTGTCACGTCTGCCGCAAACTCAACCGGAATATCCGCGGGCATATCAAGAATTTTTTTAGCTTCTTTTGTAAACTGGATTTCCTGCAGGATTGTGTGGTATTCGTCGTGAGGCAAAAGTTCAAGGCAGAGTTTCCGGCTTTGAGGTATCTTTGCAAATCCGGCAAGCCTTTCCAGAATTTTATCAAATTCAAGAGAGTTTAAACTTTTTGATACAATATCCATATTAAGATTTTACTATAAACATTAAGCGATGTGCGCAATGAAGTCTTAAATTTAATTCTAACGGAAAGAACAGCTGTTTGTAATCAACTCAATCAGAAGCAAGTGAACGTGCTGCGCTTTGAACAAAATATAAAAGATTTTGAAAAATCTTGCGCAGTTAAAATGTTTAAAGTAATATATAAATATACAGATAGATAAGAAGGGGATATAAGATGGCTATTGAAAGACAACGAGTTATAGAGCAGGATAAAATGGAAAGACGTCACAATTTTAATCCTGTAGAAAGTAATTTGACACAGGAACAGGTTAAGCTGGAAGCTTCCAGATGTCTGCATTGCAAAAATCCTAAGTGCGTTCAGGGATGCCCTGTTAATATTCAGATTCCTGAATTTATTCAGGCAATTAAAGAAGATAATCTTGAAAAAGCAGGCGAAATTATACGTCAGACAAGCATGCTTCCGTCTGTTTGCGGACGTGTCTGCCCGCAGGAAAGACAGTGCGAAGGCAACTGTGTTTTAGGAATTAAAGGACTTCCTGTAGCAATCGGTGCTCTTGAAAGATATGTCGGCGACAACACGAAAGCTGATATGCCGGAAATTAAGCCTTCAGGTAAAAAAGTCGCCGTTGTAGGCTCAGGCTGTGCCGGAATTACAGCTGCTGCAGATTTGAGAAAAGCCGGTCACGAAGTCGTTGTCTTTGAAGCGCTCCATGAACTCGGCGGTGTTTTAAGATATGGTATTCCGCCTTTCAGACTTCCAAGAACAGTTCTTGATAGAGAAATTGACAACCTTAAAGCTATGGGCGTTGAGTTTCATACCAATGTTATTGTAGGTAAATCAATTACGCTGAAACAACTTAAAGAGGACGGATTTGACGCTATATTTATCTGTTCCGGTGCCGGTCTGCCGAAAATGCTTCATGTTCCGGGTGAGAACCTAAACGGAGTTTTCTCCGCAAACGAATTTTTAACCCGTGTAAACTTAATGCACGCAGGTCAGCCTGACAGCCCGACACCATTAAGAGTCGGTAAGAAAGTTGCTGTATTCGGCGGTGGTAACGTTGCGATGGATGCTGCCAGAACTGCAGTCCGCGTAGGCTTTGAAGAAGTTTATATTATTTACAGACGTACGGAAAAAGAACTTCCTGCCCGTCTGGAAGAAATTCGTCACGCAAAAGAAGAAGGGGTTGTGTTTAAGTTCCTTTATGCGCCGAAAGAAATCTTAGGCGAAGATGGTTATGTGAAAGCTGTTGAACTTGAGGTTATGGAGCTTGGCGAGCCTGATGAAAGCGGCAGGCGCAGACCTGTTTCAACCGGAAAAGTCGAAACTATGGAACTTGATACGGTAATCGTTGCATTAGGTACAGGCCCTAACCCTATCATACAGCGTTCTGCTGAGGCTGAAGGGCTGGAAATTATTACCGATAAACGCGGCTATATCACTGTTGACGGTGAAACAAGATGTACTAATATCCCGACAGTTTATGCAGGCGGCGACGTGGCTCCTGTCGGCGAATCAAACGCTATTAATGCTATGGGAGCAGGCAAGAAAGCTGCTAAGGCAATTAACGACTTACTAAAATAGGTGTGAAAAATGGACAGAAGTTCATTTAAAAAAATTTTATGTCCGGTATTTGCATTTTTAATTTGTGCAATGCCGGCATATTCTTTAGAACTGGATATGTCTGTGGATGAGGAGATAAGAAAGCATTACAATCCGTCACAGCTTGAACTTGATACGCTTCCTCCTCTGCCTGACGCTCCAAAAACAAAAGCGAAGCCGGATGTTCAGCCATCTAAAACAACAACGCCTGTTCAGCCGGCCGCTTCCAATAACTCCCCGCCTAAAACTTTGCCGGCAGGAGAGACTTCTTCGCGTGTAGGAAGGGTTCATAAAACTTTACCGCGGACAGATGCTTCTTCGGATGCTTTTACTGCAATAAAAATAAATAAGGGTACAAAATTCAAAGTGGTTTCAAAAACAAAGGTTTCAAGCTGGACGCCGGAAGGTGCTAGGATGAGTTTTGTATCACTGGCCCCTGTTACACGACGTTACATAACTATTCCGCAGGGAACAGTCTTTAAGGCTGTAGTTGAAGAGTCTCATCCCCCTCAGGGAACAGGCAACGGCGGACTGATTGTAATAAGAGCGGATCAGATGATTTTCAAAGGCAGAACTTATTACATTAACGCAAAAATTACAAAGGCAAACAACAAAAAAATATTTTTTAATAATATAAAAGGAAAACGCGGTTATCTGAAAGGAATTGCAAACTCTGTTCAACCTGGCAAACGTTTCTATAAAAAAGCTATGCGCGGAACTTCTAAGCTTGCGCAGAACCCGTGGACGCTGATTTTAACCCCGTTTACGGCCGTAGCCGGTGTTGTGGTATACGGGGTGAATATTGTCGGCTCTCCTCTTTTTGCAATGTTTTCTAAAGGCGGCAGCATTACAATTCCGGCCGGAACACAGTATGAAATTAAACTGCTGGAAGATGTTTATATGTATCCTTAAAAAGACGTTGGAACGATAGGACGCTAAGTCGTTAAGTGCAACAAAAAAGTGAAGGGTGAGAAGTGAAGCGTTCAACTAATGCCTTCCCCTGCGTGGAGGAGGAAGAGGGGAAGATAAAGTTGAACGGATGAAAAGTTGAATGGTTTATTATTAGTGGCGTAGGTCGGATTTACTAATCCGACAGAAATGTCTGGTTGGACGGATGAAAAGTTGAATGGGTGAAAGGTTTATAAAAAGTAGGCCGGATTAGGAATCCGGCAGGCTTTTAAAGTTAAAAATCTGCTTTCATTAATATCCCTGCATAGCGCGTTCTGCTTCTTCATACCTTCTCTGGCGCGCCTGCTGTACGGCGTTAATTGTTTTTTCTTTTTTTATTTCTTCTGTAATTGTGTCCTTGTTAATTGTGTGCTCGCTGAAAAACTGGTATGACAGCGAATATATAAATACAAATATTACAAGAAATATCAATCTTACCATACAACATCTCCAAAATTATTCTGTATATTCATTATAACATACATATAATTAATTTACCAGCCGTCTTGCTATCTTTAGTATACTTGTATGATTTATTGTTACAAAATTTTGTGCCTGTTTGACTGACAGGGCGACCGGAATTAAGTTATTCGTCCAGAGCTACCGCAATTTTATGAATGGTTTTTAATAGTGAGGTATCATTTGAAACTATCTTTATAACATCGTCCAGCAGGTTCTTTTTGTCTTTCGCGATGTAGTCGAAATCAAATAACGACTTTGGATTAACTTGCATATTGCTGCAAATCGCTTCCAGTACCTCTGCAGAAACAAAATTTTTGCCAAGTTCAATCTGGCTCAGACTTTTTGCAGAAATCCCGATTTTTTCCGCAAATTGCTCCTGTGTCAGGTCAAGCCTCTGTCTGAGTTCTTTTATTTTCTTGCCGAAACCGTTTTTTATATTCATAGCCTTAGATTAATATATTTTAAAATGGAAATAAACCTATTGACAAAAGAATAATTCTATTTTAAATTGAATTTATGAGTTTTAAATTGGAGGACTTATGAATTATAAAGGTTTTACTCTTGCAGAAGTATTGATTACTCTCGGTATAATCGGCGTTGTGGCTGCAATGACACTACCTTCTTTAATCCAGAAGCAGCAGAAAAAAGCTTTTTTGTCACAGGCAAAAGTTGTTTACAGCATATTGAATAACGCCATTGAGGCGGCAAAAGTAAAGTATGGAACCGATATTGATAATTGGGAATTTTTGGAAACCGGCAATAACCTTGATAGAAGTATGTTTTTTGCTGAAAAATATCTTATACCTAATTTAAAAGTTTCTGAGTATTGCAAAAAAAAGTGCTAATTCAAGCGCTTGTAAACATTCAATAGGAAGTTATGGCTATAAAGGTTCTGATTTTACATCATTTGAACCTCAGGAGGCATTCGGTACAACGCTGGTACTTAGTAATTCAGCTATTTTAAGCGTACAGGTTGGTGATATACATTCGATAAAAAGTCGGGTTAGGATTTTGTATGATGTAAATGGTCTAAAAGGCCCGAATTTTATGGGTAAAGATGTTTTTATTATTGAACTTGGCGGTAAACAGGGCGGGGGAGATAAAAATAGATTTTTACCTTACGGATATAACAAACAAAAGGATTGTTCATATTATAAAAATGGATTTCAGAGTAATTTAGCCTGTACTCAAAAAAGCGGCAGAGCTTCTTGTCTTGCATATATTATGTGCAGCGGCTGGAATATGCCGGATGATTACCCGTGGTAACCCTCATATTTGTGTATGATTTATTGTTACAATATTGTCATAAATTTTAATTTAGATTATAATTATTCTGTTAATTTTTATATTTTAGAAGGGAGATATTATGATTAAAAAATTGACTTCTCCAAAAGCATTGATGGTTCTTTTGGCGTCTTTGTTTGCGGGAATTTCGCCTGCTCTTGCAAGCGAAGCGGATCTGGTTGTCCCTAGTATCAAGGATATTAGTCCTGACAGCTTTAACCTCCTTTTAATCGGTATGGTTATTTCTGTTCTGGGATTGATTTTAGGGTTTATTGAGTTTTTACGTATTAAAAAATTAGATGTCCACAAAGCTATGGCAGAGGTGGGTAACACTATTTTTGAAACCTGCAAAACATATCTTGTACAGCAGGGCAAATTTTTGCTTGTGTTAGAAGTTCTTATCGGTCTGTGTATTGCATTTTACTTTGGTTACCTGCAGCACATGGGCTTTAAAGGTGTTCTGACAATTCTTGCCTGGTCTGTTATCGGTATTCTCGGTTCTTATGCCGTTGCATGGTTCGGTATCAGAATGAACACTCTTGCTAACGCAAGAACAGCTTTCGTTTCCTTAAAAGGAAATCCTTTAAATATTTTGAACATTCCGTTAAAAGCCGGTATGTCCATAGGCGTTCTGCTTGTTTCTGTTGAATTAATCCTGATGCTTACAATTCTTTTGTTTGTACCGGGACACCTTGCAGGTGCATGCTTTATCGGTTTTGCAATCGGTGAATCGTTAGGTGCTTCTGCACTCCGTGTTGCGGGCGGTATCTTTACAAAGATTGCTGATATTGGTTCTGATCTGATGAAAATTCAGTTCGGTATTAAAGAAGATGATCCGCGTAACCCTGGTGTAATCGCAGACTGTACAGGCGACAATGCTGGCGATTCTGTAGGGCCTACTGCTGATGGTTTTGAAACTTACGGCGTAACCGGTGTTGCTCTTGTTTCATTTATTCTTCTGGCTGTTTTAGGGCAGGAAAATCAGGTTCAATTGTTAACATGGATTTTCGTTATGAGATTCTTAATGATTGTAACATCTGTTGTTGCATACTGGATTAACAATATTTGCAGCAGCATTTATGCTAAGAAAACCGAAAAATTTGACTTTGAACAGCCGTTAACCAATCTTGTATGGTTAACTTCGATATTATCAATATTAATGACTTTCGGAGTAAGCCACTGGTTGCTCTCCCCTTTAGGCGGAAACTTATGGCTTGTACTTTCAATAATTATTTCCTGCGGTACACTCGGTGCAGCATTAATTCCTGAATTTACAAAAATCTTTACTTCTCCGAAAGCAAAACATACAGAAGAAGTTGTTACCGCATCAAAAGAAGGCGGAGCTTCTCTTACAATTCTTTCCGGTATAGTTGCCGGCAACTTCAGCGCATTCTGGATTGGTATGGTAATCGTATTATTGATGGCTCTGGCTTATGTTGCAAGTATACATATTCCGGCAAGCATAATGATTTACCCGTCAGTATTTGCGTTTGGTCTTGTAGCGTTCGGTTTCCTCGGTATGGGGCCTGTTACAATTGCGGTTGACAGCTACGGGCCGGTTACTGATAACGCTCAGTCTGTTTATGAGCTATCTTTAATTGAAGAAATTCCTAACGTATCAGAAGAAATCGAAAAAGATTTCGGTTTCAAACCAGATTTTGAGAATGCTAAACAGTATCTTGAAGAAAACGACGGTGCAGGAAACACCTTCAAAGCAACCTCAAAACCGGTACTTATAGGTACAGCCGTTGTTGGTGCGACTACAATGATTTTCTCATTGATTCTTGTAATCCAGAATACTCTCGGTATTCAGCCGGAAGCTGTTCTTAATATGCTTAACCCTTACACATTGCTGGGTCTTTTAACCGGCGGTGCAGTAATTTACTGGTTCAGCGGTGCTTCTATGCAGGCTGTCACAACAGGTGCTTACAGCGCAACCGAATATATTAAAGAAAATATTAAACTCGGCGATGCTGACAGCAAGAGTGCTAATGTTGCAAACTCTAAAGAGGTTGTAAAAATCTGCACACAGTATGCGCAGAAAGGTATGATTAATATCTTTATTGCACTGTTTGCATTTGCACTTGCACTTGCATGTCTTTCAGCTCCGCTTGCTGAAAAATGCGGAACAGCAATAGATCCTAGACCGGTAGCGTTCTTTGTAAGCTATCTGATTGCGATTGCGGTATTCGGTCTTTTCCAGGCTGTGTTTATGGCAAACGCCGGCGGATGCTGGGATAATGCTAAGAAAATCGTTGAAGTTGATATGAAAGAAAAAGGTACACCGCTTCATGAAGCAACAGTTGTCGGCGACACAGTGGGTGACCCGTTCAAAGATACTTCATCAGTTGCTATGAACCCGATTATTAAATTTACAACATTATTCGGGCTGCTGGCAATGGAAATTGCAATCAGCGAAGCATTCAGAGATATGGCGCCGGTTGCAGGCTGGGTATTTTTAATCATTGCATTAATTTTCGTAGTACGTTCATTCTATGCAATGAGAATACCTTCCAAAAAATAGGGAAATGAGTATTATCTCATAAATAAAAGGGTTCTGCCGGAAACGGTGGAGCCTTTTTTGTTAAATATTGTAAAGATTTTATCAGCTTGTGAAATTGAGCGTTATAAAAATCCTTTTTATTGGTATGTAACTTATAAGAGGAGAATTGTTATGGCAAAGATTGATGGATTTAACGGTGATTTTCAAAGAAACGACAAACTGCCGCAACCGGCAAGGACTGACGGCGAACAGAAGAAAGCTCCGAACTCATTGTTCGGCGGGAATGCTTCATTTAACGATTTTGATAACAAAATGAGTTTGTTTACAAATACCCAGTTTAACAAGAACCTGAAACCGGATGGCGGCGGTCGCGACTTTGGTTTCTTTGATAATTTGAAAGGATAATAAAAAAGCCCTCATTTTTGAGGGCTTTTTTTATTTGAAAAAGTATGATATAATAAAAAAGACAGCGGAAAGCCAAAGAGATGCTGAACTAAATTCAGGTCAGGCTCAGAACTTGATTCAGCATCACAAAAATAAAGAGTACACGAAGAGGAATATCTATAAATGTTTTCTCGAACACGCTCCCGCTAACGTCAAAATAATGTAGAACATTCCAAAATAAAAGTATATGTCATCCTGAACTTGTTTCAGGATCTCAAAAAGAAGAAAAAAGCAAAGGAGATTAAACGATGGAAAACGCAAGTATAGCAAGGATTTACGGGGGGGGGGGCAAGTAGTTTAAGCTCCTTAACCGGCACAGAACAAGGGTTACAGGCAGCAGATGAAGGCAAAGCTTTAATTTGGCGTGCATTCTGGCGACGGCTGTTTGAGAGAAAATCCCCCCAGCCGCATTTTAAAAAGGTGGTAGTATCAAAGACCTCCCTTCGTAAGGCGGATTGCGAGCAGAGGTCACTCTGCCGAGCAAACAATCCAGTGAATTGTTTTGCGAGAGGTATAGGCGAAGGCGATG
>CASFGU010000034.1 GCA_949294395.1 uncultured bacterium
AAAGAACCCGAACAAAGAAGTTAAATGCGACAACGGAACAAGCGGTGATGCTTGTACAGTTTCAAACCCTACAGATATTTATCCTGTAGTTATGTACGATCAGACAATCCTTCCTGCTACCAGAGCAGGTGAAGCTGTTCTTTACGGCGCTGGTAACTAATTATATACCTGCAAGTAGCAGTTTTTGCAAGGCTAAGAGATGGTACTAAAAAATGTTACGGTTAAAATTTATGCAACCTCGAAAATAATCAAATTTAAAACCGCAGAATTAAAATAATAAAGCCTTTGGGACGGATAAAAAAATCCGTCCTTTTTATTTGGTGTATAATTTGAATATGGAGAAAAAGATTTCGGAAAAAGTTATAAACCGTTTGACGCTTTACCATTGTATTCTTGCGGATTATATCAATGCGGATATAGAATTTATTTCCAGTAAACAAATAGCTATGCTTTTGAAGATAGATGATTCGCAGGTGCGGAAAGACATTAATCTTTTGAACAATTCAGGCAAATGCCGTGTCGGGTATATTGTGAAAGAACTAAAGCGTTCGATTGAAGCAGCACTGAGCTTTTCAAAGACCAAAAAAGCTTTTATTATCGGAGCCGGAAACCTTGGTATGGCGCTTGCAAAATATGATAATTTTACCAACTACGGTTTGAATATTCTTGCGCTGTTTGATAATGATAAAAAGAAAATTGGAGGAACTGTAAACCATAAAATGATTCTTGACATCTCTAAACTTCCGAATCTTGCACGTAAATCCAGTGTGGATATTGCAATTTTGACTGTTCCCCGTGAGTTTGCCCAGCAGACAGCGGATTTTCTGGTAAAAGCTAATATTAAGTATATCTGGAATTTTGCCCCTGCTGTTCTTGATGTGCCTGATGATGTTCAGGTCTGGAACGAGAATCTTATGGGGAACTTTTTGCAGTTCACGTATAATATATAATCTGCGGCTACGGTCTGTTATTGTGTATATTTTAAATAACTCCGGATAAAATATAATTCGTTCAGTAACTACATTCGCTAGCCGATTGTAGTCAGTTCACCCCCTGGCAAGTGAACTCGCTTAAACTCAGACAGCACTTGCCCTGTCGTTGTTTCACTGAACATCGGCAGCTCATTTCGTTGAGTACAAATTATGCTTTATCCGGAGTTATTAAGTTAAAATTTGAATCAGTTCCCAAAAATCGTGCGCATGGAAAACAGGATGCAGACTATTTTGTGTAAGGTTTAGCCGGTTCTTTTAAACAGCAGCAAGCTGGTTTATGTAATAGAGATGTCTTAAGCCTTCAAGTGTTAATGTAGGATTTATGTAGTCAAACGGGCGCTTCATATATTCGGCAATGCAGGACGCATATCCTCCGGTTGCAACAACAACAGCTTTTTCTCCGAGTTCATCCTCACATTGCTCGACAAGTCCGTCAATCATGCAGGCGCATCCGCGGATTACGCCCGAAAGAATCGCATCGACTGTATTGTTTCCTATAGCGCATGGCGATTTTGCAGCCTCTATACGCGGAAGCTTTGAGGTGAACTTATTCAGTGATTTCAACTGAAGGTTTATTCCCGGAGCGATAACCCCGCCTATAAATTCACCTTTGCCGTTTACTATATCAAAAGAGGTTGCGGTGCCAAAGTCAATAACAATCACCGGATGTTTGTATAATACATAAGCCCCCGCAGCGTTTGCAATTCTGTCCGCGCCGATTTCATTCAGATGCGGCATTGCAATTTTTACGCCTGTGTTTATTTTTGCTGATAAAAACAACGGTTTTATGTTAAAAACATTTTTAACGGCAGTTTGAAATTTTGTATTGAGTTCTTCTACAACAGACGATATAATGCAGCCTTTGACCGGATACACTTTAAACAGTGATTTTAAAAGCACTTCGTACTCTTCAACCGACAAATCCCTGTCCGATGCGAGCCTGAATTCTTCTACAAGCGCATTTTCATCAAATAAACCGAGAGTAATACTCGTATTCCCTATATCAGCAGTTAATAACATAAAAAATAGTCCTTTTGCAAGGACTATTTTATATCAAACATTTTTTTTTGCAAAATCAGCTGTTAAAAGCACCGACGCCCTGATTACCGTCGTACTGCTGAACGCCTTGATTGCGCATATATGTAAATAATCCTTCACCGGATTTCAATCGCTGATACGCTGCACTGAAGCCTTCTGCCAGATATTGTTTATATTTTTTGTAATTGTCGGTTTTTCCTGTTTTTGTGTCTAATGAAACGCTAAAATCACCCATAGCTTCTCCTTGTTTTGTATTTGGTTAATACTTATATCTCATGTATATATATAAAGTATTTTATTTCCAGAGAATTGCGTAATTTTGTAATTTTTGTTACAAAACTTTACAATAATTTCAAAAATTCTAGCCGGATGGCTATTTTAGAAATTCTTTTTCAAGTCGGATGGCAGTTTTTGTTTTTGCTAAACCCGCCTGAGAGCTTTCTTTGAGAAGGGGTGACATAAGTTTTCCGGTCTGCTCAAGTGCGTCAATTACCTCATCGGGCGGAATTTTTGATTTTATGCCGGCAAGGGCAAGTTCGCTTGCAGTCACCGCATGGATTGCAAGGAAAGGGTTTCTTTTTACACATGGAATTTCGACAAGCCCGCAGACAGGATCGCAGGTAAGCCCGAGGAGGTTTTTTAAAGCAAGTGCTGCTGCGTTAAGAATTTCTTCCACGCTGCCGCCTCTCATCTGAGTAAGCGCTGCTGCTGCCATAGCAGATGCAACTCCGCATTCTGCCTGACATCCTGCCACGGCTCCTGCCAGCGCAACCTTATTTGAAACAATTCTGCCGGTTTCTCCGGCTGTTATTAGCGCGTTAATCTGTTCTTCTTCAGGGATGCTTAAATCCTCTGCCGCGCCGATAAGCACCGACGGAACAATTGCGCACGAACCGGCTGTCGGGCAGGCAACAATTTTCCCCATGCGAAGATTTTCCTCAATGGTTGCAAGGGCATACGTCGTAATCTTTTCAAAAGTTTTTCCGAAAAGTGCACCGTTAGTTTGAAACCTTTCCTTAAGCCGGCTGCAGTCATCCCCGCACATTCCGCTTATAGACATTTCACGGCTTTTAAGTCCTGTCCGGATTGCTTCTTTCATTGCGTCAAGGCTTTTTTTGACAATTGACCGGAATGCTGCTACCGTATTTTCGGCGGTTTCAGCTTCACGCAGCTGCGCGTTCTGCCAGATTGTCTGCGATTGTGCTGTGCAAGTATTATATAGTTCTTCAAATGTCGTTATATTTTTATATTCTTCCATTTCAGCTTTCCAGTTTTTTAATGTATCTAATCATATAAATGTGTTCAATCAGCGCGAGAAAATCAATAACTTTCTGATTAATTTCTCCGTCAAGGCAAATACACATTGAGGCTTCCTGCCCTTTGGCGTATCTGTCGCAGTGGAGTGTGGCTATGTTCACCTGTATTGAATTTGTCACCCGCGCAATCATGTTCGGAACATCTTTATATACAAGAAGCAGGGTGTTATATTTTCCTGTAACATTAACTGAAAAATCATTGATTTTACGAATGACAATTTCGCCTGCGCCTATAGAGTCACCTGAAATTGTCATCGGCGTATTGCCTTCAAAAATAAAATCAACAGCATTAGGGTGCCGGTTAAAGTCTTCAAGGTATTCAAATTTGTATTCAAATTTTTTGGAAATATCTAAATCAAAAATATTTTTTATTCTGGTATCGTCAACAGAAAGCCCGAGAAGTCCGGCCAATAGTCCTTTGTCTGTTCCGTGTCCCTTGCCTGTCTGAGCGTAAGAGTTATAAAGCCGGAATGTCACTTTTTGCGGGCTTTCGTTGTAAATATTTCTTGCAAGAAGCCCTAATCTCACGGCCCCTGCTGTGTGGGAGCTTGACGGCCCGACCATAACAGGCGATATTATATCAATTATAGAGGATTGACGCATAAATAAACCTTTTTTGTTCTATACCAGAATAATTATAACACCATTAACACCGGCTTTCCGTTAAATTTTGTAACACTAATGTAAAATTTTTATTAATATTTGACAATAATTTTATTTTCTGTGTTTTTATATAGATGTGAAGTTTAGTGATTATTTTTATTGGTTAGGAAAAGTGTAGTAAAGGAGAATTATGTTTAGCCCTGAATTTATGAAATTTCTTATAAATTATCAGAAAGATGAGTTTACCCCGCAACAGGAAAAGAAAGAAATAAACTTTAAATACGGAAAAGGCGGAAACAGACTTGCTGAAATTTTGATTACTGTTAACAGCAAGTAAATGGGAGGGAGAAGCCGGCTTTAACAGCCTGCTGTTTCTGTTTCCCGCACCGGAACTGTGATTGAATTGCAAAAAAAAAAGAGCCTTTTTTAAGGGCTCTTTGGAACAAATTTTTGGTTCATTCCTCAAATAGTGTGAAGTGTAGTGTGTGTGCTTAAATCTCGTTTTTGATTCCTCGAATTTAAGCTTTCCTCGTGTTACATTTATATAAAAAAATTTTCTTATATATAATTGCTATATTTTGTCTATTAGTTTTATATTTGTTACAAAACTTTATAAAGAAATCTGTATAATTTTGTTAAAAGAGGGAATAATATTATTATAATAAGGTAAAGACGTGTTCAGATTGTTTAAAGGAGATATATGAAAATTTTAATTTCAAACGATGACGGTATTGCGGCAAACGGTATCAGAGTGCTTACGATGTCGCTTGCAGATGAGCATGATGTTTATGTAGTTGCGCCGGACAGAGAGCGAAGTGCTGCTGGACATTCTCTTACGTTGCATACGCCGCTTAGAGTTGAGGAGCTGGAAACAATTACCGGAGCTAAGCGAACCTGGGTTACAACAGGAACTCCGGGTGATTGTGTCAAAATTGCTATTAATGCAATACTGTCACCTGATGAAATGCCGGATTTTGTTATTTCCGGTATAAATCACGGACCGAATCTCGGGTCGGATATTCTGTATTCCGGAACGGTAAGCTGTGCTATGGAAGGCGCTATGATGGGGATTCCGAGTATTGCTGTATCTTTAGCCAGTATGCAGGCTGACTATGACGATTTTGTATATACCGGAAAGTTTATGAACGCTCTGTTGAAAAAGCTTGAAAAATATCCGTTCCCGCCAAAATCAATTCTGAACGTAAATGTCCCGGCCTTGGATTCTGAGGATATTGCGGGTGTTGCGATTACAGAACTCGGAAGCAGGATGTTCACAAATACTTACGAAAAACGTGTTGATCCGCGCGGAAAAGTTTATTACTGGATGGCCGGAGAGCTTACTAATGAGCCCGGCGACGCGAATACCGATATTGCAGCTGTCAGAAATAACAAGATTTCAATTACACCTGTTACTTACGAAATGACCAAAGAGGATTATATGGCAAATCTTGACAGTATCCTCTGCGGCAACGATGCCTGCAGCTGGTTTTAAGTAAGGGAACAGAACTGTGTGCAAGAGGTACAGGTCTGGTAACCATAGATGGAAATATAAAATTTTACCTCGAACTGCAATCACTAGCCGGATGTAAAAGTTCAACCTGAAGCAGGTGAACTCGCTGCGCTCAGACAGCACCTGCTATTGAAGATGTTTCGCTTAACACCGGCTGTTCTTTCCGTTAGGGGGAATTTTTATATTTCCATCTATGGTTTTTGCAGTAATTAAACCCTCCATTAAGAGGGAGTCAAAAATCTACCCCTTTTTATAAAGAGGGTAGCTACGGTTGTTTGACTGTGATTATTTCGTACCAGTCTGTTCCCTTAATATAATTTAATATAAAGTCAAAAAATTTCCCCGCTGTTTTTTATATAAGATATGTGTAGAAAATTAAAGGGAAATTTTTATGGTAAAGTTTAATCCGAAAAAGGCCGCAGATTTCTGTGCTGACAGGTTTTCACATTCTAAAGTTTCAGGATGTTCAGGAGATTCGATTTCATTCTCCAGAGAAATGGAGATGGTTCCAAAATATCTTGAACTCGCAGCTATAAAAGGAGAAGACAGGTTTAAGCCTCAGGAAATCAAGAAGCTTACTGCCGCATTTAGAGATTATAAAACAAATTTGTCCAGAACGGATTTGCTGAAAGACCTGCTGGCAATCGGTGCTGAAAAAGGAATCCCGCTTTCCGCAGAAGAAATTAAAGGTTTTCTTAAGGCAACTACTTCTATGAAACAGCTGCAGCAAAAGAATGTGCTGAGATTTTTAAAAGCTGCCAAGGAAAACGAAACTGTTACAATTACCCCGAATAACATAAGAGAAATCTTTCCTTATGAAATGTTTAAACAGCAAGAAATTAAGCGTAATGAAGGAACCGGGTTCCTAAAATCCAATCCTGACTGGCTGCAGGAGGATAAAATTAAAGAACGTTATGAAGTTGCTATTTCTAATGAAATAAGGCTTTCATCCAATAAATATTACGAGCAGTTGCGAAATGCACGATATGCACCGGCAAAGTATATCGTTAATAATTCACAGGACGTGGTAAAAGCCGCTGCAAATGCAGTTGATCCGGAACGTTTGACAACAGTTGTCGGGTATGCCGGAACTTCTCCGAATGTTCTTGCTGCTGCAAACGACTTAACTCATGTATTAAAGCTCTGCGACGACAGACCGGAGCTTATGATTGATCTTGCTAAGGCTTTTTATCCTCATGAAATTAAACAGATTGTAGAACTTATATCAAAAGAGGCAGATAGTATTCCAAAAGATGCACTTAAACGCCATTCGTCTTACACTATGAACTACTCTCCAGGCAGCGGTGTAAGTATGAACGCAATCAGAAGCTGGATACTTGAGGATCTGAGCTTGAATGGTAAATTAAAGTTTTCAGAACTGTAGAGTAAATCTTACGAAGATGACTGCCCGTCCACAATTTTTGATGTGCGTAAAATTAAAGTGGTTAAAGGTAACTAAGAAGGCGGCAAGAAAAAATAATCAACAATTTTTTACATTCAATATAAGACGGGAACTTTCGGCTTTCAGCGGCAGAAGTTTGCAGTCGTTCTTGAGAAAATATCTTATAATGTGTTGAGGGTTTTTCTCTTTCATTGTCTGGAATGATTTAAGTTTCAAGTTATCAGTTTGCTGACTAGGGTGGTAAGGACATTGTTTGTTTATATTCCAGTCGTAAGCTTTGCAATGAATTCTGCTGTTTTGAGCGATTGTTTCAAGATACTCTTTTTTCAGCATGGTTATATCTCTGTTTTCTTTATTTCCCCATGCGATAAGAAGGTCGAAGCAGTCTGATTTTATGTATTCTTTTATAAAATTTTGATTAAACTTTTCTTCTTTAGAATTTTTGTCGAATGTTTCAAGAAAATTATTCCCGTTCGGGTTAATACTTGCAGAAATGTTGAGGACAATAAGTTTGGAATAATTGCATTTTTTCGCAATTCTTATAACATTTCTAACCGTTGCATCGAACCCTTTCTTCTTATCTGGAAATGTATTTGAAGGGTTTAGCATAATAGCTGTGAGGATGCTGTAACCGGTGACATCAGGAATATTAATTTCAAGGTAATACCTGTAATTTGGTTTATTGCTGTCAAAATCTTCATGTTGATAAATCCCGCGGCCTGTTATAGTGAGGTTTGCTCCGGAATTTTCACTTATGTTTACCGGAAATGTATCTGTAATCAGTTCTGAAAATTTATGTTTATGAAAGTATTTTAGTAAATTCAGATTCTGTTCCTTCATTATTATTTCCCGATACTAACCGGCAGATACCTGTTATTGCGGAAGCCGTAGTTTATAGCCCTGTCGCCTACAGAAACAGGTTTATATTCACCATTTCTGTATCCGTAATCGATTTTATTTTTACCTATTGAGGTCTTTACGTATTCGCCGTTCCTGTATCCGTAATTTATAGCCCTGTCGCCTACAGAAACAGGTCTGTATTCACCGTTTCTGTAACCGTATTCAATTGTTTTACTACCGACGGATACCGGTACGTATTCACCGTTGCGGTATCCATACTGGATTGGACTGCTGCCGATTGATACAGGAACATATTTCCCGTTTCTGTATCCGTATTGAACTGTTTCTGCACTTGCAATATGTGTAAAACATATTATTATAAACAATAAAAGAAACTTTTTCATATAATTATGTTAATACAAAAATGCAGAAAATGTCAGCTCAGCTTTTGGTGAATTATATACAAGTCTACACTAAATATGCGTAATACTGTCATGCTGAACTTGTTTCAGCATCTCTAACTAACGAGACCCTGAAACGAGTTCAGGGTGACAATTTCGATATTGTTTAGTGTAAACTTGTATATAATTCCCGGTTTTTGCCGTACGGGTATAAAACGACGAACCTTACCGGCTTACTCGGTTTAATGGTGTAGATGTTTTTAAATATATTTATTAAGTTATATAAAATGCGGTAGTTTTATAACAAAAATTTTTTAGTATATTGTCGGTTGTACATTCATCAAGTATGCCCAACTGAACTTTTATTGTATATACAAAAAAAACGGACATTAAAAGACACGGAGAGGGTGGGATTCGAACCCACGGAGAGTGTTACCTCTCACAGACTTTCGAGATCCGCACCTTAAACCACTCGGACACCTCTCCTTATTAAAAACAGAGAGGATGGGATTCGAACCCACGGTGGAGTTGCCCCCACACAACCTTTCCAAGATTGCACCTTAAACCGCTCGGACACCTCTCTATTTATTTTATTGTATATTTATCTTAGCATAAACATTTCTTATTTCCAATTATTTTTTCAGAGTGTAAATTAAATGTTTCATTCCTTTGCCGCGGACATTTTTTATGAATTCACCTGTGATACTTGCTCCCAGATGTTTTGCAACTTTTATTGAGCTTGTGTTTTCCGGACGAATTTCAAATATTACGCTGTCGGTTTTTAAAATATTGAAGGCATAAGCTGCCATTGCTTTTGCGCCTTCCCGAGCATAACCTTTATTCCAGTATTCCTCATTTAAAATATAACCGATTTCGTAATATTCTTTCCCGTCAATTATATCCGGTTTTAGGGCAATCTGTCCAACGATATTCAGGCTTGATTTTTCAATTGCAATAAAAAATCCAAGGTTATATTTTTTATAAAATTCTCTGTTCTTTTTTATCCATTGAAGAACGTCATTGTCATCGAATTCATACTCCCACGCATACATAACCCGTGGATTTTTAAGCATTTTCGCAACTTCACTGAAATCTTTTTCATCCATTTTTCTGAGAATTAAGCGTTTTGTTTCAAGAAAAATATTTTCCATAAATAAAATTATATGATAAAATTACTCTGCAGGAAATATTTATGGATAAGATTGTTGAAAAGATAAAAAATGGCTTGCGCGGAGAAATTGTTATTCCTTCAGACAAATCTATTTCCCATAGAGCTGTTATGTTTTCTGCGCTGGCAAATGGGCGTTCTGTTATACGTAATTTTTCGGGCGGGCAGGATCCGCATTCCTCGCTTAGTGTCTGCAGTGCACTCGGGGTTGAGTATAAATTTCTTGACGATGTGCTTTATGTAACTCCGAATGGCAAATTAAAAGCACCGCTATCCGTACTGGATTGCGGAAATTCCGGTACAACAATGAGGCTAATGTCAGGAATTCTTTCAGGTCAAAATTTTAATTCTGTATTAACCGGTGATGAAAGTCTTTCTAAACGTCCTATGAAGCGTATTATTGAGCCTCTTGAACTTATGGGGGCTAAGATTTTTTCCGATGGCGGGCATGCTCCGCTGCAAATAAAAGGGGCGCCGTTGAAAGGAATTGAATACAACTCAAAGCTTGCCTCGGCTCAGGTGAAATCCTGTATTCTTCTGGCAGGGCTTTTTGCGGAAGGCAGAACAACTTTTACGGAGCCTTACCTGTCAAGAAATCATACAGAGCTTATGCTGAAATCTATGGGGGCGGATTTAACTGTTTCGGGAAATTCGGTTTCGGTTCAAAAATCAATGTTGGCACCGCTTGAAATTGAGATTTGCGGGGATATTTCATCTGCTGCATATTTTATTACTGCTGCGCTGATTGTCCCTTCCTCAAGAATTATTCTTAAAAATGTCGGTCTGAATCCTACCCGTGCAGGAATTATCGAAGTTGTTCAAAAAATGGGCGGAGCTCTTAAAATTCTTGATAAAAAAAATGTTGCGGGGGAGGACGTCGGAGACATAGAGGTTTGTTATACCGAAAACCTTAAGGCTTGCGAGATAAAAGGGGATATTATTCCGCGATTAATAGATGAACTTCCGGTTATTGCAGTTCTGGCAGCGCAGGCTGAGGGTGAAACTGTTGTCAGGGATGCCGGAGATTTGAGAAATAAAGAATCCGACAGAATTTCTGCAGTAGTAAAAGAGCTTAGAAAACTCGGCGCTGATGCGGAAGAACTTGAGGATGGATTTATTGTACGCGGCAGGCAAAATTTAAAAGGCGGATGCGAGGTTGAAACTTATCATGATCACAGGCTGGCAATGAGTTTGTATGTTGCGGGGCTGGTGTGTGAAAAACCTGTTAAAATTAACGGATTTGAGTGGGTTGATATATCTTTCCCTGAATTTGAAAATTTGTTTTGTAAACTTATGTAACATAGAAATTTAATAAAAAAGCAATTTTTCTGCGAAAAAATCCTTTTATGAAGTATAAGGTAGGTTACTAAATTTTAGTGAAAGGTTAAAGGTTTATTATGGCAGGAGAAATTGCAGGTGTAAATTACAATCCTTACAGTGCTATGAATGATGATTTTCTGGCATCGCTGTATTTCAACAAAATGGCACAGCAGTCAGGCGCTTCTCAGCAGACAGGGCAGACTGGAGCCTCAAATCCGGCATTTCAGGGAAACAGCGGTGCACAGGGAGATACTTTCCAGAGAAGCAGTTCTATTGTGCCGGCGCTTGCTGCAGGAACTTTAGGTGGCGGTGCTGCAGCCGCGGCAGGTTATTATTTTGCTAAACCAGTTAATAAAAACGGTGAGGTTGCAGAAGGTTTGATTAAGGCAATGGACAAGGCTAACCATAAAGAATTCGTTAAGGGTGCAACTGAAGAAATTCTTGAAAACTTGAAAAGTCCGACATTTGCCGCATTAGATATTCCGGATCAGAAAACTTATGATGTTATCAAAAAATTTGCAGCTTCCGGAAAACTGGATGATTTAACTGATGCCGAAAAAGCTCTGCTGCCGGATAAATATAAAGTTCAGGCAGACGCAAGGTCAGCGGTAACTCTTGCAGAAGAAGAATTTAAAAAGATAGACATGAAAAAGGTTGCACAGGATGCAGAAAAAGCAGCTAATGAGTTAAGCCTGGAGTATAACCGCAAGCATCTTCAGCAGTTAAAAGTTTTGCAGGGAAAGGTTAATGCTCTCAGTGACAACATTTCTGAAGCTGATCTTGAAAAATTCATTAAAGAAAACAAAGCTGCATTCCACTTTGAAGGTACGGAAGATGAAATTGCTAAGGAGATAAAAGAAATTGCTAAAGACGGTAAAGCCTCACTTAAGAGTAATTTAGACGTCGCTGTCAATGGTCAGGATGAGTATGTTAAAGGTATCAGGAAAGGTATAAAAGAAGGTATCATGGATAATTATGATACCGAAGCAAAAGCCTTCATAAAAGATGCTCCTGAAACCCTGAAAAATGCAGTCAAAAACTTTAAATGGAAACAGGCAGGTATTTGGGGCGCAATTGCAGGCGGCACAATACTTGCACTCGGCGCGCTCTTTGGCGGCGGCGGAAGCAAACCTGCACCTAAAGCCTAATAAACCCCTTAATTATATATGAAAAACCGGAAGTTTTGTTATCCCTAAAATATACAAAACTTCCGTTTTTTTATGAAAGTAAGTAAAATTACACTTGACAAATATACCCCAATAGGGTATAATATTAACAGATGTTAATACCCCATTAGGGTATAATGAAAGGAGGATTATTATGGCAAAATGTTCAAATCCAAAATGCAAATGTGTTAACTGCACCTGCGGCGACAACTGCAAGTGCGACGGAGAAACCTGTCATTGTCAGGATTGCTGCGGCAATCCTGATAATGAGAAAAAATAATACAGAAGGATTATTTTTGCGGAGCAGAGGCTTATCTGCCCCGTTTTTTGTGCTATAATCCTGCTATGGAAAATGAAAACAAAGATACTTGCTGCGGTGAACACCATAATCCGAGCCATAAACATGAAATTCCGCGTCTAAACAGGGCGATAGGCCAGCTTGAAGGGATTAAAAAGATGATTAACGAGCAGAGATATTGTCCTGATATTTTAATTCAGCTTAAGGCTGTTCGTTCTGCTATAAAATCTGTAGAAAGCAATATTTTAAAAACTCATCTGGAAAATTGTGTTGTGGAATCTTTTTCCAATCAGGCAGAAGCAAAAAAGAAAATTACGGAGATTACCGCGCTGCTTGATAAATTTCAGAGTTAGAAGTGTAAAAATTTAATTACAGCGGTTATGGGGCTTCGCAGCAGATAGACAGGAGAAAATTATGAGGGAAGAATTGTTATCAATAGTTGAGAAAAACAGCCGGATAGACTTAAAAGAACTGGCAGTTCTTCTCGGTGCGGAAGAAATAGATGTTGCAAATGAACTTGCAAAGCTTGAGGCTGAAGGTGTTATCTGCGGGTATCATACGCTTATTGACTGGGAGAAAACTTCGATTGAAATGGTTACTGCATTAATTGAGGTGAAAGTTACCCCGCAGCGCGGACAGGGGTTTGACCATATTGCGGAAAGAATTTACAATTATCCGGAGGTCAAGGCGGTTTATCTTATCTCGGGCGGGTACGATCTTCTTGTTACCCTTGAAGAAAAAACTCTCAAAGAGATTTCAAGATTTGTTTCGGATAAACTCTCAACACTCGACAGTGTTTTGAGTACAGCAACCCATTTTATTTTGAAAAAATATAAAGACCATGGCACAATTCTGGATAAGAAGCACGAAGATAGCAGAGAGGTTATTACTCCATGAGAAATTTTCTTTCGGATAAAGTTCAAAATATTCAGCCGTCAGGTATCAGAAAATTTTTCGATATAGTAAGTGAAATGAAAGACGCGATTTCTCTGGGCGTAGGTGAGCCGGATTTTGAAACGCCGTGGCATATCAGGGACGAAGGAATTTATTCGCTTGAAAAGGGGAAAACGTTTTACACCTCAAATTCCGGTTTAAAAGAACTCAGAGGGGAAATTTGTAATTACCTGAAACGTGTGCAAAATCTTGATTATAATCCGGATAAAGAAGTTCTTGTGACTGTCGGCGGCTCAGAGGCTATTGATATAGGCTTAAGAGCAATGATAAATCCGGGTGATGAGGTTATAATTCCGCAGCCTTCTTATGTTTCTTACGAACCATGTGCTTACCTTGCCGGAGCCAAAAGTGTTATTATAAACCTTAAGGCAGAAAATGAGTTTCGTCTGACGCCGGAGGAACTTGAAAATGCAATTACCGATAAAACAAAAGTCCTGATACTTCCTTACCCGAACAATCCAACAGGCGCGATTATGGAGCGGGAAGATTTAGAAAAAATTGCAAAAATTATTATTGAAAAAGATATTTTTGTACTGTCCGATGAAATTTACAGCGCGCTGACTTATAAGGAAAAGCACGTTTCTATTGCAAATATTTCAGGCATGAAGGAGCGAACTCTTTTGATAAACGGGTTTTCAAAGGCTTATGCAATGACCGGCTGGAGACTGGGGTATGCCTGCGGGCCGGCTGAATTAATAAAGCAGATGACAAAAATTCATCAGTACGCTATAATGTGCGCACCGACCACAAGCCAGTACGCAGCGGTTGATGCTTTGAAAAACGGCGATGAGGATGTAGAAAAAATGCGTCAGGCGTATAATCAGCGCAGAAGATTTTTAATGAATGCTTTCAGTGAAATGGGGCTTGCATGCTTTGAACCTTATGGCGCTTTCTATGTTTTCCCGTGTATAAAAGAGTTTGGGATGTCGAGTGAAGAATTTGCCGAACGGTTTTTGAAAGAAGAAAAAGTAGCCGCAGTTCCGGGAACTGCATTCGGAGAGAGCGGAGAAGGTTTTTTAAGAATATCTTATGCTTATTCGCTTGAAAATTTAAAAGTCGCGATTGAAAGATTAAAACATTTTGTTGAACGTTTGAGAGAAGAAAAAGTTTAAAGATTACACACAGAAAATTTTTTGGGAGCCGGAATTATATGAAAAGACGTACAATTGGTTTTATTAACGGAGCCGCTGCTGCGGTAAGTTACGGTACAAATCCTTTGTTCGCTCTGCCATTGTTTGCAGCAGGCATAGGGGTTAATTCTGTGCTATTTTATAGATATGCTTTTGCGGTTGCTCTGTACGGTCTTTGGATTAAATTTGTAAAAAAGGATTCACTGTGCATTACCCGTGAGCAGTTTTTACCTCTGCTTATTTTAGCGCTGCTGTTTTCGTTTTCATCCTTAACTTTGTTTGAGGCTTACAATCATATTGAAGCCGGTATTGCCTGTACAATTCTGTTTATATATCCGGTTTTTGTCGCGGTTATTATGGCGTTATTTTTTAAAGAGAAAATTACTAAAACCGTAATTTTTTCGATACTGCTGAGTTCTGCCGGAATTGTGCTTCTTTACCGCGGAAAGCCTGAGGCAGCACTTAATTTGCACGGTGTTCTTATTGTGCTGCTTTCTGCACTTTTATATGCGCTGTACATAGTAGGTGTAAAAAATGTAAAAACAGTTAAGCATATAAAAACAGATAAACTTAGTTTTTATATAATGCTTTTCGGGCTGATGGTTTATGTGGTTAATTTAAAATTCTGTACTGAACTTCAGTTAATTGCAACACCTCTGCAGATAGGGTGTGCAGTCGGGCTTGCGCTTTTGCCGACGATTATTTCGCTTGAAACGATTACTGTTTCAATAAAGCTTGTCGGCTCAACAACAACTGCAATTTTAGGGGCGCTCGAACCGCTTACGGCTATCTGTATAGGTGTGCTGGTTTTCCATGAACAATTGACGCCGCGTATACTTGCAGGTGTTGTCCTGATTCTTGCCGGTGTAATTCTTATTGTCACAAGAAAACGCCTGCAAAATTAAAATCCGGCGGCAAAGATTTTTGTTCCGGATTTTTATGCCATATCGGGTTACCCGAAAAAGTTATCAGGTTTAAGAAGAATTTTTAGATATTTTTACCGAGGTTGTAAGCCTTTTCAAGAATCTCTTTATGGTTTTGTACATCAGAAGGGCTGTCAATCCCGCCGCCGCTTACATAGCCGCAGAACTTAACTCCGTTAAAACATGCAATCCAACCGTTGAGCCCGCTGATTACTGTGTTAACGGCATCATCTCCGTCGGCAGAAGTTGTGATAAGATATACTTCCTTGAATTTATATTCAGAAGCAAAAAGCGGGTTTGCTCTGTCTATCATTGTTTTCATCTGACCGCACATTTCGTAGTAATAAACCGGAGTTGCCCACACAACAACTTCAGCATTTTTGATTTTTTCGGTAATTTCGTTTGCGTCATCATCAATAACACAGTGACCGAGCTTCTGGCATGCAAGGCAACCTTTGCAGAAATTAAGGGTTTTGTTTTTCAGTGTAATAAATTCGACATCATGCCCTGCATCTTTAGCGCCTCTTTCTGTTTCTTTCGCAAGTTTTTCGGAATTACTGCCGTTTCTAATGCTTGTTGAAATAATAACAACCTTTTTTGCCATTGCTATTCCTCCTTTTTTGCTCAATTTAAGTTTAAACAATATTGTGAAAAATATCAAATACTTTTATTGAATATTTACTTATGCCCGTTACTTATGATGTTCAACTAAAAGTTTTTCCTACGTTATAAACTTAGTTGAAGGGCTGTCAAAACTGCTGTTATATATATAACCCTTGGTCACAGAGGGGCTCGCTTGCATCGTAGGCGAGTGACACGAGCCATACGAGGCAGGATACCCGGAGGGTAGAACCAAATCATATTTTTCCAACAGAAAAATATGAAGTGAGAGCCAACAGGAAAAACAAAAATCGGATAAAGTAAAAAAACTGGGCACAGAGGGTCTCGCTTGCATCGTAGGCGAGCGACACGAGCCATACGAGGCAGGATGCCCGGAGGGTAGAACCCAATCATATTTTTCGGTAAGAAAAATATGAAGGTGAGAGCCAACGGAAAAACAAAAATCGGATAAAGTAAAAAAACTGGGCTCAGAGGGGCTCGCTTGCATCGTAGGCGAGTGACACGAGCCATACGAGGCAGGATACCCGGAGGGTAGAACCAAATCATATTTTTCCAACAGAAAAATATGAAGTGAGAGCCAACGGAAAAACAAAAATCG
>CASFGU010000035.1 GCA_949294395.1 uncultured bacterium
CCCCCCCGTAAATCCTTGCTATACTTGCGTTTTCCATCGTTTCATCTCCTTTGCTTTTTTCTTCTTCTTTTTTGAGATCCTGTCACCGGGAGCCATTTTGCACGAAAAACAAGTTTTCGGCAAAAGAAGGCAAACATGTTCAGGATGACATAGCTTTTCCGCTGTCTTTTTTATTATATCAAATCTTCCGTTTCTTTTCAACCTGTAAAAACTTTTCGAAACGATAGCGGGAACAGCGCGGGAGCGTGTCCGAGAAAACATTTATTGCTGTTCCAACCAGCTGTCGTCTACGTTTTTATTATAAGATATTTAGACAAAATTTTCAATATTTATTTTGTTTCTCTCTGATAAGCCCATGCTGAATGATTATGGATGCTTTCAAAAGCTTCGCATTCGACTTCAAATTCATTTACAGCAGGATGTTCTCTTAATTTTACAACAACATCCCGAAGAACATCCTCCACAAACTTTGGATTATCCCAAGCTTTTTCTGTAACAAACTTTTCATCCTCTCTTTTTAAAAGCGGATACACAGGACAAGACGCACAGCCCTCTATAAGTGAAATTAAATCCTCCAACCAGATATGCTTATCCTCATCATAAGACACCTTCACCGTAATAAACGCCCGCTGGTTGTGCGCACCGTTATCAGAAATCTCTTTTGAACAAGGACAAAGCGTAGTCACAGGAACTTCCACACCCAGGATAAACTTGTATTCTCCGTTATCAATCCGACCTTCAAACGTACATTCATAAGCCATCTGTGCAGGCAAATGTGTCACCGGAGCTTTCTTCTCTATAAAATACTTGAACTTAAACTGCAATTCGCCACTCTCGGCATCAAGATTTTTTATAATTTTCTCAAGACAACCCTTAATATCAATTCCGAGAAGATTTTTATTCTGCCACTCGTTTAAAACTTCAACAAAACGCGACATGTGCGTTCCCTTATAATCCCGCGGCAGCGAAACACTTACCCTCGCTTTTGCGCAGACAACCTGATTAGAATTGTTCTTTCGCTGGATAATCAAAGGAACATCAATATGCTTTATCCCGACTTTTTGTATATCTACGTTTCTTGTATCTTTAAGATTTTGAATATCTTTCATTTCTCTCCAAACTGCGATTTAAGAGCGTTTAGCAATTGTTTGACCTCGTTCTGAAATTTTACATTAAGATTTGTTAAAAATTTGCATCAAAAATAGCAATTTTTTAATTCCAATATACTTTATATAAACATAAAGCTCTCTCTTCTTATTTAAACGGATAGGCCTTGAAAATAACATCAAGGTCTTTTTTTTTATGCTACTTTTCTGTGCAGGTTTCGCACTCGTCAAGACGCTTTCTGATAGAAAGGAACCTGTCAAGCTCGCCTCT
The DNA here is from genome assembly GCA_949294395.1 of uncultured bacterium. Taxonomy (GTDB): domain Bacteria; phylum Cyanobacteriota; class Vampirovibrionia; order Gastranaerophilales; family Gastranaerophilaceae; genus Scatousia. The sequence continues at coordinate 1,378 of CASFGU010000035.1, forward strand.
CAAACGTTTTAAATCCAGATAAATTGCATTATTCAACAAAATTCTGTTGTCATACTTTTTATCAATAATATAAAGCGTAGGAAAACCTGTCAATGCCATATCTTCAACAACTTTTTTATACTGAGGATCATCAACATTTAACATGACAATATCAAATTTATTCTTATATATAGAATTGATAGTCTGAAATTTCGGCATAAACCTCAGGCAGTATCCGCACCAGTCTGCGTAAAACAGTACAAGCGAAGGCTTTTCAGATTCAAGAGCTGTTTCGTAAGATACCCCTATATGATAATCTGATGGCTTTTCTTTTTTATCCATGAAATTTCCGTTGAGTGCAAGACAAACAGCTGATGTTAGAAAGGTTGCAAGTAAAATACTTAATCCAATAATAATCTTTTTCTTCATAATTAATACTCCTCACAAACATTATACTATAAACAGTTTTAAAATAGAAAAGGAGAGTTTTTTCAAAAATACGTTTTAATAAATCTTAACATAAGACTTGAAATTTTATATATTTTAGTATATACTAAGTATATACTATCTTGTGTTACATATCCCGCATACCCAAACGGGCGGAGGCAGTTTGCGCTTTAGATATAAGGCTGCAGAGTGCCGCCGGAAATTTTGTGAAGAAAAAAATAAGGAGTTTAAAGTTTATGAGCAAAAATCGCCCCGTTAAGATGAAGAAGGTTATCGAAAAATCGAATCCAGCAAAAAATGAAGTTTTATCTGCATCAACAGACAGCATTCTGAGCGGCTATTTGAGAGAAATAGCGGATTACCCGTCTTACACTGCCTCTGAAGAAAAAGAGATTGCAAGACTTGCAAAAGAAGGAGATTCAGCTGCAAAGAAAAAATTAATTCAGGCGAACCTTAAACTTGTAGTAAGCATTGCGAAAAAAGCAATCCACATGTCAGGACTTCCTATGATTGATTTAATTCAGGAAGGAAACCTTGGGCTGATGATTGCAGCAGAAAAATTCAACTACAAACTCGGCTACAGATTTGCAACCTATGCAAGCTGGTGGATTAAGCAGTCAATGTTTAAGGCAATTTCCGAGCAGTCACACTGTATGAAAATTCCTGTCTATATTCAGGAAACTCTCTCTAAATTTTCAAAAGTTAAATCTGAAATGGAGCAGGAGTGCAACTTTCAGGTTCAGACAAGAGATGTTGCTAAAAAGATGAACATTGAACCTGATAAGATTGAAACATTCCTTTCAGCATATACAAAAACAATTTCAATAGAAAGCGGGCTTGAACGTGACAACGGAAAAGATTTAAATATAGCAGACATCCTTGCAGATGAAAGGGCTTCCGTATCCGACAATGTAGAGTTTTTAAATCTTCAAAAGGATATAGAAATGGTAGTATCAACCCTGAAAGAACGGGAGCAGGATGTGGTAAGAATGCGCTACGGACTGGGGAATGCCGCAAAGAGGACTTTAGAAGAAATCGGCAGCATCTACGGTGTTACAAAAGAATGTATCAGGCAGACCGAACTCAGAGCATTGAAAAAAATGCGGCTGTCCGCAATCGGGCAGGAAATGCTGTCAGGGTATATCGGGTAGTGAAGTTCCTCGTGAGTTTATATTTTATATCTCGAAGTTTTGAGCGGCAAATACCGCTCTTTTTATTTTATTAAATTTTATGCTAAAGTTATTTTGAGGGATATGTTATGAAAAAAATATTTATTTTGTTTATTTTGCTTACAGCATTTGCATTTTTACCGGCACTGGCCGGTGAAAATCAGGAACTTCCTTCTGCAACAGGACTTGTGGAAAATATTCAATACGAAGATGTTCAGGGACTGCAGCAGGGTGACAACAATGTAAAACAGACTGTTCTTGTTAAGGTTCTTTCCGGAGAATTCAAGGGAACAGAAAGGCTTGTTGATAATATGCTCACAGGAAATCCCGCCTACGACATCAATTTAAAAAAGGGTGACAGGGTAATTTTGCATGTTGAAGCCCGTAATGATAATATTGCGACCGCAGATGATGTGGATTTTTTTATTGCAGACTTAAAAAGAGATACCTCCCTTTTGTGGATTGGCGCAGTGTTTATTGCATTGCTGGTTGTTATAGGTAGAAAGAAGGGGGTATTCAGCCTTATTTCTATAATAGCCACCGTCGGATTGATGTTCTTTATGCTTATGCCGATGATATTGAACGGCTTCTGCCCGATAGCGTCGGCTGTTCTTGCAGGAATCTTATCGACAATAATTACAATATATCTTGTCGGCGGGTTTAACTCAAAAAGCTCCGCGGCTATTATCGGCACCTCATTAAGCCTTATTTTTGCCGGAGCGCTCTCTATGCTTGTAATATTTACAGCGCACCTGACAGGATTTGCCGGAGAAGAAACAATGTTCTTATACTCGGCGCATCCTGATTTAAGTTTTACCGGAATTCTGTCGGCGTCGATGATTATTGCATCACTCGGGGCGCTTATGGATACAGGGGTTTCGATTGCAAGCGCAATAAATGAAATTTACGAAACAGATAAAACTCTTTCTGTCAAACAGCTTTTCAATTCCGGAATGAATATAGGGAAAGATATTATTGGAACAATGTCAAATACGCTTATTCTTGTTTATCTGGGCTCATCACTGCCGCTGGTGCTTTTATCCAGCAATATTGACCTGCAGAAATTCTTTAATCTTAATCAGGTTGCAACCGAAATTTCTTCAGCCTTAATAGGGAGTATTGCAATACTCCTCTGCGTGCCTCTGACCGCAATCATAAGCGCTTATTTAATAAAAAATCAGAAAGAAAAAGTGGAATTTGATTTTAAATAAAGTGAAGGGTGAGGGGGCGGTAAAATGAAGCAGGCCGGATAGTAAATCTGACGCAACTTTATTTCTCTCAAGGAACAGTAGTATTAATTTTCTCAACACGCTCCCGCCCTGCTCCCGCTATCGTTTCGAAAACTAATACTACTGTTCAGGTATAGATGCAATATTGTGCCGGATTAGTAAATCCGACCTACCAAAGGCTGACCTCCCTTCCTAAGGGAGGTGGCACGGTAGTGCCGGAGGGTTTTGTTAAACCAATCAACCCTTCACCCGTTCAACTTTATCACCCCTCTCCCGTAGGGCGCGAAAATAGAGAACCCTTCACTCCTCACTCTTCACTTCTTGTCACTCTTACCGCATCGTCGCCCGATTGCCTTATCCCGTAAACAAAAAGAGAGCCTTTCGGGCTCCCTTTTTGTAATTTAATGCCGTTTTTATTAGCAAGAACAAAGGCTGCATGCCTGAGATTTCAGGGCATCAGCTTTTTCAGTTTTCTCCCACGGAACATCAATATCAGTTCTGCCCATGTGACCGTAAGCAGCTAACAACTGGTAGAATTTACCGCCGTTTTTAGCAGGCAAGCCGCGAAGATCAAACTGCTTGATAATTGCAGCCGGTCTTAAGTCAAAGTTCTTTGATACAAGTGCCGAAATTTCGTCATCAGAAATTTTACCTGTACCGAAAGTGTCAACCATGATTGAAACAGGTTCAGCAACACCGATTGCGTAAGCAAGTTCAATTTCGCATTTTTCAGCAAGACCTGCTGCAACAATGTTTTTAGCAACCCATCTTGCTGCATAAGCTGCTGATCTGTCAACTTTTGTCGGATCTTTTCCTGAGAAAGCGCCGCCGCCGTGACGGGAGTATCCGCCGTAAGTATCAACTATAATCTTACGACCGGTCAAACCTGCATCGCCCTGAGGACCGCCTACAACGAATCTTCCTGACGGATTTACAAGAATTTTTGTTCTGCTGTCAAGCTTGATTGCCTCGTGTGAGAACACTTCATCAATAACAAACTTTTTAATATCGTTTTTGATAATTTCCTGGACTTTAGAATTATCAGAAACGCCGTTAATTTCAGGATCGTGCTGTGTTGAAATTAAAACGGTATCAATTCTTGACGGTTTACCGTCAACGTATTCAACAGTAACCTGAGATTTGCCGTCCGGTCTGAGGTAATTTACAAGCCCCTGTTTTCTAACCTGAGCAAGTCTATATGATAATTTATGAGCAAGGCTGATAGGAAGCGGCATAAGTTCAGGAGTTTCATTGCAGGCATAGCCGAACATAATACCCTGATCGCCTGCGCCTATATTTTCTGTTTCTGAAGTTGAAGTATCGGCATTTTCGCTTCTTGTTTCGTAAGCTTTATTAACACCGCCTGCAATATCGCATGACTGTTCATCAATGCTAGTTAACACAGCACAGGTTTCAAAGCTGAAGCCGCCGCCTTCTTCTTCTGCGTAACCGATATTCTTAATAGTGTTTCTCACAACTGCAGGGATGTCAACGTAGCAGTCTGAGGTAATTTCACCGCAAACAAGCGCCATGCCTGTAGTTACAGTAGTTTCAGCTGCAACACGTGACTGCGGTGATTTTGTCAAAAATTCGTCCAAAATAGCATCAGAAATCTGATCGCATACTTTGTCGGGGTGCCCTTCCGTAACAGATTCGGAAGTGAATAAAAAGTTTCTTGGTGTCATTTCCAATTTCTCCTTAATTTGTTTTTGTACCGGCCGGTAAGTTTTTTAATTCCAACCCGGCCACATCATTATTAAGTTACAGTTTAACTCCAAAAGTTTTTAAAAGCAAATAATGTATTAATATATATTAATAATTTACACAACAGGAGAATACACAAAATATCGTTTGCAGTTTTTAATAAATTTGTGAATAGAAAAAAAGAGGGGAAAGAAGTGATGTTTTTTAATGTATTAAAACTTAAGGATCTTGTAGATTTAGACGGTAAAAAATTTGACAGAATTCCTTTAATGGAAAGCGAGCACGGAAATCTGAGCGCCATTGCAATAAAGAAAGATGAAATCATTGATACACACACATCTGAAAACGATGCTGCAGTCTACGTTTATGACGGAGAGATTGAAATTCATTTTGACGCGGAAAAATTCAAAGTCGGCAAAGGCGAAATACTTATGTTCAAAAGAGATAAAGAGCATAAAGTTGCGGCTTTGAAAGACAGCAGATTTCTTCTTATAAAAATTTAGTCATTCTTTTCATACGAAACACTAACCGTAATTTCATTTTCAAAAACCTCTGTAATTGCCCAGCGCAACGGATTGATACTGTGTTTTGCAAATTCTTCCTCAATCAGCGCCGCGGTAACCGGAGGTTTTTTCTTTATTTTTATGCTTCCCGAAACTATCATAGAAAAATAATATTAAAAAAATTTCATAATAACAATAAGCCGTTAACATTCATTCAATAAAACTAAAATTTTCAGCCATATTACTTCTTATATTTTTAATTAGAACCTCAGGAGGAATTTCAAGCGCTTCGGCAATTCTCCAGAAAGTTGAAAACTGCATATCTGATTTCCCCATCTCTACATCAGACCATATAGATTTTGAAACATTCAATTCATTAGAAATTAAACTTATGGATTTTCCTGAACGCAGCCGTAAATCTTTAATTGTTTTGGCAACAGCAGCCAGCAGTTTTTCCCTTTTTAGCTTTGTTTCAAGTTGCATAATTTTCATACTAATGTTATAATAATAATATATTGTTCGGAATTACCTACGGAGGATTTTTTTAAGATGGAAAAAGATACTTATACGCTCAAAAAAAAAATTAAGGCTGCGTCTTGTAAAAGTGCATTTACTCTTGCGGAAGTCTTAATTACTCTCGGGATTATCGGTGTGGTTGCCGCGATGACTCTGCCGGCGCTTATGAATGACAAGCAAAACAAAGAACTCCAGACACAGTTCAAAAAAACTTATTCTGAACTTAATCAGGTCGCAAGAATGTTCTACAACGATAACGGTATTTCTGTTTCTGAATATACCGTTTACAGCAACGGACAGAATAATCTTAAAAAATTTTTA
>CASFGU010000036.1 GCA_949294395.1 uncultured bacterium
CCAAGCTGCACTTTTTCTGCGTTGCCTTGAGAATCAACAACAATCTGCTCGCCCCACCAACCTTTCTTTTGCAGCGTCGGTTTGAGTTCTTTTTGAAAATCTTTGAATGTTTTTCCCTCTGATAGGGCTTTATCTAAAGCAGAGCGAATATCTTTTAAAATATCCTCCCGCATTACTTTAGCGACAGTAAAAGTCTTTTTGTGAGCATCTTCCCATAATTCGTACCAATCCCAAGTGAAAGTTTGACCTTTCCGCCTGAAATATTTTATTGCCGCTGCCGGAGCGAGTTTAAATAAGCCTTTAAGTTCGACCATTTTCGACCTCTGCAATTTTTCTTGCAACAGCTTCGACAACATTTACGGTTACGGCATTTCCTGCCATTTTGTATAAACGACAGTCAGAAAGTCCTATTTTTCTCTTGCTTTTTTAACCATATCATCAGGAAATCCCTGAAGTCTGAAACATTCAAGCGGTGTTAATCTTCGGATTCTATATCCGTCAATAGTTCCCATATTGCAACTTGTATCAAGAGTCTGAGAACAGCCTTTACCAACTCTTCCACGTCTTGTATTAGATTGTGGGAAAGCAAGATTTATTCCATCACCGGGAATTGCCTCATCGTAGCCCTTTTTAGTGCCGTTTCTCACCCTCATTAAAGGGGTATCTCCGGCGACTAAAAGTGTTTGAACAGTATCGGAAGGACGATATTTGTCAAAGCGTACCCTGTTTACAAAATACAAACCTGTTCTGGCACCGAGTCCACCGCCGTTTGCAGTAAGACAGGAACTTAAACCGTCCGGCAAATAAATTCTGTTGCCTTGAGGTTTATTTGGACTTAATGGATGTTTATTGAGCGTGCTAATATTTTCGCCTCCGTTTCCGGAGAGAGGAAATATTTTTCCGGTACATTCTTTTCCATAACATCCAACAATGTACACTCTTTCCCTGTTTTGAGGTACTCCGAAGAACTTAGAATTAAGTAATTGCCATTGTACGCTATACCCAATGTCGGAGAGAACTTCAAGTATTGTTTGGAAAGTTTTGCCTCCGTCGTGATTAAGTAAGCCTTTAACGTTTTCGAGAATAAAATATTTGCTCTTGTTGGTTTACCTGTAAAAGGGTTAATTACTTGAAAGTTTAGAGTATGTCCATCAGCAATAAGTACATCACCGACTTCCAATTTTGAAATATCTCTTTCAATATATGCTTCCACTTTATCGTGGTATGCTTTTTCACCTTCTCTAAATAATATCCATCTTGAATAATTATTCTTTTTGTAGTGCTCAGCGTATCTTCTAAATGTAATAACATGAGGAATGTTTTCAATTCCTTTCTTTTCAAGTATATGCTGAGTTAATTTTATCGCTTTTGTAACAGAGAATTTATTTGGATGTAGAAGAAATTTAATAAATATATCTTTCATTTCTTGAGTGAGGATTGTATTATATTCACCCTGTTTTGTATATTTGTAATTAGGTAAAAGCACTCTATAATCTTCACTATCTTCATATGCCCAAATCCATCGATGAAGTGTGCCTATTGAAATACTTCCAATGAATTTATATATCTTTGGAAGATACATTCCACTATTGTATAAATCTAAAAATATTGAATCAGCTTCTTTTTTAGTTTTGTATTTAGCTCTCATATTCTGAAGAGCTTTTACAATATCTACTCTAGCGAGTGCTGTTAATTTTGCACTCTCTGTTATGAAGTTTTTATTATTGATATTATTATCAATATTATTAATCGGAACTAATGCAGTACAATTTGATTGAGTTGCTTCTTTAATTAATTCATCTTGGAGTTTTTCTTGAATTTCTGGTTCTAGAGATGAGTATAATATCTCGTATGATTTACCTCCAAAAACTTTAACAACACGTGCTATATATTTACCTTTTTGAATTGCCAATCTTAATGAACGATTAGAGTTTAACCCTTTTAATTCTGCTATTTTATTAATACTGATATATTCTTTGTTTTTCATCGTAGACACACATTAGCTCGGAATTAAATGTATTGGAACATCACTTCCGAGCTTTGTGTCGTTTTCTTATCAATTGAATATATATTTTCTCAAACTTGGTTCCACATTTTTCTCAAACTCAATGATAAAATTCTCAAAATCGATGAAATTTTTTAATTTAAATTTAAAATTTCCAAAACCTTGTGTTAATTTTTTCGAAACTTGGTGTTAATTTTTTAATTCCTTGCACAACTGGACTATACCAAAATAATCAAACTATCCGTACACCTTAAAAACGGTGCTAAACCCAGCTATATTAAGAAAAAATCAAACTATCCGTACAGTCCCCAAAAAGTC
>CASFGU010000037.1 GCA_949294395.1 uncultured bacterium
TATGAAATGTCCCCACTAAAATGTAATCGGTCAGTAGGACATTTCAAGGTATTTTCTGTATTCACAAGGTGTCATTTTGTTTAACCCCCATTGGTATCTTCTATTATTGTAATAATAAATGTATTCATCTATTTTGTCACGTGTTTCTTCTAATGATTTACAATCTTTGTAATCCATCTCGTCTTTCAAATGTCCGAAGAAACTCTCTATTGGTGCATTATCTAAACAATTTCCACTTCTTGACATTGAACGGATTAAATTTAGTTCTTTTAATTTTTGTATATATTGAAAACTCGTGTACAATCCGCCTCTATCCGAATGCATTATACCTTCTTTTTCGTGTTTAGTTAACTGGTTTATTGTATTCATTACTAGTTCTAAATTGTGTTTTGTTGAAACATTATATGCTACTATTTCTTTACTTCCTAAATCTTTTACTACAGATAAATAATACCTTTCTGTTTTTGTCGTCAAATATGTTACATCTGTTGAATATGCTCTATCGGCTTTATTTTGCCTGAATTGTCTGTTTAGTATATTTTCTGCTACGCACCACTTTTGTGAACGTAAATAACCTGAATAATTCTTTCTTTTCTTTCTGATTTGTGTTTTTAAATTATTCTCTTTTTTTATTCTTTGTATTTTCTTTTTATTTACAATCAGATTGTAATTTCGCTCTAATTCCATTTTTATTCTGCGAATACCTATTTTCCCGTTATGCTGAAAAAATATTTTCGAGATTATTCCAATTATTTCTATATCTTTATCCTGTAATTCTCTGTTTTTCCAGTAATAGTAACCACTTACAGAAACTTCGGCAATTTTGCATAATACTTTTAGAGTAAATTTAGGGAGTATTGATTCTATTATTTTGTATTTATGAATAGTCCTCAATTGACGACTATTCAACTTAACTTTTTTAGGAATTCATTCTCCGCTTTAAGATATGCATTTTGGGCTTTTAATTCTTCTATTTGTTTTTCTAAAGAGATTTGTTCATTAGATTTTATACCTTCTTTAGACCATTTTAAAAGAAGATTTACTGCATTTTTTCTGCCGACAATATCTAAATCAATCCCGGCTTCAACAAAGATTTCAACAGGCGGCTTCCCGTTTCTGTATTGTTCAAGAGCAGATAATTTAAATTCATTTGTGTAAATAATACGATTTTGAAATACTTTTTCTATGTATTTCGATTTTAACAATTCTTCTATTTGTTTTTCAGTAAGGCTTTTTTGTTTTCTCATTCTTCCTCCTTTTTTTTATTATATTCGAAAACTTGCCTACTGACCGATTACATTTTTAGGGGGACAGTTCAAGTAAATCCGACCTACGTTAAAATATGGCAAAACAGATATTGGGAACACACTATACTGGATGAAAATGATTTAACAAAACATCTGGATTATATTTATTACAATCCTGTTAAACACGGGCATGTTAACAGTGTAAAAGACTGGCAGTATTCTTCTTTCCATAAATTTGTAAAACAGGGTTTATACGAAAATGATTGGGGCAGCGAAAAAGACATTGAAAATATTAAAGATTTAAATTTTGAATAGTCTTTATCGTTTTTCATTGCAAATAACGTAGGTCGGATTTACTAATCCGACAAAACTAATACTACTTTTTGTCCTAACGTATGTTCTGTCTGGATATAATCCCGCAGCCTCTTTACAAAAACCTCTGAAAGTGGCATAATAGCTTTATGCGCATTGAAACAGAAAAAAAGCTTGCCGCCGGACTTTCCATAACCTCCAACGCGGTTATAATTGTTTTGAAACTCATTGCAGGAATTGTGTCGGGCAGTATAAGTATTATATCAGAAGCCATTCATTCCTTGAGCGACTTTCTGGCGTCAGTGCTGACTTTTTTCGCCGTAATGCGATCCTCTGAACCCGCCGACAAAAACCATCCTTACGGGCATGGAAGATATGAAGATATGTCCGGATTTATTGAGGGCGGATTGATTGTTTTTGCAGCAGTCTTTATTATATACGAAGCCGGCAAAAAACTGTTTTTCGGTTTTTCTATGGAGGCCGAAAACATCCTCGGCATAAGCGTGATGGCTTTTGCGGTTGTTGCAAACTTTCTTGTAAGCTTCTATCTTTTTTATGTTGCGAAAAAGAGCGGGTCGGTGTCTTTATACGCTGACGGAGAACATTTGCGGACTGACATCTGGTCGTCACTCGGCGTTTTAATAGGTCTGATTTTGATAAAACTTACTGGCATAACAATTTTAGACCCTGTGATTGCGATAATTGTTGCCCTGTTTATTCTGCATACCGGTGTGAAGATTTCAAAAACAACCTTAAACAATCTTCTAGACGGCTCTTTGCCTGCAGAGGATTTAACAGAGATTGAAAATGTCATAAAGAGTTTTGAAAAAGAGGGCGTAATCGGTTTTAAAAACCTGAAATCGCGGCGGGTCGGCCCTTCAAAAGAGATAGAATTTACGCTTCTTTTTCCTGAGGATATGACAATAGCCTGCTGTCACGGGTTCTGCGATGATATAGAAGAAAAGATTGCGGAAAAACTCGGCGCCTGTTCAATCTCTATCCACGCAGAACCCGATTGCCCGAAGTGCACTAAAAAGTAACGGGTGAGAATCGATTTTTTTTTATTAGGATAGGTCAGAAGTTTTTGCCTAAGGAGCGAAAAGTAAGTTCCCTTGAGTATCGTATATTTTTATATCCAGACCGCTCTTTTGGATTTGCTGCTGCAATCTGTTTATATAAGATTGACCGTAAATATCGGTAGGAACAATAATTCTATCTATGGCATTTGAAGGAAGCCCGACCGGAACAGCTCTGTGGGTAGTATAACTTCTGTGTCCGCTCATGTTGCCGTCTTTATAAAGTTCGCTGTCCTGCTTGCTGACGCTGAATGAATTATCAATAAGTGTCGGAGCTACAGATTTTTTGTCAAAGACTATAACAACTCCGCCACTTCTCCTAAAAGGATTAGGCAGGAAGTTAGCTTCGCCTTCATTCCAGCGTCTATTTTGTGAGAAGTAATCTTTTATAGAATAATTATCCTGAACATCCCAAACATCCGCGCACATAGGCGTCATAGAACCGGGATCTCCGTCACTTCTTCCTGCGCCGACCTGTCCGGAGTATTCTCTGCTTACAAGACCGTTCTGTAAAATACTTTCAATATTTTGAGGGCTTGTTGAGTGGAGTAAATTATCCTGTGTTAAAACGTTGGTTGCATTATGGTGTATTCTTCTGCCTCTGCTGTTTTGAAGTGCTTCATAGGAAGCTTCAAAAATACGTTTCTGCGACGGAGTCAGGTGTTCTGCAATGCTTATGTGTTTATTAATGTATTCTAATTCTACTGCAGCTCTATTTGTTAAGTTTCCGTATATACGGGAGGATACAGGAATTTCCTCAAAGCTTCTGCCGCCAATATTGTACGTAGTTTTCGGGGTGGCTTTCTGAATCCTTGCAACGTAATCGGCAATACTTTCACCTGCTTTTTGAGGGTTAGCCTCACAGAGTGTCTGGAAGCGTTTCATATAATTCCGTCTTTCAATAAGCATTTCTTTCAAAAATTCAGGATTTGAAATGCCGTTGGCTTTTGCTTTTTCGACAAGTGAAATTATAGTTTTGTCGTCAATAGTTGTGACGGTTTTCAGTGAATCTATCAATTCATCACGTGACATTCCTTCCAGATACTTTCTGGATAAAGATTTGCCGGAGAAGAAGGAAGTCAGTTCGTTAACGTTTTCTCCAAACGCTGTGCCTTTTCTTGCGCCTCTGGCTCTGTAGCAGAGTGAACCGCCTACATCTGTACGGATTGGCTGACCGTTCTGTGTCATTATGTTGCCTTCTTTAAGAGCATCCCAGTTAGCAAGCCAGCAGTCTGCGGCAAAGCCTTTTCTGATATTTGCAATATCCTCCGCATTAGGGGTTTCAAGATTATCCAAAAATTTGCTTGAAGTTCCGGTGTTTCCTGCACGGTCTGTTATTAACTCAATTTCAGGTGCATTAATTCCGGCTGCTCTGTAAAGGTCTGCTGCTAAAGCTTCTGATTTTGCCTGAGCGCCTTCGCCGTATAATTCATTTTCAATTCTGGCAATTTCCTGATCGTCTATATTTACAGTCCTTTTATTGCCGTAATAGTCTGTATAATGCAATGTCGTACGTGCTATACCGAGTCTGCCTTTCGGCGGGTATTTTACATAGGAAAGTTCACCGGTTTTAAGGTTTTGCATCCAGTAGCCTATGTTTGAACCCTGTTGAGAGTTTTTGTAGACTTTTACCGGAGTTTGTCTGCCGTTGATGGTGTGTGTTGTGGTTACGGACTCGTATTTGTTGTCCAGTTCTTTAATCTTAGCTTTCTGAGCTTCCAGATGCTGTCTGCGGACATCGGCTTCATTGTTTACCGGATTAGCCGGAGTATTTTCCTGCTTAACATCCGGAGTTTTGACTTCATTATCATTGTGAGGAGTTGCAGCCGGAGTATCAGCCGGTCTGGAAGCCGGAGTATCCGGAGTGGCGACAACATTATCGTCGGACACTTCTGCCCAAATGTGTCCCGGCTCATTCTGTGGAGGTGTTGCCGGTGTTTCTGCAGCATTAGCGGCTGTTGGATTAGAATTTTTTGCTCCGGCAATTAGATTATTCATTTTATCAATATCCTGCAAGGTGAGAGAACCTTTATCCCAATCAAAGTATTTAAAATATTCTTCACATATTTCGTCAGGAATATCACCTTCAAAACATAAACCTCTAAAGTCACCATCTCTCCATTGTCTCATATTTGGATATTGTCCCTGATAAATCTCAAGAAGATAAGTTTTGCCATTTTTATGAATAATTTGAGTCGTGCCTTTACCATTCCAGGTTACCGCTATAGGCCACTCTTTATCATGCCAACCACGTGCATAATTTATCTCTACATTACTAAAATCGTATTTCTCCGGCAAGTTATTAAGTTTTTCCAGACTCGACTTAGACAGATTTAAGTTGGATTCAGGGGATACATCAACTGTAATCTGCTGGCGTTTTGCATCCAATTGAGCCGCTAATCTTGATTTCTGGTCGCAGTCAGGCATTTTGTCAAGCCATGCTTGAGCTTTGTCTAAATCGTCAAGAGTTTTTGCTCTGCCAATATTGTTGCCGATTTGCCCCATAGCAAATTTTTCCTCAGGGGTCGGGTACCGGAATTCATTTTTTTCAACTATTGGTGTATCTGCTTGCTTAACCGGTTCCGGAGTGGGGTTAACATTATCATCGGAAACTTCGCCCCAAATGTGTTTTGGTTCATTCTGAGGAGGTGTAGCCGGAGCATCAGCCGGTTTAGAAGCCGGAGCTTCAGGAGTATCATTAACGGGTTCAGCGTCCGGAGTTTCCGCCGGTTTTACGATCGGGTCTGGTTCATTATGAACAGGTGCCGCCGGAGTATCTTTAACCGGTTCCGGAGTGACAACAACATCTTCTCCGGCAACTTCAGCCTTATCCGGTTCAGCGTTTGGTGTTTCTGCAGGGCTTGAAGCCGGCGCATCGTTTACTCTCCCGGCATCTGGAGTATCAGCAGGACTGGAAGCCGGAGCATCCGGAGTTTCCGGAGTTTCGTTTATCCTTTCGGCAGCCGGAGTTTCAACAGGTTCAGCCTCTGGTGCCGGTGCAGGGGTGTTTTTAAGTTCTTCTGTCTTTGCAGCAAGCGCTTCTTTAAGCTGTTTTTTCTGCGCAGAGGTCATCTTTTTGCCGCCAAGAAGCCCTTTGAGTTCTTTCAGCTGAGCTTCATCATTTATCGTTGCAAGGTATTCTTTTAACTGTGTAAAATCGCTTTCGCTCAAGCCTTTGCCTGTTTTAGCTTTTTCATTAAGCATTGCAACAACATCGTCATGCTGCTGTGTGTTTGGTTTTACAGGAGCAGGCTCAAGGGCTGCAATCTTATCATCTATGGCTTTTCTTAATCTGTCGTAATTTGCAGTAACACCGCCGTAGGTATGTTCTTTTTCGTTTAATTTCTCTTTAAGTTCTCTCAAAACAGAGGCGTCATCTGTGTTGTTTATATAATCATTCATAACACGTGTGTCTGCACTGTTAAGTTCACTGTGTTTTTCAAAGATGTGGTCAACGTTTTTCTGTGCGTTGGCTCTGTTTGCCGCATCAAATGCTGCCCGTTCTTCCGGTGAAAGGTTTTCTGCGGCATTGTCAATTTTATGCTCGGCGTCGCGGCGCACATCTCTATTCTCGATGCCTCCAGCTTCATTTCTTATATGTGCTAAATCTTCGCCGGAAATATCAGGATTTGAAGCTGCTTCATTAACTTCGTCTTTAATCTTTTCTGCTTTTTTGTCGCCCACTTTTACACTGGAAGGAGTTGCTTTTCCTTTTGAAGCAGCCTTATCAAGCACCGGAGTACCATCAGCAGGTGTATTATCCCGTGGTTGTGTTTCAGGGGTGTCCGGAGCGTCCGGAGTACCGTCAGCAGGTGTATTATCCCGTGGTTGTGTTTCAGGAGTATCCGGAGCGTCCGGAGTACCGTCAGCAGGTGCGTTATCCCGTGGTTGTGTTTCAGGAGTATCCGGAACATCTTTTGCTGCCGGAGTTTTAATATGGGAGAGTCTGGCAATAATCAGCCCGGATGCAAAGTCAATAAACGCATCCTGTGAGCCGTATTCACCGCCTGAAAGTTTTGTAATTCCGTAAGAGCCTGCGGCGTTCATAATTTCTTCCGCAATTTCGTTTGCAAGGGCTCTATTTGTAATGCCGAATGTCTGCATTAATTTAGGCGCAAGTATGCTTGAGCCGGCACCAACACCTGCAAATGACATATTCATAAGTGCTTTTTCGGTTGCTTCTCTGACTGATTTGCCGTTGCTTAGGTCTACTGCCATTGTTGCAGCACCTGCATTTACCATCTGGGTTCCTATCTTGGTGGCTTTATTCAGATTTTGCAGGTTCTTTGTTGCTGCAAAAGCTTTTTCTGCGTAATTTGCAACTTTAACAGCTTTTGTGCCCCATCTTGCGGCGCTTACTGCTAATCTCGCTGCTGCAACCTGTCCTAATCCCGGTATAAACTGTAATGCTATTGTGCCTGCTATTTCAAAAGCAGCCTCTGTTACCATTTCTGTAGTCTTCTGGTTCTCGTTAAACTGCATTACATCTTTTACTATATCGTTTGTTCCAAATGCGCTCTTTGTCAGAAGGTCAAGGTCTTTGCCCATCTGTTCAACGGATTTGCCTTTTGTAACCTCTCTATATCCGGCAGTTGCTTGATTATGGGTTTCTTCTAAAAATCTTACCAGCACTTCTTTTTTACCGGCATCAGAGGATATATCTTTATTTAGAAGCCCTGCATAGTTTTCTATTGCAGCATCAATTGTGGCATCATCAAACTGGAATTTATCTTTGATTTCGCTTCTCAGTGCTGAATAATCCATTGTTCCGGATTTTTCAAGTAATCCTGATGTTATATTTATTGTGGAAGAAAGGTTCTGAGCCTGCTGGTAATTTCCGAGGGCTGCATCTCTTGCGGCAATTTTGTTTTTGTCAAACTCAACGCCAAATACTTCTTTATAAACCTTTTTAAATTCTGCTTCATCTCCGGCTGCTGCAGCAAGACGTTTTACATCAGCAGCATTTTTGCCGAGTTTTGTGTCCATATCTTCGATTGTTGTGCAGCCGAACCAGCCTAAGACTGTATCGCCGGCTCTTGCTGTCCAGCCTTCGTCTTCTCTTGCGTCTTTGTAAGCTTTTTGTGCTTCCGCATCGGTTGCCGCAAAATCTGCGTTGAAGGCTGCAATTGCCTCTGCGTCTGTCATATCCTGAATATTGCCGGTTTGTTTGGCTACGATTGCTCCGCGCAGGAAGTCTATGGCTTTTTCCATATCTTTCGGGTTTGTGCGGCGCATTACAGCGTTAAATTCCTTATCCATGCTGTTTGTAAAGTCTGTTTTAGCCTTTTCAATATCGCCGGCAGAAACACCTGCATTTTCGGCTGCCTTTGCAAGCTTATCCATTATTGTATTTAGAACTTTCCGCTGGGCTTTTGTTCCGCCTGCACCGACTTCGCTTGTCACAGTATCTATTATTGAGGAATCTCCATGTTTGTGTTTATCATAGGCGTCAAGTACGTGCAGAATATTGTCCGGTGTTACTTCTTCATCCAGAAGCTTCTGCATCTTATTCATGCTGTTCATGCCGGCATTGTCATCTGCAATCTGGTAAAACCTCTGTGCAATGCTGTCGGCTTCTTCTCTGGTTTGAAGCGTTTTGTTGAATTCTTCTGCTATTTGTTTTTCTTCTGTTGTTTTGTTGTACAGTTCCTCGGATACGTTGGCGGTAATCTCTTTGCCTTTTAATTCTCCGTCTTTTATGTCAGGGTTTGTTTTCTTTAAATCCTCTATTCTTGCCTGCATACGCCGTTTGCCCGGGTTTTCAATGCCTTCACGTTTGAACAGAGCTTCTGCAAGCTGTTCATAGGTGTCGTAATCTTTATTTGTGAAGTCAATTGGTTTTCTGGCTGCAACTTCATCTTTCACAGCCTGAATTTCTGCTGCAACTTTTTTGTAAGCTTCAATAGCTTCTTCTTTAGTTTGCCTGCCCTGAAGTCTTGCGTCATCCGCTTCAAGTTCACCGGGAACTACTACATCATCGCCTGCCCAGCCGCGAATTTTTCCGCCGTTGGCATCAAGAAGTTCCTGTTTTGTACAGCCGAATTTTTTTGCAAGAGCCTCAATACTTTCACCGTTCTGGAGAATAACTTTTGTATTGCCTTTGCCGTCGTATTCAACGCTGTATTCCTGTCCGTCGACGACTTTTGTCTGGCTCAGCGCGTGATTTTCTTTATCGTAAACAGTTTTTGTTACATTTTCGCCGTCTTTGACGGTTACTTCCCGTCCTGTATCAGTTGGGATAATTTCGGTACGCTTAATTCCTCCGTTTTGTGTTTTTTCGTTAACGATTTCTGAAATAAGCGTGTTATCTTTTGTAACCCTTATTGTTTCTCTGTTGTATTCACTAATATTTTCGGTTACGCTTCCGTCATCGTTGTAAGTGAAGCTGGTTGTTTTTTCTTTTGCCGGAATACCTTTGTTTTCAGTTCTGGAAGTGAGTACGACGCCTTCTTCTGTGTATGTATAATTCTCAGTTGTTGAGCCGTTTTCAATTTTGAGTGTTTCAGGTTCTTCGTTTTCGTTGTATGTAATTGTCTGGATTAAGCCGGCATTGTTTGCGTCTGTAATAACTGTTTCAACGGCTTTTTCATCTGCGTCAAAGGTTGTTACCGCTTTTTTACCTTCGCCGTTGTCGACTATTTCTTCAGTAAGTTTCCGCTTGCTGTCGTACTTAAGGGTCTTGCCCCCCCCCCCCTCAGCGAAAGTGGCTACCTGAGCGGATTTATCAGGGTTTATGGTTTCAATAGTGCCGTCTTTGTATTTTATATGAATGAATTTTTGACCGTTTTTTGTTTCTACGGTGGACTGTTCAATATTTTCTGCTGACTGTGAAAGAATATCTAAAAACTCAAACAACTCTTTTTTATCAAGGTTTTTAATCCCTGCTTTTTTAAGGAATTTGCCTGCTTCGCGGGCAGAAAGTGTGTCATTGCCGGCAGCTTCCATGAGCTGTTTTTTAAACTGCTTCATTTCTTCGGCATCGATAATGCCGTCTTTTTTGCCGTCAACACTGCCGTCTATGGTATTAAAAATATTCTGAAACTTTTCTTCTTTAATCTGTTCCTTTTTGATACCGGCTTTAATTGAATCTGTGTTTACACTACCCTGTTTACCATTTCTGCCGAGTCTCAAGTCGCTCACAATATAATCCTTTCACTTTAAAAAATTTCACCTGAAAGAATTATCGGCAGTGCTTTGGAAAATCTTTACCCGAAACTGATATTTTGTAACGGAATATTAACCTCCGCCGAAAAACCCTACAATTTCTATAATATCGCCGGATTTTATCTGTTCTGTTTCGTAACGGTCTTTGTTAATAATTTCCAGATTTTTCTCTACGGCAAACATTTTTCCTGTAACGTTCCGTTCGTTTATAAAGTCAGCAATTGTGGAATTTTCTTCAATTTCAACCTCATTGCCGTTTACTGTAATCTGAATTTTTGCCATATTGCCTCCATTATAATTATACAATAATAAAAATAGCCAAATGTCTAATTTATACAGTATAAGATTTTTATTAAAATTTAAATATACGTGATTTTTTCAAAGAATGTTTTGGGAGAGTTATGAGTAATAAGGACACAGAAGAGGACATATTGAATGACAGTGAAAAGGTTATAATAAAAATGATAAGGCACGACCGCGGTGCAAGAGAAATTGCTGACGAACTCAATATCAGTGTTCATACGGTAAAATCTCATTTGAGTAAACTTGAACGCATGAATTTTCTTGACTAGCGTTTCATTGTTTTTAATATCTGTTTAATATCAGTTGTAATTCTATATGATTCCGTAATTTTTT
Organism: uncultured bacterium; assembly: GCA_949294395.1. GTDB lineage: Bacteria > Cyanobacteriota > Vampirovibrionia > Gastranaerophilales > Gastranaerophilaceae > Scatousia. The sequence goes on from CASFGU010000037.1 coordinate 10,436, forward strand.
GAATAGTTTTGTTGTAAATCCATGGCTGAATTTTTGTTCTGCGCAGAAATGCCATGGTTCTTTCGGGCTGCTTTATAAAGCAGATAGATAAAAGCCATGCTATTGACATTTTTGCATAATAATCTTCTGACCGGATTTTTTCCACGGCGTCAAAAATTCGGTCAAGATATTCTTCTTCCGCAAAGTAATTCAAAAGCATAACACAGCCAAAGCGGATTTCGTATTCTTTTTTTGAGGAAAGATAGTGCTGTAGAAATTTCCAAACGCGGGTTTTATTTTCCCTGACGAATTTCAGCCCGCAGCAAAAGCTGTCGCAGACCGACCAGTTGTCTATTTCGTTTACAAAGTCGGCTATTACCGGCAGAAGATTTTCGGGCTTGTCTTTAATAAGCCCTATAACCATACCTTTCAGCATTGTTTCTTCCATAAATTCAAAATCTTTGCAGTTCAGGTAGGTTTTGTAATCTTTTTTATAAATTTCTTTAGCGATTTTGCGCAGCACGGGAAGTCTGACGCCGAGAACGTTATTAATATTCGGGATTAGTGAGGCGGAAAATTTTCTGAATTTTTCGTCAGCTTCTTCCTTAAGCCGTTTTTTTACAAATGTCGTGATGTCCTGTGCCATTATTCGCCTTTTTTCAATAACACAACAGCCTGAGCTTCAATTGCCAGTTCTTTGCCTACAGCGTCCATTTTTTCTTTGGTTTTTGCCTTAACAGAAATCCTGTCGGGTTCTGTTTTCAGGACTGCGGACAGAATTTCCTTCATTTTCGGGATATAAGGCATCATTTTCGGCTGCTGGGCGATGATATTACTGTCGAGATTTTCTATCTGCCAGCCGAGATTAGTAATCTTATCGTAAACAAGTTGTAAAAGAACAGTGCTGTCTGCGTCTTTGTATTTTTTATCCGTATCGGGAAACAGGGTTCCAATATCCGCAAGCGCAAGCGCGCCGAGCATGGCATCAATGATAGCATGTATGAGCACATCTGCATCCGAGTGCCCTAAAAGTCCTTTTTCGTGTGTTATTTTAACCCCGCCTATTATTAAATCCCTGCCTTCTGTCAGCCGGTGAATATCGTATCCTGTTCCAATTCTGTACATAATTTTTCTCCATAATTTTCTTTAATTATAAGTTACTGACGGATAAAAAGCAAAAAGATGCTAAGACGGTGATATGCAGGTCAGATACCCCAAACCTAGTGTAACGAAATATTACGGAGAAAGATAAAAAAAGTGATAGAAAACGGTTTTATGAATCAAAAAAAAAAAGAGATGAAAAAGTATGTTCCCATCGTAAAAGAGCAGGTGAAAGAAGCAAGTGGAATATAAAGAAATGTAACGAAAGGGGTTGTAAAAGGAGAAAAAAGAGTTATACTAAAAATATATTTAAAAGATATACA
>CASFGU010000038.1 GCA_949294395.1 uncultured bacterium
TGCGAAGAATAAAATTACTTACCGCCGTTAACAACAGTTTTGAATTTTTTACCAGCAGAGAAAGCCGGAACTGTTTTAGCAGGAATTTTAATTTCTTTGCCTGTCTGCGGATTTCTGCCTGTTCTAGCTGCTCTTTTACGTGCTTCAAAAGTACCGAAGCCTACTAAAGTTACTTTTTTACCTTTAGCTACAGTTTTCTGAACTGTTTCTACCCAGGCGCTGATTACTTCAGCAGCTTCTTTCTGAGTAACGTTAGCTTTTTTTGCAACTTCTTGTACTAATTCTTCTTTGTTCATGATAAAACTCCTTCTCTTTATGTACATGCCTTATTATAGCGGATATTTTAATTTACGCAAGTCTTTTAACGAATTTTAACACTTTTTTGTCCGAAAAAACATCTGTTTAGTGTATTTAGCCGAATTTTTTAACCCGGAACGTAATGAATTGTTATATCTTTTACTTTTTTTGTTCGTTTCTGGTACAATATAAATGAAGAAGATTTTGAAGGGATTTAAGTTTTTAGCAATGAAGGAAAGAGTAATTTTATTTACGATTATTTTCGGGCTCGGCGTGTTCGTTTATATTTTCCAGAGTTACTTTAATACAGTCTGGGGGCTGGCGTTTCTATGTCTTTGTATGACTGTGTATGCGCTTATTACAAACCTTGCATATACTTTGAAGAAACGTATTCTTAAGAAATACCCGCAGGTGATAAATGAAGATTACAAACCCTTTGTGAGTATTCTTATTCCTGCGCATAACGAGGAAAGTGTTATCGCATCAACCGTTGAAAATATTCTCGGTATGGATTACGAAAACTTTGAAGTTATTGTAATTGACGACCGCAGTACTGATAATACCGCCTCTGTTATAAAAGATCTTGAAAGAAAGTACGAAAAGGTTAAAGTTTTAATCCGTCAGGATGGAGCTTTCCCGGGGAAGTCAGCTGTGCTGAACGATGCCTTTCAAATTGCGAGAGGGGACGCTGTTCTTGTATTTGATGCTGACGCTACTGTTGAGCCTGATTTCCTGTCTAAATTGGTGCCGGAATTAGAGCCGAAAGATGTCGGAGCCGTTCAGGCAAGGAAGGTTATAAGAAACAAAAATCAGAATTTCCTCACCCGCTGCCAGAATAACGAATACACAATGGATACTTATTTTCAGGTAAGCCGCGATTCTGTAAAAGGGGCTGTTGAACTCCGTGGCAACGGCGAACTTATAAAACGTGAAGCTCTTGAAGATATTGAAGGCTGGAATAATTACACTATTGTTGATGACCTTGATATGTCAACAAGGCTTCATATAAAAGGCTGGGATGTTCGTTATTGTATTGATGCTGTTGTTTATGAAGAAGGTATAGCCTACATAGGTCCGTTGTTCAGGCAGCGCAGAAGATGGCTGGAAGGTACAATCAGACGTTATCTTGAGTATTCCGGTGCTGCATTAACTTCAAAGAAAATGTCGCTCAGGGCAAGAATTGATATGATGGCGTACATTTCAGAGTTTATTATGCCGCTGTGGTTTTTACTGGAAATTGTAATCAGAGCCTTTAAAATCCTTGCAAAAGATGCTTCCCCGCACATGCTGTATTCTTCTATAATTATCGGGATAGCAATAGGTGTCGGCTTTTTCCTTGCTGCAAGGTATGCCTTAAGGCGGTATGATTACATGCCGCGTCCGGATGCAATGTTTGAGGCGCTGGAAACGTCCATTTATCTTTTTATAATATGGTTTCCGCTCGTACTTTTCATCTGTTTTAAAATTCTTTTTATGAAAAAGGATATGAACTGGGGAAAAACAGCTCACGGACTTGTTATGGAAGAAGAAGCAAGTATTAAGGCGTTTATAAAACACGAACTTGAAAAAACAAAACAATATACAAAAGAATATACAGAAAAAATTATGCAAAAAATTGTTGATAAAGGAGAAAAATAATGACAGAAACTATTGTAGATGTGAAGAATAAAATCAGGGCAGTGGCAGATTTTCCGAAACCTGGAATAATTTTCCGTGATATTACAACCGCTCTCAAGGACGCTGAAACTTTGAAAGTTATGATTGATTATCTTTGCGAACAATTCAAGGATGTGAAAATTGATTATATAGCAGGGATTGAAAGCCGCGGTTTTATTTTCGGGATGCCTATGGCGTATAAGATGGACGCAGGATTTGTTCCTATAAGAAAGCCGAATAAGCTTCCTGCAGAAACCTATTCTCAGGAATACGAGCTTGAATACGGAACCGATAAAATTGAAGTTCACAAAGACGCATTCCCGCACGGGGCTAATGTTTTAATCGTGGATGACCTTCTTGCAACCGGCGGAACCGCTGAAGCTGCCTGCAAGCTCGTTAAGAAAACGGGGGCTAACCTGGTCGGCATAGCTTTCTTAATTGAACTTGAAGCTTTAAAAGGCAGAGAAAAATTGAACAGTGAAAACTGCAGGATTGTTTCAATGCTTAAATACTAGCTTTGGGCTGAGGATGCTTTCTTGCATAAATATCTTCCCTGGATACAGAAGGAACAGAGTAGTCGTATTTTAAAAGATAATCAACAGCTTCTGCAGGCGTTTGTGCAATGTAATATAAGTTTGAGGCGCATTCGTTTGCAAAGTTTTCCGCAATAATATGATTAAAAAATTCAATCAGTTTATCATAAAACCCGTTTGTATTTAAAAGTACAACGGGTTTATTGTTATAACCTAATTGTTTTTGAACAATCATTTCAGAGAGTTCTTCAAGAGTGCCGAATCCTCCGGCAAGTGCTACAACGCAATCTGAAAGTTCATCCATTTTAGCTTTTCTGGTACGCATGCAGGGTGTAATTGTAAAGTTTACGCATTCATCTGTGTAAACACCCATATCGTGAAGCTTCTGCGGCATAACACCGTAAATATTTCCGCCGTTTTGTTTGACTTGATTGGCGCATGCCCACATCATGCCGAGAGAACTTCCCCCGTATACCATATCAAAACCGTTTACGGCAAGGAGTCTGCCGAATTCCTCTGCTGCTTCATAATAGCTTTTGTCAAGATAATTGCAAGAGGAACAAAACACACAAACTCTTTTTTTAGTCATCAAATTCTCCTCCGATTTGATAGTAATACGAACAGTTTACACCTGTGCCTGTTTTTGAGCAGTCAGCCTGAAGCTCTTGCAGTGTAAGGTTTTCTCCGAAAGCTTCCACTTTATCCTCATAAATCTGTGCTCCAAAAATATCTTTGCCCCAGGTGTTCGGCGGCATTTTCCCGTTCATATCAAACATCATTAAAAACATCGGTTTTGTAGATTTATCTTCAGAAATATCTTTAAGCCCGACGATTATATTGTTTTCTCCGTAATACAAATCGGTAAAGTAATAAAGACTGTTTTGAGGAACTTCCATTTTATTCATAAACCGTATTTTGTAGTGTTTGGGAAATTTCGATTCATTCAGGCGGTAATACGGTTTTGTAAGTTCCAGAATTAAATTTTCCCTCTCATCCGGCGTTTTGGCTCTTTTGAAACTTTTTAAAATATCTTCCTGTGCGTGTTTACTTATAACATCTTTTGTATAAGCCAGTTTTGAAAAGCAGTCATCCCATTTTGTGATAAATTTTGCCTGAACCGTCGAGCCGAACGAGAGCGGTACAAACATTAAAAATAATGCAAATACCGCAAGAAGTGTTACAGAATATTCAGCTTTCCAGACAATTCTATTCATACAAAAAGCCTCATGCCATATCAATTTGTTTCTTTTCCTGAATGAGTTTGTCGTAAATCCATTCCGGTACAAAGTTTTTGCCGAGAATAATCTGTCCGTTCATAATATTCGGTGCATGGAAATCCGAGCCTCCGGTAACAATAAGTCCTAGATCTTCCGCCATTGACGAAAAATATTCAACGCAGGCAGGTGAATGTTTTCTGTGGTAAGCTTCAATGCCCCTCAGACCATAAGTCATTAATTCCTTAACCAGGCTCTCTGCAATATCGAGATCATGCGGGTGTGCAATTACCGGAACCCCGCCGGCGTCGTAGATAATTTCAACCGCATCGTGCGGCGAAACTGTTTTTCTCGGCACGTAAACAGGTGAATCGTCGTGGATATATTTTGCATAAGCTTCCATAACGCTTCCTGTTCCGCCTGCATTCGTAATGGCTTTTGCAATATGCGGACGCCCTATACTGCCGCCTTTTGCGACCTGTTTTAAAATATCTTCGTATTTTATTTTTATACCTTCTTTTTTAGCAAGCAGAGAGATTATTTCTTTTGTTTGCTTTACCCTTGCCTGCTGTTGAACTTTTAGCAAGTTCTGGAAGTCGCTGTTCTGTGTATCCATAAGATACCCGAGAATATGTACTTCATAATTCTTATAAAGTGTGTTTATCTCAACTCCCTGCAGAATTTTTAATTTATCTTCTTTGCCTTCTTTTTTTAGATAATCCTGAGCAACGCCGTAAGATAATACGTTGTCGTGATCGGTGAGAGCAATAACTTCCAGCCCGACATCAATTGCGGTATCAACTATTTTTTCGGGTGAAAACACACCGTCAGAGTAGTAGGTGTGAATGTGCAAATCCGTTTTCATTGACTTTCTTCCTCTTCTTTATTATTTCTACAACAAAAAATCCTTTTTATGGCAACAGCATAGCCTGTACTTACGTCAATTTCGACTTCTACAGCATTAATCTGTACCGCCGCGCTGTCTGCCACGTCATAACGTTCAGGGATACCTGTTAAAAATCTGTTGAGCGAGGTTTTATATTCCATTCCTATAACCCCGTCCCGTGCACCGCAAAATCCGGCGTCTGTTATGTATCCGGTGTGGTTAATAATACATTCATCAGCTGTCTGAACATGGGTATGCGTTCCGAAAAACGCACTTACGCCGAGTTCCGAACAGTATTTCGCAAAACAAATCTTTTCTGCTGTTGCCTCTGCGTGGAAATCAATAATTACAACAGGTGTAATTTGTTTTATTCGGGCAATTTCCTCTTTTACAATTTCCCACTGAGAGTCGACAAGATTCATAAAAACCCGTCCGAGAACACTGATTACTCCGATTTTAACCCCTCCGGCAGTTTCAAAAATTCGGGAACCTTTCCCCGGAGTTCCTTGCGGGTAATTGATTGGACGCAGTAATTTAGGTGCATTTTCGATGTAGCTGAAAATATCTTTCTTATCCCAGATATGATTGCCGGATGTCATACAATCAACACCGTAACCTGAGATGTCGTTGTAATTTTTTTCAGTAAGACCAAAACCGTGGGAGGCATTTTCTACATTGGCAATTACAAAGGTTTGTTGAAGTGATGAAGGGTTGAATGGTTGAAATGATGAGAGGCGGCCGGTATGCTCGCGGGCAGAAAAGAATTCTCCGTTCAAAAAATCTCTCACGGCATATCTTCCCGGTTTGCCTACCAGATCCCCGAAAAATAAAATTTTTATTGTTTGCTCATCACCCATATAATTTCCCTTGCGGTTGGTTTAGTGGTTTAACGGTTGAAGGGGTGAACGGTTTATTTTTAACCTTTCCTCCCTTCAACTTTTAACCCTTTCAACTATTTAGCTATTTCTGTAGTTCGGAATTCGCGGACAACCGTAACCCTGATTTGCCCCGGATAATCCAGTTCGTCCTCAATTCTTTTTGCAACTTCTCTTGCAAGTCTTTGCGACGCTAAATCATCAAACATTTCTGCCTGAACAATAATTCTTACCTCGCGGCCTGCCTGAACTGCAAATGACTGTTTTATACCGCTGTAGCTGTTAACTATTTCTTCAATTTTTTGAAGTCTTTTGATATAGATTTCCAGCGTATCGCGTCTTGCTCCCGGTCTGCCGGCAGAAATTGCATCCGCGACTTTGACAAGCACAGCTTCAATTGTATTTGCAACAACGTCATCGTGGTGTGCTTCAATTGCATGGATAACTTCAGGTTTTTCTCCGTAACGTGCAGCAAGTTCCACCCCTAATTGAATATGTGTACCTTCCTGAGTTTGATCAACAGCTTTTCCTATATCATGTAAAAGCCCTGCGCGTTTTGCAACGGCTACATTTGCACCGAGTTCAGCCGCGAGCATTCCTGCAATGTGACCTACTTCAAGCGAGTGTTTCAGGACATTCTGACCGTAGCTTGTTCTGTAATAAAGGCGTCCGAGAGTTTTTATTAATTCTTTATTTAAGCCCATAACACCCATATCAAGCGCTGCATTTTCACCTTCTGACCAGATTTTCTTTTCTATTTCTTCGTTGGCTTTTTCAACCATTTCTTCAATGCGTACAGGGTGAATACGACCGTCTACGATAAGTTTTTCGAGTGCAAGTTTTGCGACCTCTCGACGTACCGGATCAAAGCTTGATAATACAACGGCTTCCGGAGTATCATCAATGATCAAATCAACACCGGTCAAAGTTTCCAGCGCTCTGATATTTCTACCTTCACGTCCGATTATACGGCCTTTCATCTCGTCGTTCGGAAGCGCTACAACTGAAACCGTTGTTTCAACAACCTGTTCTATCATACATCTCTGCATAGTTGTAGAGAGAATTTCTTTTGCTTTTTCTAAAGATATTTCTTTAATTTTAGCTTCGTTTTCCCGGATTAAAGTCATCTGTTCCTGAGCCAGATCGTGTTTAAGTTGTTCAAGAAGCATATTTTTAGCTTCTTCTGCAGTCATCCCTGCAATTCTTTCCAATTCGGAGGTTTGTTTCTGAACGATTTCTGCAAGGTAATCTTCTTTTTCTAATAATTCATCTATTTTTCTCTGTGCCTGCAGGTCTTTTTCTGTGTATTCCTGAATTTTATCTTCAAGCATATCTTCGCGTTTGTTCAGTTTTGCTTCTAACCTTGCAAGCTCCTGACGTCTTTCTCTTTCTTCTTCGTTAAGTTTTTCTCTGTCGTCCTGAAGTTCTTCGATTGCTTTAATTTTAGCTTCTTTGAAAAGAATTTTTTCTTTTTCTTCAAGCGCAATTTTGTCTTTCTGCGTGCTTTGCAGAACAGACTTCATTTTGTTTTGCTGAATAATCAGCACGGCGATTAAGGCTATTACTGCAATAACCGCAAGAATTAACAAAAATTCCATTAAGTCTTTACCTTATCCTTTTCTATTTTTTATAATACATGCAATTCCCGATACATATATCCTATCGGGCTGAACTTATTATTTTAGTTTAAAGCTTTGTCATTGCATATATATCCAAAAAATATTTAACTACTACATCTGTTTATATAATATCATAAGAAATTCATTTTGTATAGTAGTTGAAATTTAATAAGTATAACTTTGTTGTTAACTTATCATCTTTCATTTAAGTATTTTCCAGATTGTAGGAACAATCATATTTTTCCCTCCTGTGACAAGGCGTGTTGTAGAATATCCTACTGGGGTGAATCTGTTATTTTTTTCCAGAGCTGTAGTAAGCGGTGATTCTTTAAAAAGTCTTATGAACGGAACTTTTTTATGCCTGTCGTCAAGTTCATTAAAAAACGGACTGTCTTTAAAGAAAATGGTTTCCTCATCCGGAGTCATTTTGTCTGCAAGAAACAGATGGTCTTTAATGTGATCTCCTATTACAAATATTCCGCCGCGGTCAAGTCTTGAATATAATTTATCAACAAAATCTTCTATTATAGCTTTTTTGTCATAAGAAAATGTTGAGGTTTTTCTCTGTTCAATTGTTTCATTAAGATCGTTTCCGCAAAGCTGGTAGAGTGCATTTCTAAAAAACACAGCCCCCAGCGGCTTTGAGGTCTGGCTTCTGTATTTTGCAAGATTTTGAATGCTGCCGCGGCGAATATCTATTTCTTCTTTCATTTCGGGGCTTATGCGGAAGAATCTTTCCACAAACCCCGGCAGTCCTTTTTTTAACATAAAATAAGTTTTTTTATTGTTAATAAAAAGGTCTCCAGCGTCAGGGCCGGTTTCTTCCATAATATTATAAAATCCGGATTTGAGGCTTCTTTCAATTCTGTTCGGGGAAGAATCCGGCAGAAGAAACGAGTCGTGCCAGTGCGAAAATACCGTGTAGATTCCGCGGCGGGCAAGTTTAAGTGCGGATTCGCTCGTGTCATAACCTATGATTTTGTATCTTGTATCAGGAAGCAGCGCTTTAAGAGATATTGTTTCTTCCCCGTTGGAGCAGGCGTAATCCAGAACTTCCGCGCCCTGAGGAAAAGTGTATTTAATTTCATCCGCTGCGGCTTTCAGAGTATTGTAATCTCTGAAAAACCAGCTGTCCAGAGGCGCGTAGGTTTTCGGATCCAGCCGCATAAGCCCTTTAAAGGCAGGCTGATTTATTTTCGGTGTGTGTTGTATTTTTCTGTATTGAGGGGTAATCTGCATATTCCGGTTAAGTCCTGTGAAAAAATTTTTTTGCTTTATCTTCAAATAAATTTACAAAGTTAAAAAAAAGTGCTATAATTTTTTCGAAACAGAAAAGGTGCCTGTATGCGGTGCCTTCAGTAATCCCTGATGAGAAGGAGAGTTATTTATGGAAATTAAAGTTTTAAAAGAAGTAAAGGACAAGTCTTGCGAAGTTCTTGTTATCAACAAGTTTGAGGGTGATAAAACTTCGCAGGAGCTTGCTAACACTTACGCAGTAGAAAAAGACCGCTTTGAAGGGAAGTTCGGTCAGACCTATCTTCTGCACACTTTCGGGAAAATTCCTGCAGATAAAATTCTGGTTGTAGGTTTGGGCAAGAAAGAAGAATTTAATGCGGACAAAATGCGTCTTGCTGTTGCAAAAGCTGTTAAAAAGCTGCAACAGATTCATGCAAAGAATGCCTGCTTTGACTTTGACGTAAACTGTGATTACGGAAAATCTGCTGTAATAGGTGCTTTGATTGCGGATTATGCTTTCGACAAGTATAAAACAGAAAAGGCTCCGCGGGTTGAGGAGATTACGTTTGCAAAGTTCTCGGAAGAAGAAGTAAAAGAGGGAATAATTTTCGGCAGGGCACTCGAGTTTGCACGGAATCTTTCAAACGAGCCGGCTGATTTTGCAACTCCGGAAAAACTTGCCGAAATAGCCTCAAACCTCGAAGGGGTAGAAACTAAAGTTTACGATAAAGAAGCTGTTGAGAGAATGGGTATGGGGGCATACCTCGCTGTCGGGAAGGGAAGCGCTAAACCTCCTAAATTTATACACATGAAATATACAGGCAAAAATCCGAAAAAGAAAATTGCAATTATTGGAAAAGGTATCTGTTTTGATAGCGGCGGGCTTGATATTAAACCTCCGTCATCTATGCTTACAATGCGGGATGATATGTCGGGTGCAGCTTGCGTGCTCGGTGTTATGAGAGCATTGAAGGAACTTGAACCTGATATGGAAGTTCACGGAATTATTGCGGCATGTGAAAATATGCCGTCCGGAACTTCATACAAACCGGGCGATATTTTAAGAGCCCAAAACGGTAAAACCATTGAAGTGGATAATACTGACGCTGAAGGCCGTTTGACACTTGCAGATGCGCTCTGCTATGCCTGTGAACTCGGCGTGGATGAAGTTATTGATATAGCAACTCTTACAGGTGCATGTGTCGTTGCGCTAGGAACTTATGCTGCAGGAGTTATGGGTAATGATGAAGAAATGATTTCAAGAGTTATTAAAACCGCAAACGAATCAGGCGAGCCGGCATGGGAGTTACCTATGTTTGAGGAATACAAAACAAGTCTGAAATCAGACATTGCTGATATGAAAAATACAGGCTCCCGTCAGGGCGGCGCCTCTATTGCGGGTGTATTCCTGAAAGAGTTTGTTGATAAGGCAAAATGGGTTCATATTGATATTGCAGGAACTGCATTTCTGGAAAAACCTCAGAAAGAGTTTATCGCAGGTGCAACCGGCGCAGGTGTCAGAACTCTTCTGAATTATATTAAGAATAATTAGTTAAAAAAAGCGGGAGTTTCTAAACTCCCGTTTTGGTTTTATAAGGTTTTTTCTTTGTTGTTGCTCAGGGTAGCTTTTTACTTACAGCAGTAGTTAGATGTTGGTATCAATTGCATTATTTACAATTCAAATTTCTTTTTATATTATATATTTGAACTGTATAATCTCATATATCGATTGTATACTGTAGCATAAATTTTGTCAAGTCTTTATCATAGTCGTATGGCTATAGATGTTGAAAAACTTGCAGAAAATTTTGCTAAAAAAATTAGAATAGAAAGGGCAAAACGCAGGATGTCACAGGAGCAGCTTGCCGAGTTAGCAGATGTTCACCGTACAACAATAAGTGCAATTGAGCGTGAAAAGTTTTTCCCGACAATTGATAATGCGGCAAAAATTGCAAATGCTTTAGATTTAACTATGGGCGAACTTTTTGATTTTAATTTTTAATGAAATTTTCAATTCCGTCTGCAATCGCTTTTGCTGTTTGTTTTTGAAATTCTTTTGTTATCATCTTTGCGTTGTCGGAAGGGTTAATCATATACCCGATTTCAATAAGAATACTCGGTGCGTTTGTGTTTCTTACAACGGCAAAGCTCTGCTGTCTTACCCTGTCGTTTTTCATCCCGAGCTGTGAGGTCATTTCTTTTAAAATATCATCCGCAAGCGGTTTTGCCTGATTGTAATAGTAATAAATGCTTGTGCCGTTGTTTGCATTCGGATCTTTTCCGTCCGGAAGCGCATTGCCGTGAAGGCTTATAAAAAGAAGCGCATTTTCACTGTTTGCAAAATCAACTCTTTCGGTTAACCCTTCTGCAGTGTCCCCTTTTCTTGTCATAATAACATCGGCGCCGCGTCTTTTAAGTTCCCACTCGAGTTCTTTTGCAAACTTCAGCATAACATCTTTTTCCCTGTCGCCGAGACAGCCCCTCGTTCCGGTTTCTGTACCGCCGTGGCCTGCATCAACTGCAATTCTTAAATTTTTTAACGGCTGCTTTTCGTCAGGGATAACAGGCTTTCTGATTTTAAGTATAAAATCCGTGCCGCTGAACTGTCCGCTGTAGCCTAAAAGTTTTCCGTTTCTCATGGATTTTTCTACCGGAAAATCCATAACGTATGTGTTATCAGGATAATCTTTAACATTGTAGAACTTTATTAAAAAAGGGCTGCTTTCAACAAGTTCAAAAGGTGTCATCCGGTCAAAATGAAAAACAAAGATAAAAAATTCGTCTGTGTCAACGTAGTCGTATCCTTTTAGTTCGGCAAGAGAAGCTCCGTTTTCTTCAAGTTTAATGTTGCCTTTCCAAATCCAGCCGGTTTTTCCGCTCCCGAGAATTACCCTGTAAAAGTTTCCTTTTTCCCCGTCAAGCACAAGCGGCATTCCTTTCTGGAGATGCACAATCCTGTTTATTCCGAAATCTTCCGGTGTTGTCCTCAACGGAGCGCGGTCAGCAGTAACAACTGCGTATTTGAGAGTGTCAAACTCTTTAAATTCTGGCGGCTTATAATTTCCGGCAGGCGGTGCAGGAGGTTTCATTATTGTATAAGTTAATTCTTCAGAGCCTGATTTTATCAGAAAAGTATTTTTGCCTGTGTTTAATGAAACTACATAAGCAAATCCCCCCGACGGGTGTACCGGAACAGTTTTCCCGTTTATTGTAAGAGGTTTTTCAGTATCGGCCGACCCGATGAAAAAACTTGAGGGTGCCCCGATTGTAACTGCTTTGTACGAAGGATAAACAATATCCAGCGCAAAAGCTTTCCCTGAAATAATCAGTAATCCCGAAATTATAAGAAATCTTTTCATAAAAATATTATAGCATAACAGCGTTAAGATAATTTAATATTTAATATTTTCTAAAATTGCTTATGCTAAAATAAAATATGCTCAGGGAGATGATAAATTGAGAGAAAGAAGGGCAGAAAACCAGCGTGTTGTTAATAAACGCCAGAAAAGATTTGACGGCGTTCTGAGCTGGTTGTATATTCTGTTTATACTGTTTGCGGTTGCACTGATTATTCATTTGTTTTTTATTCAGGTAATTGATATTAAAAAATACAGGGTGAAAGCAAGAAACCAGCGCGCCGGACAAAATTTTGCAGTCCGCGGGGATATTTACGACAGGAACGGGATAAAACTTGCGACTGATAATGTTTTTTATAATGTTTTTGCAAGACGTGCTGATTATGATGAGGACGAATCTTCTCCGGAGGTTATCGCAAAAAAGCTTGCACCTATATTGAAAACCTCAAAGGAGTCGCTTTTAAAAAAGTTAAACAGCTCCAGCCAGATTATTGCGGTAAAAAAGGATATTGACAGAAATACTGCAAAAGAAATTGCAAAGCTGCACTTAAGGGCAATAAGTCTTGATAAAAAAAATACAAGGGAGTACCCGCAGGGAACACTTGCGGCTCATATTCTGGGATATTATAACTTTGATGCTGATATTGCAAACGGTGTTGAATACACGGCCAAAGATAAACTGGAGCATGTAGAAAACGAGGTTAAGTTTCAGCGGACGCAGAAGGGCAAAATTATATACGATTTTACAACAGATCCGGTTGCGACAGCTACAAATCCGAAAGGACAGGATGTCACCTTAACTATCGACGCTGCTATTCAGCACGTTTGCGAAAAAGAAATTGCAAAAATGGTGGAGGAAAAGAAGGCTCTGCGCGGAACCGTTCTTGTTATGAACCCTAAAAACGGCGAGATTCTTGCATACGCTGTTTATCCTTCCTATGACCCTAATAATTACAGGGAAGCAACACCTGCTCAGATTAAAAACTGGACGCTTACGGATGTTTTCCCGCCGGGGTCAACTTTTAAAATCATAACAGTTGCAAGTGCAATGGAGCTTGGAAAAATTAATGAAAATTCTACTGTTCTCGATACCGGAAAAACAACAATCGGCAACTGGGAAATAAAAAATTACGACTATGATGTGCATCCTTATCCGGGGCATATTTCTCTGGAATACCTGTTTGAACACTCAAGTAATATTGGCGCTATAAATATTGCACGGACAATGTCGCCGAAAGAGTTTTACGATATGCTTAAGAAATTCGGTTTCGGTTCAAAAACAGGAATAGATTTACCTGGTGAATCCTCGGGGCTTTTGCCTTATTACAGCTACTGGGATCAGGGGATTCATGCTACAATGTCTTACGGATACGGAACCTCGGTTACCGCAATGCAGATGATTTCGGCAGTTCAGGCTCTGGCTAATCACGGAGTGAGAGTTACCCCGCATGTTATAAAATACTCGCCGGAGGAAGAAGCTGTTAAAGTTCAGAGAACTCAGGTAGTTTCTGCACAGACCGCGCATTCAATAACAAGACTTCTTGCCTCAGCCGTAAACCACGGACGCTCCGTAATTAAAATGGATAAATACAATGTGGCGGCAAAAACCGGAACCTCAAGAAAGCCTAAAGAAAATACTTCCGGTTACACCCCGTTTATGTACACTTCAACAATAGGCTATCTGCCGGCATCTGATCCGCAGATACTTGTTTACGTTATGGTAGACAGCGCGAAAGTCGGAGCCATCTGGGGAAATACTGTTGCAGGCCCTGTGTTCCACGAGGTTACTACTCAGGTCGCCAGAATTTTAAATCTCAAGCCGGACAAAGTTCCGGTGTCTAAAACAGTTAATTAGTTTTTTAAGGAGAAATAATAATGAAATTAGATGAATTGATTGAACATTTGGATTACAAAGACTTGATAAATTTTAAAAATGTGGAAATTTCCGGAATTTCATATAATTCTAAAACAACAAAAAAGGGTGATATTTTTGTCTGCCTTACAGGAGAATACACAGACGGGCACAAGTACGCTAAAGATGCAGTAGAAAACGGTGCTGCAGCTTTGCTTGTGGAAAGAAAGCTTGATGCGGATAAAAAGATCCCGCAGGTTGTTGTTTCCTCTACCCGTCATAAAATTGCGGATATTGCGGACAGATTTTATTCAAGTCCTTCAAGAGGGATTAATCTTATAGGCATCACCGGAACTAACGGCAAAACAACCGTCACACACTTAATTCAGAAAATATATGAGGAAAACGGTCAGAAATGTGCGCTTATAGGAACTCTCGGTTATAAGCTTTCCTCGGGCGGCGAGTACCGCGACGCAAAGCACACAACGCCGCAGGCACCTGAATTACAGGCAACTTTAAGGATGATAAAAGACGTTGAAAAGATTGATAATGTCGTGATGGAAGTCAGTTCCCACGCGCTTGAACAAAACCGTGTCGGCGGATGTATGTTTGACGGAGCCGTCCTTACAAACTTAACGCAGGATCATCTGGATTACCATATTACTATGGATAATTATTTTGAAGCAAAGGCGCTTCTGTTTAGAGGACTCATAAATTCAATGCCGCAGGAGGGGGATGAAAACCAGAAAATTCCGTTTGCTGTAATTAATGCTGATGATAATTATGCGGAAAGGTTTCTTAACGCGGTGCCGGAAGGTGTAAGAACTTATACTTACGGCGTAAAAAAACAGGCTGATGTAATGGCAAAAGATATTAAATTCTCTCTCAACGGTGCAGAATTTACCCTTGAGGTAAACTATGCTTCACTTGCTCCTTGCGGGAGAAAGATTGAGGGTGAGGGGTTGAATGAATTTCCGGTAAACCTTCACATGAACGGGATGTTCAGTGTTTATAATGTTCTCGCTGCAGTTACGGCTGCAATTGCAATGGGGATTGATTTAAAAGTAGCATTGAAGGCTCTGGAAAACGTAAAAGGGGTTGCCGGAAGGTTTGAAGTTGTTGCGAAAAAACCGCTTGTTATTGTGGATTACGCGCACACGCCTGACGGGCTTGAAAATGTTCTTAATTCCGCAAGAGAAATTACACCTAAAGACGGAAAACTTATCTGTCTTTTTGGCTGCGGCGGCGACAGGGATGCAACAAAACGTCCGAAAATGGGTGCTATTGCCGAAAAAATCGCGGATAAAATAGTTATCACAAGTGATAATCCGCGAAGTGAAGATCCGCAAACTATAATTACCGATATTATTGCAGGACTTAAATCGACAAATCCTGATAAAGTTACTGTTGAACCTGACAGAGGTCATGCGATTGCGTTATTAAAAACAATTGCGGGAAATAACGATGTTGTCGTCATTGCAGGCAAAGGTCACGAGGATTACCAGATATTAAAAGACCGCACAATCCACTTTGATGACAGGGAAGAAGCAAGAAAAGTCTTTGAAGGCAGCGTAATATAATTATGCTTCCCTCGCCCCTTGCGGGAGTAATCTTACTAAACTAATGCTAAGGGTACAACTATTCATGTCCTCCCCTTGCGGGAGGACCGAAATCTTTGATTTCGAGGAGGGGTAATAAAATATAAATTAATAATATAAAGGAAATATTGTAGATTTTTAATTCGGGTGAGGGTTAATAATGAGAACCAAACTATTAATTGAACAGCATTTTCACGGGGCATTCGGCGTCAATTTCAACACTGCAACTGTTGATGATGTATTGTTTCTTTCAAAGGAAATCTTGAAATACGGTATTGGGGGCATATTCCCGACGCTTGTGACAGATAGTGTTGAAAATATTAAAAGTGCGGTGGCTGTGATAAGAGAGGCTGCCTCAAAGCAGTCAACCGGAATGGCAAAAATTTTCGGGATTCATCTTGAGGGGATTTTTATTAACGAAAAGAAAAAAGGAATTCATAATCCTGCGCATTTTATGACACCGACCGTTGAAAATTACAAATTAATAGAAGATAATTTTATAAAAATTGTGACACTTGCGCCCGAACTTAACGTTGATTTGGTTGAATATTTAAAAGAAAAAGGTGTAAAAGTTCAGGCGGGGCACTGCGTCGGGGGCGACTTAACCGGCTGCACAGGAACTACCCATACATTTAACGCCATGGAAGGGATTTCTCACCGTGGAAAATCAACTGCACTTTCTGCATTGATTAATGATGATTTGTATTCCGAAGTCATAGCGGATGGCGTTCATGTATCTGATGATGCCCTGAAACTCTTTTTCAAATGTAAACCGGCTGATAAAGTTCTTCTTGTCAGCGACTGCCTTCCTTGTACAAGATATACCCTCGCCCCTTGCGGGAGAGGGAAGGGTGAGGGGTTATACAAATTTATGTTTGCGGACTCTGAAATTTTCTATGACGGCAAACGCGCTGCGTCAAAAGACGGAACTCTTGCAGGAAGTACAACACTTCTGCCTGACATTATAAAGCGTCTGCATTCTGTGGGGATGTTTAATCCGCAATTCATAGAGAACCCGTATAATTACCATAATATTGATATTAAAGGTTCTGTTGAATGGGATGATGATTGGAATATTCTGCAGATATGTGCTGATTAATTATGTTTCTATAAAACATTCCTCTTTTATTACAAAGAGGAATGTTTCTATAATAATTAAATTTAATACCTAACTTTAAACGGGTAATCATCAGGGATTTTCCATCCGTTAATCTGTATAATCGCAGCGCAGGGACGGTCATAAGTCTCGCTGGTGTCCTTACAGCGTGTATATAATATGTTAATATCTTTTTTATCCCAGTTAACTTTCCATGGTTCTATACCGTAAGTTGTATTCTTAGAGTTTTTATCATACGGAGAATAGAAAAATGCAAATGCACAAACTCCAATATCATCATAACCGTTTGCATTATTCCATTTTTTACATTTTGTTAAAGGATCAGAAGTCCAGAACAACCAGTCTCTGTTAATATCCGCTCCGTTTATACTTGCAAAGGCTGAACCATCCGGCATATAAAATATAGGAATTTTCTGGTAATATTTATATGTAACTCCGTTCATATAAGGTAAAAGATATTTTTTAAACCAGTTAAGCCGGGCATCTGCATCCCCTCCGGAATTTCCGATACCGGCTTCTTCAAACCAGTAGCTTCTATCTCCATAGTCGACTTCTGCTCTTGTTCTTGCTTGATTAATTGAAGAATAAAATTTTGCCATCCGTGTTGCGACAACAGAATTGGCATGGTTTTGAATTAATGCAGGCAGTGTCATCGCAGCAACCACTCCGATAATCCCGAGGGTAATCAGCACCTCCGCTAATGTAAAAGCGGCTTTCTTAGCAGTGAAGCGTGAAGGGTGAGGTGTGAAGTGTTCAACTAATACCCCACTGGGGAGGGTGCCTGTGGCGGGAGAGGGGGCTGTAAAGTTGAACGGGTGAATGCTTGAAGGGTTGATTGGTTTAACAAAACCCTCCGGCACTACCGTGCCACCTCCCTTAAAAAGGGCGGTCAAGCATTGGTAGGTCGGATTTACTAATCCGACTGGTAGAACTGTTGAAAAGTTGAAAGGTTGAAGTGGTGAAAGGTTAACAATAGAGATGTCATTCTGAAACGAAAATCGTTGCGTCTCACAAGAGTAGTGACTGTTAAGAATCTCTTTGTCATTAGCGCCCGTAAAGGAAAAAGATTTGAAAAAATCAAAGCGCTTAATTTGTTCTAAAAATATTTGCCGGAAATTCTTACATTGAGCGGAATTGCTTCTAACCGAGCCCCCCCCCCCCTATCTGAGAATCAATCATATCAATAGTTTTCATATATTCCTCCTTTTCTTTTATTATAACATATTTTGTGATAAATTCAATATTGCAGGAGAAAATTATGAAAAGCGACAATATTAAAAAAGGAATAGCAAGAACACCGCACAGAGGCTTGTTAATGGCAACAGGTGTAAGCCGTAAGAATATGAATGCACCGTTTATAGGGATTGCAAGTTCTTTTTCGGATTTAGTTCCGGGGCATATCGGAATGAGAGATTTGGAACGCCAGATTGAAAAAGGAATTCATAGTGCGGGCGGACAATCATTTGTTTTCGGCGTACCTGCTATCTGTGACGGAATTGCTATGGGGCATTCCGGCATGAGGTATTCGCTGCCGTCAAGGGATTTAATTGCTGATTGCGTGGAAAGTGTTGCTGCGGCGCATCAGCTTGACGGTATTGTTTTGCTTTCTAATTGTGATAAGATTACGCCCGGGATGCTAATCGGCGCTTTGAGACTTAATATTCCTGCAATAATTGTGACTGCAGGGCCTATGCTTGACGGAATGTGCAGAGGCGAAAATAAATTAACTATGGTAACAGGATCTTTTGAGGCTGTCGGAAGATTCAGAAAAGGCGAAATTACGGAAGAACATCTGCTTGCGCTGGAAGAAAATTCGTGTCCGTCAGCAGGCGCCTGTCAGGGAATGTACACAGCAAACACAATGGCTTGCCTCACGGAAGTTATGGGAATGAGTATGCCGTATTGTTCATCGTCTTCAGCTGTATCGTCCCAAAAACGCAGAATTGCTTTTGAAAGCGGAATACAGGTTGTGGAACTGGTCAAACAGGACATAAAACCTTCCGATATAATTAAACGCGAAAGCCTCAGAAACGCTATAACCGTTGATTTAGCCCTCGGCGGCTCAACGAATACTTTTTTACATCTTCTCGCAATAGCAAACGCGGGCGGCATTGATATTACGCTGAATGACTTTGAAGAATTGAGCGGGAAAATTCATCAGATTGTAAAGATTAACCCATCCTCAAAGTTGACGATGACCGATTTCCATAACGCAGGCGGTGTCCCGGCGGTTTTGAAATCACTATTTTGTAAAAAATCCCAAAATGGGAAAAACACCTCCTTTGCAAGGGAGGTGTCACGAAGTGACGGAGGGTTTAACTTTTTGTATGATACGCAAACCGTGTCAGGTCTGACAGTTCAAGAGATTGCAGAATCCGCCTTGGCCGATGAAAATATTATTCCGCCTTATGAAAAATCAACATATACACAGGCCGGGCTTGCCGTATTATACGGAAATCTTGCTAAAGACGGCTGTGTAATAAAAACATCCGGTGTTGCCCCTGAATGTTATGAGTTTGAGGGAGAGGCAAAGACTTTTGACAGTGAAGAAGATGCCATGAAAGCTCTTGAAGGGGATGAAATTAAAGAAGGTGACGTTATAGTAATCCGCTATGAAGGTCCGAAAGGCGGCCCGGGTATGCGTGAAATGCTCGCTCCGACCTCTTTACTTGTTGGTAAAGGGCTTGGAAAAAAATGTGCATTGATTACTGACGGAAGATTTTCAGGAGCGACCCGCGGAATTTGTGTCGGGCACATCTGTCCGGAAGCTGCTAACGGCGGAACGATAGCTCTAATCGAAAACGGAGATAAAATCAGAATTGATATAAATAAAAGATTAATTGAGCTTTGTGTTAATGATTCAGTGCTTGAGGAACGCAGAAAAAATTTAAAACCGTTTGAACCGCGTGTAAAATCAGGATATCTTGCCAAATACGCAAAGAATGTTCAGGATGCCTCGCACGGGGCTATTGTCTAACGTTTTTCTTCGCGTCTTACAAATTTTAAATCATAACCCAGTATGTCTGCAATAATTATCATTTCACGGTGGGTTATGGTTTCATTGCGGAGTTTGTTTGACAGGTTCTGCATAGAATAAGGTTTGTTTAATTTTTTACTCAGGGCTTGTGCCAATTCAGTAAGATTTACATTAACATCGAGCAGAATTTTTTTTAGTTCATTTATAATTGACATTATTTACTCCATTAATTTATTTAAAATTATATAAATTAGTTAAGATGTTAACGAATAAATTGAATAGACGATTGACATTTAAATAAAAACATGTAAATATAAACTTATTGATTTAACCAATTAATATATTGTAATGAGGTAAAGATGAAAAAAGCTTTTACGTTGGCTGAGGTTCTTATTACTCTCGGGATAATCGGTATAGTTGCGGCTATGACGTTGCCGGTTGTTATCGGAAACTACCAGAAAAAAGTTACGGCTGCTAAAGTGAAAAAATTCTATTCAATGTTTAATCAGGCTTTTCAGCAGGCACAGCTTGAGTTCGGTGAATATAAATACTGGCAGATTGATGATTCGTCTGAGCTTTATTATAAGTATTTAAAAAAATATATAAAAACAATTGATGTAAAGACAAATGTGCAAATTTCAGGAAGCTTTACTGATGGCGTTGTCATGACTTATGCTGACGGCTCACAGACAGCATGTTCCAAGCATATTAACGGGCGTGAGTATGATAAGTTAGGGTGCGTATTTTTAGCAAAACCTCTTATTCGAAAAGGTGAATTCTGGGACTATAGTGACTCTAAAGGTCCCCGTTATGTTTTCTGGTTCTGGATGAATGAAGATAAAGGTCAAATTGAACCGCCATATCTTGATAAAGATGACGAATTTATATCTTATAGATGCAATCTCCAAAACCCTGGTGGTAATGGGTATTTTACCTGTTCAACAATACTGTATAAAAACGGATGGGAATTTCCTGATGATTATCCATGGTAATTTACGTGCTATGATTAAATTATGAAAAAGCTGGAAGATTTTGCCGATGATATAAATAAGTGTTCAAAATGCGGGCTTTGCCAGTCTGTTTGTCCTGTGTATAAAATTACGGGCAATGATTGTGCTGTTTCCCGCGGAAAATTCGTTATGCTTGACGGCGTTTTGAAAGGTGATTTAAAGTTAAACAAAAATATTGAAAAATACCTTGATATGTGTCTAAAATGCGGCAAATGTAAAAACTTTTGTCCGAGCAATATTGATGTTTGCGAAATTTTTAATACTGCGAAATACGAATGTGCTAAAAATACTTTCCACGGAAAGTTTGAAAAGTTTCTTGAATCGAAATGGGTTTTCGGAAGTTTTATGAAGGTTGGGAAAAAGGTTAATGATATTTGTAAAACCCTCACCCGAATTTCAGCCCCTCAGGTTTCGGGGCGAAATTCTACCCTCTCCCTCAGGGAGAGGGAGAAAAAAATAAGCCTTCTTTATTTTAAAGGGTGTGTGAATAATTTTTACCCGAAAACAGAGCGTGCGTTCAAAAAAATCTGTGCACATTTGAATAACGTTGAAATTATTGAACTAAATTTTGACTGCTGCGGGCTGCCTTTTTTATCAAGCGGGAATATGGAGCGGTTTGAGGAGGTTAAAAAATATAATCTTGAATTGATAGAATCTTGTGATTTTGATTATATTCTGACGGATTGCGCAAGCTGTGAAAGCACGCTGAAGGGGTACCCCTCATCCGGATACAAAAAATCCCCCCTGCCCCCCTGTCTTGAATTATTCGGGGCGTCCGAAAACTCAACGTTTCCGGACACCTTACGGGCTGACGCCCTACCGAAAATTCGCTTTACAAAGGGGGTAAATACCTCCCTTGTAAGGGAGGTGTCACGAAGTGACGGAGGTTTTTCATTTGTCAATGCAGCGGAGTTTCTGACGGGACAGAATATTAAATTCAAGTTTAAAAAGCCGGTTAAAGTTACTTTCCACAAACCCTGTCACCTTGAAAACGATGATTTTCTAAAACCTCTGCTTGAAAAATGTGAAAATGTTGAATATATAGAAATGAAAGATTACGACGATTGCTGCGGTTTTGCAGGTGAATTTGCGATTAAAAATCCAAAAATCTCAAGTGCTATCTCAAAACAAAAAGCTCTAAATGCTTATGAAACCGGTGCTGATTATATTCTTACAACCTGTCCTGCGTGTGTTATGGGGCTTCATCAAGGTTTTATTGCTGCAGGCAAAAAATCGCCTGAGATTATGAATATTATAGAGTTTCTGGCTCTTGCAGAATTTGCGGGTAAATAGTATTAAGGCTAATTTTTAGTGCAATGCAGATTTTGATGACAATAACAATTGTTGGGTTTGCTTTTCTGTTTTCAATCATATTGAGGTACTTGGTCGAAATGTCAACCATTTCGGCAAGCTTTTCCTGCGAAAGTCTTTGCTGCAATCTGGCAAGCCTGATGTTATCGGAAACCTTATCAAGTATAACTTTATCTTCCATAGTAATATTCTATAAAAGTTGACAATTAGAAAAATATCCATTATAATTCATTATATAGAACTATATTTCATAAATATGGAAGGATAATATAATGAAAAAGAATTATACTGCGTTTACTCTTGCGGAGGTGTTGATTACTTTAGGAATAATCGGGGTTGTTGCGGCTATGACACTGCCGGCATTAGTCAATAAATACAAAGAACGTGAACTGATTACTCAGGTCAAAAAGACCTATACATCAATTAATCAGGCTCTGGCACTTGCACAGGTTAAATATGGAACACCGGGCGATAACAGCAGTTTGTTTGCTGCTAATAAGGCTACTGTTGCTGTAATAGAAGAACTTGTCAAATATTTCAACGGGGCACGTTTTTGTGAAGCCGGCACAAATGCTAAAGGCTGCAAAGATTTGAACTATACAATTAAATATGCTACCCTTCAGCAGTCTATTTCCGGTGATGGTATACGTATAACCAATATGGCTGCTTATCCAAGAATAGTTTTAAACAACGGGGCGGTAATCGGACTTAATTCTGCAAAAAACGGATGTGCAGAGGTTGAAGAAACTGGAGAAAGCTATAATTCTGACGGATCATTGAAAAAAGATGAAGATGGTAATATTGTTTACTGGACACGTACCAGTTCCAGATGCGCGGCGTTGGTTTTTGATGTAAACGGTAATAAACTGCCAAACCAGTTTGGCAGAGATGTTTACGGGTTAGATGTATACAGGGACAGGATAAGTAATACCACCTGGGGGGCTATGGGAACAGCAAGTCTGAATAATATTTTAATGGATAAGAAAAATCCGTTAGTTTATGATAATTACAATTCAGGTGATAAATTTGAATGGTAATAAAAAAGAGGGCTTAACCCCTCTCTTTTTATTTGCCTAATTCATTTGCTTTTTTTGCTGTGTTTTCAATCACATCATTAAATAGTTTTGCGGAATTTTCCTCTTTCATTGTCTGTATCCCGACAAACGTACAGCCGCCTTTTGTCGCAACGTTATAAATTAAGTTTTGTACAGTTAACTCTCCTCGTTCAAAAACCATTTTTGCTGAGCCTAGAGCTGTTTGTGCGGCAAGAAGCAGTGATTTTTCATATTCAAGTCCGAGTTTTTCACCGGCACGCGCCATATCTTCGATTACCTGATAGAAAAACGCCGGCCCCGAGCCTGAAATCGCAGTTACTATATCCATCTGATCTTCTGTAACTTCTATACATTTGCCGATACCGGAGAGAAGCTTCATTACAAATTCAGCGTCATCTTCAGTTGCATAAGAACCCTTGCAGATACCGCTCATTCCTTCTTTTACAAGCGCCGGAGTGTTTGGCATTACTCTTATTACGCGCTGCTGTCCTAAAATGCTTTCAATTTTTTTAGTTGAAACACCGGCTGCTATTGAAACAATCAGTTTGTCCGGGGTTAATTCATCTTTGATTTCCTCAAGAACCTGCACAACGTAATTAGGTTTTGTCGCAATAAATACTACATCGCTGTCGATTGTAAGCAGCCTGTTATCTGTCAGAACCTCAATACCGAGTCTGTTTTGCGCAAGTTCTGCGATTTCGCAGTTAACTTCAGAACCCTTAATCTCAACCTCCGGCTTGCAGCAAGCAGTCAAAACTCCTTTAATAATTGCACTTGCCATCTTTCCGCAGCCTATAAATCCGATTTTTTTGTTCATATTCCGTAACCTGCCCCTCTTTTAGTGTTGACTAATTATATTTTTTTATTTAACATTAGAATTATACGACAAATAAAATTAAAAAGGAATAAAGAAAATGAGACGTACACTAGAAGGAACAAAGATTAAAAGACAGCACGTAAGCGGTTTTAGAGCAAGAATGGCTACCCCTGGCGGCAGAGAAGTTTTGAACAGACGCCGCGCTAAAGGTCGTCATCAGATTTCTATAACAGCTAAAAAACGCGCTTAAGGTTAACCGGAACTCTCTTGCGTAATCATTCTGAAACGGCAATTCTAAGACGCCGGCTTTTGAAATTTAAGAGATGTTTTGGAAACAATTTAAAAAATAATTAAAATGCAGCAGGTCGAAATTTATTTGGCGTGCTGTGTTCTTGTAGAAATTATGTTAAAAAAACAGTTTAGATTAAAAAATAAATCAGCTTTTGCAGCCACATACAGAATTAAAAATTCTTATCATTCCGGCGGAATAACACTTTTTGCCGGCAAATTAAAACAGCAGAATTATCCGGTAAAAGTCGGTTTTGTGGTCAGTAAAAAAACTCACAAACGTGCAGTAAAAAGAAACAGACTTAAACGTTTAATGCGTGAAGCTTTTAGAATTCTCCAAAAAAATAACGAAATACCAAATGCCGATAAATATATTTCGCTGATTTTTGTTGGACACGAGCGTGCTCTGGGGAAAAGCTTTGGTATTGTGAAAAAAAATGTTAAAAATCTTCTGGAGGAACTGAAATAATGCTGGAGGGATCTTTTGTAGATTATACCTGGATGCACCAGAATATCCGTCCGTATCCGATTTCTCCGCAGGAAACCTCCGGTCTGGAGATAGGTTCCCAAACCATTTACCGCTATGCGCTTCGAGAATCAGATTATCCGACACTTACGATCATTGAATCGATTTATGACGGGGAAGGCAATGTTATAAAACCAGGTCATTATGAACTTGCACTTGCTGATGAAAGAAACTTTCTTATACTTCTGCAAAGCAAAGAACCGGTCGCAATAATTCCGGTATTTAAAATTGAGGAAGATGACAGCGAGCAGGACAGGCTTAATGATGGAAAAAACAGGCGAAGGCTTAAAAAAGAAGCTAAAGAAAAAAAGAAAGTGAATGCTCAGCGTGCAAAAGCCGGAATGCCCCCTGTTGAGGATTATGTTAATATGGAAGCATCAATTGAGTTTGATGAAAAAGGAAATTATTTTGTAGTAAAATATGAACGCGGAACTATACGCGCCTGGGGGGCTATAAGAAAATAAATTATGCTTGCAAACTATCACATGCACACAAATTACAGCGATGATTCAAGTTTTAGAATGGAAGATGTTGTTAAAAAAGCAATTTCCTGTGGTCTTGATGAAATTTGTATAACAGATCATCTGGATTGTGTCACCGGAATTGATCCTTGTTTTCCTTATAAATCCTACGAAAACGATTTTTTATACTGTAAAGAAAAATATTCCGGCAGGATAAATTTGAAACTCGGTATGGAATTTGGCATGCAGACTTCTACAGTTCCGTATTTTAAGAATTTTTTCAAAAACGGAAGTTTTGATTTTATATTATTGTCCTGCCACCTGATTGAGGATAAGTGGTTCTGGTCGCAGGAATTCCAGACAGGTAAAACTCAAGATGAATATAATCAGCGTTATTACGAGGAAATTTTTCGGCTGGTTAACAGCTTTGAAAACTACTCTGTTCTCGGTCATCTGGATGTAATAAGGCGTTATGATTTAAAAGGTGAATATCCGTTTGAAAAAATAAAACCGGTTGTTGAGCAAATTCTAAAACGGGTAATCGCTGATGGGAAAGGGATTGA
Source organism: uncultured bacterium (assembly GCA_949294395.1). Classification (GTDB taxonomy): domain Bacteria; phylum Cyanobacteriota; class Vampirovibrionia; order Gastranaerophilales; family Gastranaerophilaceae; genus Scatousia. The sequence goes on from CASFGU010000038.1 coordinate 25,248, forward strand.
AATAAACACGTCCTGTTACCGTTACCGCCTGAGTAACCTTACACCTTCTCGTGAAATTTTAAAACTTTACCATGAACTCGGGGGAGAAATAATTACAATAGGAACGGATTCTCATTGTCCTGAGCAGGTAAACAGTCATATTGAAGATGCAAAAAATGCACTTGAAACTATCGGGTTCAAATATTTTTGTACATTTGATAAGATGAAACCGGCTTTTCATAGTTTAAACTAGAGGAATTTCTATCGCACTTTACACCAGATGTACAAATATTGTCATGCTGAACTTATTTCAGCATCTCGTAGTTTAGAGATGCAGCACTTCGTAAGGACAGGCTTACACAAAATTTTTAAGATCCTGAAATAAATTTAGGATGACAATATTGGGGGTTCGCTTTGTCACACAAGTTCAGTATGACAGTATTACGCATATTTGGTGTAAACTTGTATATTATTCCAAACTGGAAGGGGTTGCATTTTAAAATTCAGCGTTACATAATAAATTTGTTGAGAGTGCAACCTTATGTGTTGCAATTCTGAACAAAACCGAGTTTAACGCGGGATGGAGCAGTCTGGTAGCTCGTCGGGCTCATAACCCGAAGGTCGTTGGTTCAAATCCAGCTCCCGCAACCAAGTAAAAAGCAATAGAGATAAGGGTTTAAGCCTTATCTCTATTTTTTAATTTTTTTAAGTTTTTATTATTTTGGGTGACTTTTGGGTGACTGTTTGATAAGATATTTGAATTTAATTTTGCAATTTTTGAATTTGCTTTTTTAAATAGATGTTGATAAATGGTTTGTGTAACATTAGGGTTAGCATGACCTAAAAATCCGCTTATTGATACAATGTCAACACCATAATAAGCTAAAATACTGGCTTGTGCGTGACGAAATGCGTGAGGGTTCATTTTAGGGATTAATTTTAATTGTTTATCTTTTGGCAGGTCTTTATTTTGTTCCGTTATGATTTTATTGTATTTATTCCTAAAATCTTCACAATAACCTGTTATTGAATCAGGGTGCATCGGCTGGCCGTTCTCCTGGGTTAATAAATAACCTGTGTCTTGCCATTTGTTACCTAGTGTGAAAATTTTCTTTTTGTTTTCATTTACTAATTTTTTTATTAGCTTCATTGGTTCTTCCGGTAATTCTAATATTCTGTCTGAAGAATCTGTTTTTAGTGAAGATTTATAGGTTCCGCGTTCTGACGAGTAAAGTAAACTTTCCGAAAAATGTATTGTATTTTCTTTAAAGTTAATTTTATCCGTCTTTATACCGGCTATTTCACCCCGGCGTCCACCGGTAAAAGCTAGTAGATTTATTACAACCTGCCATTTTAATGGTTCATTTGTCACCCATTTTAAAATATATCTTACCTGTTCATCATCAAGGAAGGCGCCCTTTTTCTTTTCCTGTACGGGAGGAGTTGCTTTATCGGCTGCGTTATAAGTAACCAACATTTCTTTGTCTGCTTGCTTTAGTATTGTGTGAATTAATCTGTGATGCTCAAGTATAGTTTTGGGGCTTAAATAACCGTGCGTTTTTAAATTCATACCCTTTTGGCTAAGTTGTTCATAGAATTGATTAAGGTGTTGGGGTTTTAAATCGGCAAGTTTGAGATGACCAATCGCTATATTTATTCGTTCTAACAGTTCATTATATCTTTTAATAGTCCGATGTTTTTTCTTCTCTACATTTTCTTTCAACTCAATAACATATTTGGCATACTGAGAAAATGTTTGGCGGTTATCAACAACTAAACCACCTTTGCATTCTTCCTCAAATAGTGTTGCGATACGATTTAATTCTTTTTGGATTTTACTGTCGCTCCAGTTTTCGGGAACTTTCCAGGTTTTTGTATAAGGCTTAAGTCTTTTTCCGTTTTCATCCCGACCTTTATATACTTTTATTCTATAAGAGACAATCTTACCGTCTTTATTTTTTCGTGCTTCTATGTTTGCCATTGTTCTTATATCTATTATTTAACAGCTAAGAATTCATTTATTTTATTTTTGATGTTTTCGCTAAAATCAAAAATTGCATTGATTGATTCGATAGGATATTTATGTTCCTTTGTTCCTTCTAAAAATGCGATATACTTCTGTGAGCGATTAAAATATAATCTGCAGATAGTTTTTCTTATATTGTCATCAAGCAAAACATTGCAATAACTTGTATTATCTCTGTATGTAATCCGGTTTATGTCTATATCACCATGCAAAATACATTTAACAATAGCATAACCTTCTAATTCTTCAAGTGTTGTAACTACCTCATTTTTTCCTGATTTCTCTTCCTGCTTGGCGGCAATACTGAAATCTAATGACGTTTTCATAACTTTAGACATAAAGAGATTAAAAGCTTCTACGGTTGTCCTTTTGTGCTTTTCAATAATTTTTTCCGTAACTCTGCCGTCATAAACCCCGGATTTGTTAATTAAATATTTTACAAAATCATCAGAAGGGGTTCTGTATTCATTTTCTATAACATCTTCAAACTGTTTAATATATTTCAAATCGCCGGCGTTTGAGTACGCTTTTTCAATATCAAAATTTTCTTTACAGAATTCAGATAATGTTTCAAGTTGATTTTCTTTATATTCCAAGAGGTTGAAGGTAAAAAACGGATCTTTATCTAAAATATTCGTTTCCTCTATATCAGAGAAGAATTTGTAAATAATACCGTTAGTTAAGATTATAAATTTTGCTTTGCATGCTGTAAAATATTTAAAAAGCTGACCTGCATGTTTTTTTACATCTAATTTGTCGCTGTCAACTTTTTTGCATTCAACTAAAATTATTGGCTTGCCGTCTTTTAAAATTGCATAATCTACTTTTTCATCTTTTTTTAATCTGGAATCAGCGATAAATTCCGGAACAACTTCCAAAGGATTAAAAACATCATAGCCCAGTGTTGTTAAAAACGGCATTATTAAAGCATTTTTTGCAGCTTCTTCAGTTTGAACACTATCTTTTAAATTAATTACACGTTCTTTAAGCTGATTAATTTTTTCGCTGAATTCCATAATATATAATCCTTTCTTTTTATCTTGCTACTCTTCCCCACCAGCGGATTTCACCGATTACATCAAAATCAAAACTAATATCTTTTGAAAAATCAACGTAAAACGGATCATATTTTTTCTCATTATCTGAGATTACTTTTACCGTATTAGGCGGGATTTTTTGTAAACGTTTTGCATACAGCTGGCCGTCTATTCTTACGCAATAAATACGGCCGTCATAAATTTCTTTTTTTGATGTATCAATCAGCAGGCTGTCTCCGCCTTCTATTGTCGGATACATGCTGTCTCCGGAGGCAAAAATCATCTGTGTCTTGCCGGAAACAATTCCAATATCTTTTGCGAGTTTTGAACTTATTTCATATACGCCGGTTTGGTTTTCGTCATATACACTGATGCCATAGCCCATGCTCGCTGTCACATTTCCGAAAACCGGTATTTTAAAGAATTTTGCTTCATTATCAGTTGACATTTCGTTAAAGTATGAGTTTAAAATGTTAAGTTTTTTTTCATCTAATTCATCATCTTTAATTTTTGAAATATATTGCCTGCTCATACCCAGTACGTCTGCTAATTGACCGTAACTAACTACTAGTTTGATTTTTTCTTCTAATTTCTTTTTATATTCTGACAGCTTCATTTTTACTCCAGTTTCATATTTTGGAATTTATGGTTGACAAAATATGAATATTATGTTATTAATTGTGTATAAGTTATTTTACATGATTTTAAATGACTTTATGTTTTCAACATTAACACAAAGGCAACTACTTTGTTGTCTGTTGTGTAAATTTTGTTTACAAAAATTTATGCAAAATCTGTATAAATATGACATCAAGTTAAAGAAAGTTGACATTATGGTAAA
>CASFGU010000039.1 GCA_949294395.1 uncultured bacterium
CAAAACAAAGAGATTCTGAACAGCGGCAACTCATGTGAGCCTCAACGATTAATGTTTCAGAATGACATATCAAAAGATGAACCTTTCAACCATTCAACTTTTCACCCGTTCAACTTCGCCGCGGTTCCCTTCCCCCCTCACACTTCACGCTTCACTTTCAGAAAGGCAGCTTTTACTTTAGCAGAGGTGCTGATTACCCTCGGGATTATCGGAGTTGTTGCGGCGATGACTTTACCGGGGCTGGTCGGGAATTACAAAAAAACTCAAACGGTTTCCCAGCTTAAAAAAGTTTATTCTGTTTTAAGCCAGTCAATGTTAAGTTCGGTTAATGCTAACGGGGACAGTAAGGGGTGGGTTGATACCTCTCTGGAGGTTTCAGCTGATAACTCAAGAATATATTTCGATAAATACTGGAAGCCTTATCTGAAAATAATTAAAGTTTGTGATACTGCTCAATCCTGCGGTTACAGCAAAAGTAAAGTAAAATCTCTTTCCGGAAAGGAGGATATTTTACTTATTTCTTCCTCAAGAACGGCAGGTTTTCTTCCGGACGGAACGTTTCTTTCTTTTGTTACAGTAAGCTGGGATGATGAAGGTGCTCCACACTATTCACAGACACAGATGGTGCGGGTGGATTTAAACGGGTCTAAGCCGCCTAATATGTTCGGCAGGGACACATTTACTTTTGTTATAAATCTGAATAACAATTCAGTTAAGCCGGCATGTTACAATGCGGATGAAGATAAGGTAAATAATGATTGCAAACGCGGCGGTGCGGGTGAATGCTGCCTGCAAAAAATTATTAACGACAACTGGACAATAAAGGACGATTACCCGTGGAAATAAAAGCCGCATATTTTTGCGGCTTTGTTTAGCTATTTTATATTATTTTAAACAGTTTTGCCGGAGATAAAAGTAATTATCTTGCAGGACTTTTAATCGCACCTGAAAAATTTTTTTGTGTTAAAATTAAACCGGACACAGCCCTGCCGGATTAGATTTGTTCCGGAGGCGTTAAGATGAGGGATTATTTTAATGAGATTTCACAATTCATATTCAAATACTGTTGAGGAATTTAAGCCTGTTGAAGAAAATAAAGTAAAAATGTATGTCTGCGGGCCGACTGTTTACGATTACGCACATCTAGGGCACGCAAGATGCTATATTACTTGGGATGTTCTGTACAGATATTTGAAGTTTAAAGGTTATGATGTAACTTATTGCAGAAACGTTACTGATGTGGATGACAAAATTCTTAAAAAAGCTGAAAAAGAAAACAAAACCCCTCAGGAGGTTTCTCAGTTCTGGTATAAACAGTTTGAAAACTCAATGAAAGCCCTCAACACTCTAAAACCCGATATTGAACCTTTTGCCACAAAAACTCTTGGCGAAATGATTTCAATTATAAAAGACTTAATCAAAAACGGTTATGCCTATGAAGCAGATGGGGATGTTTATTTCAGAGTAAAAAATTTCTCCCGCTACGGCTATCTTTCAAAACAGCCGATAGACCAGCTTGAAAGCGGTGCAAGAATTGAAGTCGGCGAACACAAAGAAGACCCGCTGGATTTTGCACTCTGGAAAAAGGATGAAAAATTCGGCTACAATTCGCCGTGGGGTGTCGGTCGTCCGGGCTGGCATATTGAGTGTTCTGCCATGAGCCGCAAGTATCTCGGGAAAACCATTGATATTCACGCTGGCGGGGCTGATTTAATTTTCCCACACCACGAAAATGAAATTGCGCAGTCAGAATGTGCCAACGGCTGCAAGTTTGTTAACTACTGGCTCCATAACGGTTTTGTAACCATTAACAAAGAAAAAATGTCGAAATCACTCGGAAACTTTTTGACAATTGATGATTTGCTTAAAAAATACGACGCGAACACAATCCGTTTCTTTATTCTGACTAACCATTACAGAATGCCTGTTGAGTTTTCTGATGAAGCGCTATCTTCCGCTCAGGCCGGCGTAAAAAGAATGCTTAATGCCAAGCGTACAAAGATTAACGAAGCTCTGGACATTACAAAAACAGAAGAGTACTTAAAATTTGTTGAGGCAATGGACGATGATTTGAACACCTCAAAAGCCCTTGCCGTTCTTTTTGAACTTGCCAATAAAGCAAATAAAGACGACAAAGACGCATTCACTATATTATATAAACTTGCAAGTGTGCTGGGATTTTCATTCGAAAAACCTGAATTAAATCAGGAAGAACTCACCTCAGCCGTAAAACATGTGTCGGAAAAACTCGGAAAAGAGTTTGCATCGATGGAAGAACTTATCGCATACCGCAAAGAAGCCCGCGACGCCAAAAACTGGGATGTTGCAGATAAAATTCGTGTTGCGCTGGATGAATGCGGAATTGTATTGAAAGACTCAAAAGACGGCACAAGCTGGGAAGTAAAATAAACATTTTTAATATTTTCCGGGAGTATAATTTTCAGTGTCATTTAGTACTTTAGCCAGTTCTTTATTTAGTTCTGCACTTTGAGCGGATGTAAAAAGACTTACATATTCGCCAACAACTTCGTGTTCGCGATAGGTTATCCGACTTATTACATTCAAAATTGTAATTATGCAAGATGCCAGGAAGAAAATTATTTTTAATGCTATTGCAAAAACTGTTAAACGTTTGCGGGGAAATAAAAGTCAGTTTATGCTCGGTGCGGAATTTGATATTCCTTCTTCCGTATTGAGTGATCTTGAACGCGCTGTCAAAGACCCGCAGCTTACAACGCTTTTTAAACTTGTAGGAGCTTTCGGGCTTTCTATTTCAGAATTTATGGCGGAACTCGAAAAAGAGCTGCCTGATAATTTTTCTGTTTGTGATGAGTAATTTTTGTCATATAATATTCTTATGAAAAAACTGGTGATTATTTTATTGCTGAATATGTTTGCGGCATCTTTGCCTGCAGCGGCTTTTTCGCCGGACGTACCTTCTGCAACCCTCCAAATAGCAAGAGAAGCAAGTTTTAAAGAGGCTGTGCATGCTCCTAAATCTCAGGTTGTCCGTGTAGGGATAGGAAATTCCGGATTCGGCACCTATGTTTATAATAATATAGGGGTTTACGGCACTGCAGAAATTATGATTTGCAACGGCGATAATATGATTGAAACCCTTCCGGCTAATACAAATTTAATCATCAAATACAAAGACGGCATGTTTGAACTTTCGCAGGATGACGGCACTATAATTACCACAATTCAGGGGCCTGTGAGAGTTATCTGTCCTGACGGCCTTCTCGGGGTGAAAGGCTTAAAACGTGCCGGCAAAAACGCCCTTTATCACGGCGCTTTTGAAATTGTGAAGGCTAATGCAAACTATTTTAATCTCGTAAATCTTATTGAAGTTGAAGATTATCTCAAAGGGGTTGTGCCGAACGAAATGCCGGTTACTTTCGGCCTTGAAGCTTTAAAAGCCCAGACAGTTGCGGCAAGAAACTACGTACTCTCCCCGCGTGTTAAATCTTCCCCTAATTATGATGTTGTGGATTCCGTTGCAAGTCAGGTGTACTTCGGGGCCAATACCGAAAGAGAGTTGTCCAATCAGGCGGTTACGGAAACAGAAGGCGTTGTCGCTCTTTACGGCTGGGATTTAATACTTGCGCAATACTCATCCACTGCCGGAGGCTATACGGAAAGCTACTCTAACGCGTTTTCCGATCCGAATACTAAGGACTTCCCGTCGCATGAAAAACCTTATTTGAAAGCTAAACCTGATATTTTATCCCAGACTCCTTTAAATACGGAAGAAGCCGCTGCTGCTTATTACAAATCCAAACCGGATGCCTATGATATTCGGTCATCCTACTTCCGCTGGACAAAAGAATGGCAGGCTGATGAGTTAAAGAATGTACTCGAGCAAACCTTGATTGCCCAGTCTGCAACCGGATTTGTTAAACCTGCATTTAATAGGGGCGACAAACTAGATGAACTTCAGGAATTAAAAGTTCTGCGGCGCGGCGACAGCGGTAAAATTATAGAAATGGAGGTTGTGACTGCCTCTAAAAAGTATAAAATTTTTAAAGAACTCGTTGTCCGAAGGCTTTTGACAAAAGACGGCAAGGCTCTCCCGAGTGCCAATGTTGTTTTTGAAAATATAAAAGATGAGGACGGAAAACTTTTATCTGTCAAAGCTTTTGGCGGAGGGTTCGGGCACGGGGTCGGAATGAGCCAGTACGGTGCGGGATTTATGGGGTCTGAACTGCATATTCCTTATGAAAAAATTCTCCAGCACTACTATACTGGAATTACGCTCGGAACAAAGCCCGTCATTCTTTCTGCTGATAGTGCGCAAAATGTTGTGCTGCAAAATTTTTATACGGATAAAAAGTACGCTAATATTGTTGTGGATAATAAGTTTCAGATGTCTAAGCTTATTGCAAATATTAACGGAAAAGAGTTTACCTTTGAACTTCCGACAGGTATCTGGGGCGGTTCAAGGGTTACAAATATAGATATTTCAAAGTATGTTAAAAAGGGTAAGAATACAATTGTGTTTTATTATCCGATGGAAGAAGGGGATAAAAAGGCTGTAAGGCTTTTTGTTGAATTGGTGAAAAAAGATGACAACAGCGACATCTGGTGATGATAAAGCTCCGGGATTATTGAAAGCTGCCTGGCTTATTGCAGTAGTTACGATATTTTCAAAGTTAATAGGTTTTATAAGGGATGTGGTAATTGCAAATTACTACGGAGCCTCAACGGTTTCCGACGCATATTTTTATGCGTATCAGATTCCTGCTTTAGCAATAATTTTACTCGGAGGGGTCGGAGGCCCTTTCCACAGCGCGACGGTTGCTGTTTTTTCAAAATTGATTCCAAATTTAAGAGAAAAGCCGGCGGAGGTTGTAAATAAACTATATAGTACATTTATGACAACCACCATAATCTTTTTTACAATACTTGCGGTGCTCTGTTACTTTTTTGCACCGCAGATAATGGGAATAATTGCCTCGGGCGGGGACGCACAATTGATTTCTCTTGCGGCTGAACATTTAAAAATTATGTCGCCGGTTCTGATTATTGGCGGAATTGTCGGGATATACTATGGAATTCTTGTAACGTACAGATACTTCATGCTTCCTAACCTGTCGCCTATTATTATGTCGCTTGTAATTATCGCGATGGTAATGGGGGCAAACGGGAGGGATAATACGGGCGTTGTCCTTGCCTGGGCTACAACTATCGGTGCTGTTTTTCAGTGGGTTATGCAGTATCCGAAAATCAGACAATTAGGTTTCCGGCTGAAACCTAATCTTGACGTTTTTAAAAATGTTGAATATAAAAATATCTGCGAACTGCTTTTTCCTGCGGTTTTGAGTTCTACTGTCGGACAAATCCATATTTACGTGGATATGTTTTTTGCCTCATCACTGAGAGAAGGCGCATGGACTGCCATCGGTTATGCAAACAGAGTTTTTCAGTTCCCTGTCGGGATTCTTGTGACAGCTTTTCTTGTTCCTCTTTTTCCTATTTTTGCAAGGCTTGTTGCGGATAATGATTATGAAGGGATTAGAAATTATTTCAATAAAGGGGTCGGAGTATTATTTTTCGGCGCAATCCCGATTATCATAGGAATTCTTGTTGTCGGGTTAGATGGTGTGAGAATTGTTTTTGAACGCGGTGCGTTTGACGCCAAGGCTACTTTTATGGTGACAGAAGCCCTGTGGTTTTTGTCTGCCTCAATTCTCCCTTACGTATTTAGAGATTCAATCACAAGAGTTTATTATTCCTTTAATGATTCCGTAACTCCGTTTGTTGTGGCGTTTTCATCAATCGTGCTTAAGGTTCTTTTGAATATTCTGTTTATAAACATAATGCACATGAGTATAGGCGGAATTACGCTTTCCACCTCTCTTGTAACCTTATTCAACGCGGTAGTTTTAGGCGTTTTGATTACAAAAAAGATGAGAATGGATTACAAAACTCTTTTTGTAAACCTTTTGAAAATGTGTCTGGCAGGATTTGTCACCCTTATTATCTGCGGACTGTTATCATTAGGTTACGACAGGGTTGTAGAACTTCCAAAATATGTATTTGAATTGACAAAAATCTGTATAATTGGAGTTGTCTGCCTTGCCGTTTATATTGAATTAAACTTACTAATGAAAATGGATTACGCGCAGGAACTCTTCAACCGCCTTGCCGCTAAGTTCAAAAAATAAAATGCACTTTGAAATTTAAATATAAAGGGTAGCCCTGAAAAACCTCCAACGTCACGACATATTAGTGGTAGATATGGGCGGAAAGGAGGAAAAATGAATAGAGAGCTATTAAAAAAATCTCTAGCCGTACTAGAGATTTTTATCAAAATAGTTTATCTATTTTTATAAGGGGTGATAAGTTGGTTAAGCCTTCGCGGAGCTTAGCCGACTCCCTTATATTTATATTATAACGTATTTTTTGAGAATTTCAAGTCCTTAAAAGGAGAAACTTAACAATGCTAATAAAAAACAAAGAAGAAATAAAAAGAGTGCTGGAAAATGACGGTGTAATCGCTTATGTCACCGATACGGTCTGGGGGTTAGGCTGTCTACCGTCATCTGAAAAAGCCGTTAAAAAAGTCTATGATATTAAAAAACGCGAAGCACAAAAACCATTGATTTTAATGTCCAATGAAACTTATCACCTGTTGAATTATGTTCAAATAATTCCAAAAACAGGACAAAAGTTAATAAAAAAATATTTCCCGGGCGCCCTGACGCTTGTCGTGAAAAAAAATCCCGACCTGACTCCTGATTATATAACCTCCGGCATGGCGACTGTCGGAATCCGAGTTCCGGATAATGAGGTTTTTAAAGAAATCTGTGAAATTGCACCGGGGCATGTTCTTGCTACAACGAGTGCAAATCTTTCTCATCAGCCTTCCGCTAAAACCTACGAACAGGCAAAAGAGAATATGGAAGGGCTTGCAGATTTAGTCATTGAAGATTACGGATGTTTTTGTAAAGGTTTGGAATCCACGGTTGCAGGAATATTTGACGACGACGAAATAAAAATCTTCCGGCAGGGCGCCATTAAAATTGAGATTTAACGGTTTATAAATTTGGCTTATTAATAGTGTTAATTTTCCGTACCTTTTATGCGCAAAAAGGCGGGTGCTCCGGCGGGTTATTTACGCACTTCTGTTTACGAGGGATTAAACCTTCTTAAATCACATAAGCAGTCTGTCAAGACATGCTTTTTGAGAATACTGCCATTCACGGTAGGTTACTCTGTTTACTTTGAAGCCGGAACGCTCAATAATAGACTGCTTTTTCATATTTGAAACCGTTGAATGTTCGTTATCTTCAACCCCGTCAACTTCAATTACAAATTTATCATCCACAAGCAAATCCGCACTCAATCCTGCAATATCCACACCTGCACAAACCTTATGCCCGAGGTCGCGGATACTCTGCGCAATTTCTCGCTCAAGTTTATTTTTGTAAATATTTTCATCAATATCAGGATTGTTTCGTGCCTGTTGTTTGTTCCGGTATTCCTCAATATATGCCATATAATCCCTGAACAAACCTTCCTGCAGGTCTTTCGGGTCGCGTGAAACAAAGTTTATAACCTTATATCTTGCACGGGTAATAGCAACGTTAAAGAGGTTTGGCTTCTGCAGGAATGTCAAACTCTGCGGAAAACTGTTCGGTGCAAAAGCCCATGACATCAAAATAATATCGCGTTCATCCCCTTGAAAGGTATGTGCTGTACCGATTTCTATCTGATGTTTTCTGACCATGTGATCGGAGAGAACTTTTGATACCGAAATCTTCAACTGTTCTACCTGTGCTCTAAAAGGTGAAATTATACCGATAGAAACAGGGTTATCCGGATTCTGACGTTCATCCTCAACTACAATATCGTACAAACGTTTCACAAGAGCTTCAATTTCAGGAAGGTTGCGTGTTGCGTCAAAATCAACACGGCCGTCAGGAACAAGCACTGTTTCCAGAACCTTGCCGTCGCCTACATCTTTTTTCATAACGCGCATTCTGCCGCCGTAAAATTCCCTGTTTGAAAATTCAATAACCGGCGGGAGGCTTCTGAAATGCTCATCCAGCATAACGGAATTCATTGAATAGTAATCAGCTAAATCAAACATTGAATTTGTTCGGAAACGCCACATCAGCTGGTATTTATCAGGAATACCATACTGGCTTAAAAATGACTGTTCTTTTGCTTTTTCAAGAAATGAAAGGTGCGGAAGCTGTTTGTCATCCCCTACAATTACTGCTTTTTTAGCACGGAAAAGTATCGGGAAGCAGCTTGCTATATCACACTGTGAAGCTTCATCAATAATTGCAACATCAAACATGCCAGGTTTTAAAGGAAGAGAGCCGGAGATTGCGTAAGTAGTAACACACCAACATGGAAAAGCTTCGAGAAGCGGTTTGAAATCTTCATTTTCCAGAATACGGTTTTGAAGGTTTTTCTTTCGTTCTACAAGCGATTTGGCATGAACTATTAACCTCTGGCGCTTAATCTGGTCGCGCAGAAGTCCTTTTAAAGCCTCACGCCTTCTGCCTTTTAGAATATTTATGGCAAGAGGTTTCTGTTTTTTCTTCATCTGGCGGATTTGTTCTGAGAGAACATGGAGGTTGCCGGTTTTTTGAATATCAGATTCAATTTTTCTCAAGCGCCAGACAAGATTTGCAACTTCGAGCTCTGATTTCAGTACGCCGAGATTTTCGTAATCCGCCTCAAAGTTTTTGAGTTTAAGAATTTTTTTAAGCTGACTGATACTGCCGTAGTTTGCTATATTTGCAAAAAATCCGGTTTTTTCCATGTTATTTTCTAATGTCTTTATGATATTTGCAATGGTATCTATTTCAGCTTTTTTAAGTGTCGTTTTTATAAACTGGGCATTACCGGTAGCTTTTTCCTGCTGTTCTACATCAAGAGAAAGGTTATGCCAGTCATTTTCAAGTTTGATAATCTGTTCGCACTTATTTTCCATTTGTTTCAGCATATCAAGGTGCTGCTTCATATCATCAACATCAGCAAAAAGACTGTCCTCAAAATCACTGTCAATATCGACTTTTCCCGAGAGCAAATCCTGAAGCTGAAAACTTAGTTGTTTTTGATAATTTAAACGTCCGGCGCGCAGAGCAAGGAAAGGTGCGCCGAGTTCGTTAAGCCTTTCTGCGACAACGTCAACGGCTTTATCCATGCGGGAAGCCACAAGAACTGTTTTCCCGTTTGCAATCAGGTGGGCGACAAGGTTTACGATTGTCTGGGATTTACCTGTTCCCGGAGGGCCCTGAACTGCAATAAACTTGTTATTATCAATGTTTTTAATAACACGTTCCTGCGAATCACTAAGAGAAAGCGGGGTTATCGGGTAGAAATCCGAAACTGTTTTCATATCTTTTACCGGAACTGATTTTTCTTTAGAAAGATTAAATTCTTCGTTAATAATATTTAAAGCTGTTTCACGGTAAGTTCCGCTCGGGCTTTCTGCGATACGTGTAAGCTCATGCAGAACTCCTGCTGTTACGGAAGGGCGTTTTGTGAGTATAATTGCGCACTGGCTTGTGAGATTAATTTTTTCGAGCTTTTTAACCTGTTTTTGCTTGTGTTCTTCTTCCTCAATAATCTCATCTACGTTTTCTGCCGTAATTTTTTCTTCGTAAAATTCTTTTGCTAAATCTTTTGAAATATTATCTTCGTCAACGTTGTTTTTGCTGTCAAGTGTAATATCTATTTCCGGAATAATTGATTTGAGAGTGGTGAGAAAAATCTCCAGTTTTTCATTAGTAATAGGAAGCGACGGTACAACTTCAAGCAGACCTTCCAGAAGCTGTTCAACCTCATCGTCATCATCGCTTTTTTTCATCAGAGCAGTGAGTGCGCCTGTGTTAAGAGATAGAATCTCATCCTGAGGAATACAGTTTATATTAACTCCGTTGCGCTCGAGTTTGCACGGAAGATACAAAAGCGGGGTGAGAAATTCATTTTGTTTTCTTGTTTTGGAACTTTTGCCGACAAGAAACAGGTAGCCGTAAATCAGATATTTATCCTTCTGGCTCATTTCCGACTGAATCATAAGTTCGGTAAGTTTGCTGTCGCTTCCGTCAAGGCGGAGGAATTCTTCATTTGTGGTAAGAAGTTCTTCCTCTCCTTTGAGGAAAATCCACTTGTTATCTTTGTCCCCTTTAAGGTTTCTGAAAGTAGAGCTTTTGACTTCTTCGCGCACGCAGTCGTGAAGGTACTGGCTCAATTTTTTAATAAAACTGTTGTTAAATGCTGAATTAATTGCTTTTGTCGCTTCCTGTAACATTTGATAGTCCTCAATGTGAAAAGTAAAGTATAAATGAGAGATGCTCACTCTTCACGCTTCACATCTCACTTATAATTCTATTTTATGCTAAAATAGGCAATATGAACATCCTTAATATAAATGATACTAAGTTATATTACGTCGGCGGGGTTGTGCGGGATGAAATTCTCGGACTTGAAAGTTTTGATGTAGATATGGTTTACGAGGGGAACGCAATTGAGTTTGCGGAAAATCTAACCCCTCACCCCTCCTTCGAACACCCTCTCCCGCAAGGGGCGAGGGAAAATTTGATTGAAATTCTTCAAATAAACAAACCTTTCGGAACAGTACGCATTAAAATTGATGGATGCGAAGTTGATATTGCCTCTACCCGTGAGGAAGTTTACGAAAGAAAAGGTCATCTGCCGGTCGTCACAAAAATTGGCTGCTCTCTTAAGGATGATGTTATGCGCCGCGATTTTACGATTAATTCACTCTACAAATCTGCAGCAACCGGCGAAATTATTGATTTCACAGGAGGGCTCAAGGATATAAAAAACAGGACGCTCAGGGTTTTGCATGACAACAGTTTTGTTGATGATCCGACGAGGATTATCCGCGCGCTCAAATTTTCGGTGCGCTTCGGGTTCCGGCTTGACGAACACACAAAAAAACTTCAAGACAGTTATCTAAAAAATATTAATTATGACATGTGTTATAAGCGCATAAAAAAAGAGTTAATCGAAACTTTCAACCTCAATTCGCAGGCTGCGTTTGAAAAATTTATAAATGAAGATATTTATAAGCTTGTAACGCCGCAGAATGTTAAACTTCCTGACGTAAATATAGAGGAGCTTGTAAAAAAATACAAAATTACACGCCCGTGGATAATTTATGCCGGAGTTCTCGGGGATATTTCAAAGCTTCCGCTCACAAAAGCCGAACAAAAAATTCTTGACGATTTTAAGGCTGTCAAAAATCCTGAAACAGATTTTGAAATATATAAGACCTTTGAAAAAGCCTCACCTGAAACAGTTATTCTTTATGCAGTGTTGAAAGATTACAAAAAGGCAATTCACTATCTTGATAATCTGCGAAAAATAAAACTTTTAATTACAGGAAAAGACCTGCAGAAAATTGGAATTGCGCCCTCGCCGACCTATCAGGAAATTTTCGACCGCGTGCTTACGGAAAAATTAAAAAATCCTGCTATGAGCAAAAATGACGAAATAAAAATTGCAAGAACGTATTATAATGCGATTTTTAAAAAATAGAGAAATTTTAAAATGCTAAACCTGTATTTTGTATTCTATTTTACACATAGAAAATACTGATACATTTTCTGTGTCAGACTTTCATCTTTTTTCATATACTCAAGCATTTCATTAATCAATTCTTCGGGCGGAAGATAGTAGTCAAACATATACAATTCATACGGTCTGACATTAAGCGCACAGGACAGCTTTTCAAGTGTTTCGTTGTTTGGATAGTTTTTTCCGTTTTCAATATTACTCAGACTGGGGGTTTCTATGCCTGCAAGTTCTGCAAGTCTTTCCTGCGTCAATCCGCGTTTTTTGCGAATTTCTTTTATCCTTTTGCCTAACAGATTTTTTATATTTCCCATTAAATTTCCCCTTTAAATAAATGTTAGCGGAATATTTTTCAAATATAATAATCTGCTAGCTAAAATAATCTTGATTTTTTATTAAGTATAATATATAATATTATTATATATATTAAAATTTTTTGCAATTTTTAGCTGTAATGTGAAAAGACAGGAGGATAAAATGACGGATAAAGCATTTACATTAGCTGAAGTATTGATTACTCTCGGGATTATCGGGATAGTTGCGGCTATGACAATGCCGGTTCTGACAGGAAAGTCTAAGTATAAGGAGTTTGAAACCAGATACAAAGTTGCCTCAAATCTTCTGCATAATGCTGTTAATTTTTTTCACTCTAAAGAATTGATGATGTCAGATAATATCTATTGTACAGCTAATCAGAGCGGTACTGATTATTGCGGACAATATCGTGTCTTTTCGGAGGTTCTTGCAGAGGCTTTTATTGGTATTCATGCACTTAATAAAGGAGGTACCGGATCGTATGCTGCATATAAATATTACACTTTTACCGGAGGTACAAGGTTTGACGAGGGGCTATTAAATGACGGTTATATGGAATTAACCAATGGTATGAGTGTAATAGTTGAAACAGGGGGCACTACCGCTACAGCTATCCCGATAATTTTCTTTGATGTAAACGGTACTGCTAATAAACCGAACAGAATGGGGCACGATACTTTTGCATTTGTAATAGACAAAGGGGACAGAGTTTGTCCGCTGGGGTCGCCTTCCTGCAAAAGCCGCAATACATATATTGAAAACACAGAAGATTTTACAAAGAGCAAATACTGCAAGCCTAATTCCTCAGAGGCACAAAACGGTATTACCTGCGGATATTTTGCAAGTGTAGACAGGGATTATTTTCAAAAGATAAAATAAGCCGGAGCAATACGATTGGCGCCATGGGCTGAAAAGTTTTTGAGTATAAAATAATAAGAAAAACTATAGAAAAATTAATTGCAGCAAAAATTTTTAATTCTGATTTTTCGCTTGCTCTTGATATAAACCTGTGCTATTATTAAAAAGTATTTTTCAGTATTATAGTTTCTTTAAGATACCAGCGGAGGAATTATGCTTGCTAAAGACCTGCCGGCATGTCCGGTTGAAACATCTTTGATGATGCTCAATTCAAAGTGGAAGTTCATTATTCTGCGGGAACTTCTCACCGGAACAAAGCGTTTCGGCGAACTTAAAAAATTGGCCGGCAAAATTACCCAGAAAGTCCTGACATCAAATCTTAGAGAAATGGAGGAAAACGGGATTGTTGAACGCAAGGTTTTTCCGGAGGTTCCGCCGCGGGTTGAATACACCCTCTCGGATATTGGCTACAGTATGGCTGTAATTCTTGACGCAATGGCTGAATGGGGTTCTGCCTACAAAAAGCTTTTAAAGCTTATTGAAAAAAGAAACAAATCATCATCCTAAACTATGCCCGACTGTGTAATTACACTCCGGATTTCAGGTTGTTATAATATTTCAAAACAAATAAGATGCTGAATTGGAGGGTTTATGAGTTTGGCAGTTTTAAAGAATAACGTTTTGAAATATGAGGATGAAGTTGTTTACCGAAAACGCAGTTCACGGATTGAGTGTATCCACGAGTTTAATCAGGAAACCGGAAAACGCCTGCGTACTACCTATTTTGACTACTTTGACGACAAAAAGGTGAAAGCTGTTGATGAATACGATAGTAATACAGGGAAACGTGTAAAATCCACAAGTTTTGTGCTGTTTAAGTCAGTCCATGAGTTTAACCCGCAGACAGGGAAGAAGATTAAAACCACAAACTTTGACATACGCGATGAAAACCGCATAACCTCTGTTCATGAGTATAATCAGGAGTTTGGTACAATCTCGCGTGTTCTTGTATACAGGCTTGACGGGAAAACTCTCAGCATGGTGAAAGAGTTTGATCCCAAAACGGAGCGGATTGTGAGGTGTATAAATTACAAAAGAAACTCCTCTGCAATAAGTTCAATATCAAATTACGAAATCAAAAACGACCGCACGGTTAAAACTACATATTACTATGACCCTGTCACAAGAAACTTTACCTCACGGCCTGCGCTCCGGCAGGAAAAACCGCATGATGCGCCGGATCCGGTTAAAGAACTTGACAGGGCGAAAATGGAAAAGCTTATAGATAATCTGTTCAGAAATAAACTAACGTTTTCATCGCTGTCACTGTAGGGTGAAAACCGCAAAAAGCGGGCGGCTTGTCCGCCCATTTTTTGTGGTATGATTGGTGTATGAGAAAATACTTGCTGTTTTTGATTTTTTACATGAAAGGGGAATTTATATGGCGGGAATATTAAGCATACAATTTACGCCGGCGGCGGGTGATAAGGAGAGAAATTTTCAGAAAGTTTGCGAAATTATTGAAAAGTTTGCTGACAAAAAGCTTGATTTAATAGTTATTCCCGAATTTTTCAGCACCGGAATCTGTGATGATGCGTTTATAAATTCTCCGGAGGATACGAAAGGCGGCGCGGTTGTTGAATTTTTTTCTAAAATTGCACGCAGATATAAAACTAACATAGTCTGCGGCACTGCAAGTGAACGCGACGGGGAAAAGCTTTATAACACCTCATTTGTTCTTAATCGCAGCGGGGTTCTGGCAGGCAGGTACCGAAAAATTCATCTTTACAACTTTTTTGGCGGAAACGAGGGAACATACACCGATGCCGGTTCTGAAACGCTTGTGGTTGACCTTGATTTTGCAAAAGTCGGAGTTAGTGTGTGTTTTGATATAAAGTTCCCTTTGCTATACAGAGATTTAATTAAACAGGGGGCAGAAATTATTGTATCGCCGTCTGCGTGGAGTATTCTTGCGTCAGCGCCGGAAAAAGAGAAAGAAATTTTTATAAAAACGTGGGAGGCAATGAACATTTGCCGCGCAACAGAGAGTCTAGTATATTTTGTGACCTCAAATCTTACAGGGAGAACTGCGCCTTATCTGGAAAGTATCGGGCATTCAATGATAACAGGGCCGTACGGAGAGGTTATCTGTAATGCAGGAGAGGAAGAAGGCGGGACTTATGCGGATGTTGACCTGAAAGTTGTCCGCGATTTGAAGGGAAGAGTTCCGGTCGCGCTGATGGAGTGATTAAACGTTCAGATTAATAAAATGTTCCTGTTCGCCGACTGTGGTTATTTTTAATTTATTTGGATTTTTTGTATCAAACTGGAAAATATTTGCTGATGAAAAGAACGGCGGACGGTTTTTGCCTTTGTAGAGAATGGTTTGTTCATCGTAATTCTTATTGAAGAACCTGTCCATTACTGTTTTTATTTTTTCAAAAATATTATTAACGCATGGTTTTAGTTGTCCTTCGTCCTCATAACCGGGAACGTTGAAAAATAGTTTCGGCTTTTTAGTTTTGTCAATAAAATAATCATAAGTGGCAAGTTGTTTTTCCAGAGCCTCAGCCTGCAAATCTTTAGAAGCCGGAAGCGGGGAGTAGTGAGAGAGTATAGCAATCGGAAAGCCGTCTTTGCCTTTCAAAACAACCCCGACGGCGTTGCAGCTTGCAAGCCCGTCAGTGTAGATTGTGTGTATGCCTTCAGGGAGAATTCTTGCAGCTTTGCACTCATTCATTCCGACATGTACAATATTCTTATCGCCTTTCCGGCTCATTGCAGCCAGAACCATTTCCGGCATGGCGTTTACGGCTTCTTTGTTCTGCGATGAAATTCGTGATATTGCGGGTATGCTTTTTCTTGTTAAATTTACTACCGGCATGTTAAACCTTCCTGTCTACACTATTTGTTTCTTAATGATGTTTTTATTAAAACAAAATGTAATTAAAAATTGCCATCCGGAAATATGCAGGCTAAATTTACACAGCAGACAGAAAAATAGGTCAGATACCCCAAACCTAGTGTAACGAAATATTACGAAGAAAGATAAAAAAAGTGATAGAAAACGGTTTTATGAATCAAAAAAAAAAGAGATGAAAAAGTATGTTCCCATCGTAAAAGAGCAGGTGAAAGAAGCAAGTGGAATATAAAGAAATGTAACGAAAGGGGTTGTAAAAGGAGAAAAAAGAGTTATACTAAAAATATATTTAAAAGATATACA
>CASFGU010000040.1 GCA_949294395.1 uncultured bacterium
CCCCGAATAATCCAAGACAGGGGGAATCAAAGGGGGATTTTTTATTAAAACCCTCCGCTGCTGCGCACCGCCTCCTGCTTGGTTGCTCGCACTAAACGGGTCTGCAACGCCATCGCCTTCGCCTATACCTCTCGCAAAACAATTCACTGGATTGTTTGCTCGGCAGAGTGACCTCTGCTCGCAATCCGCCTTACGAAGGGAGGTCTTTGATACTACCACCTTTTTAAAATGCGGCTGGGGGGATTTTTCCTCAAACAGCCTTCGCCAGAATACACACCAACTAAAGACTTTGCCGCACTCGACTGCCTGCAACCCTTGTTCTGTGCCGGTTAAGGAGCTTAAACTACTTGCCCCCCCCCCCCGAAAGCGTTACTATCATTGAATTTCAGCATTTTAAGTTCCTCCGTTTAATATTCATATTATAATTATACAATATTTTTTAACGGATTACAAGACTAATCTTCTTTTTTAGGATAGTTATTAAGCTTCTGGTCTACAAAAGCGTTACGCTGATTTGCCTGCAGTTTGCCCTTAACTATATGAAAAGCAAGAACCGCAGTACCGGCGATTGCAGAGGCAATTTTACCGCCTTTACTGATACTTTTTATCGGATGTCTGAAGGTTTGCTTTAACGAACCTTCTTTAGTGAAACCTTTAGGAAGCGATACAAAAAGCCAGTTCAAAGCCATCATGCCAGCCCCTGTCAGTGCACCATAGACTGCACCGTTAGCGGTACCTTTTGTTATTTCTTCTGTTGCTGTAAAAAATTTAGCGACAGACGCGATTCTGTCTTTTAAAGGTCTTTTCTTCTTTTTCTCAGGAGCGTCTTTTTTATCAACATCATCAGTTTCGGGCAATTTTTCAAGCGAAGAATTAAACGTATCAAGAAGCTGTTCCTGTACATTTGAATCCTGCATCTGCTTTCTGATTTTTTCTACATTATCTTCACTTATTTTAAATGCTGAATTGAAACTTACTCTTGGATTTATACCTGCTAACATCGCACACTCCTACATTTCCACTCACTAACATTAAAACTCGTAAATAAAAAATTTTGACCTGTTTTTTACAAAAATTTACATATACTAATTAAAAAGATTTAGCTGCGGAACCGCAATTTCAATATCTTCCGCAGATTTTTTACGTGTAGCAAGATTGTTTGAAAAATCTCTCTGCATCTTGTTCATCAAATCCTGCGAACGTTTGATTACAGCGATAGGAAGCCCCGCCATTTTTGCAACCTGAATACCGTAACTTTTGCTTGCACCGCCCTGTACAATCTTTCTTAAAAACTCTATTTCGCCGTTTTCTTCCGAAATAGTAATTCTGTAATTCTTAATCTGAGGATAAGTTTTTGTCATTACGTTCAACTCGTGATAGTGAGTTGCGAATATACATCTTGCCTTAATCCTTGTTGCAATGTATTCAGCCACAGACCATGCAATTGCAACACCGTCATAAGTGCTTGTACCACGCCCGATTTCATCAAGTAGTATCAAACTTTTCTCTGTTGCAGAATTTAAAATATATGAGGTTTCAATCATCTCTACCATAAAAGTAGACTGCCCGAGAGTCAGGTCATCTGAGGCACCGACGCGGGTAAATATTTTATCCACAGCGCCAATTTTAACGTAATCTGCAGGAACCCATGAACCAATTTGCGCAAGAAGTGCAATCAGGGCGTTCTGGCGCATATAAGTTGATTTACCTGCCATATTAGGACCAGTTAATATCATAAACTGTGTGCTGTCGATTGAATTTGCAGTCAAATCAAGATCGTTTGCAACATACTCGCCGAGTGGCAAAATCTTTTCAAGCACCGGATGCCGTCCGTTTTTAACAATAAAATCATCAGATTCATCAACAACAGGACAGCAATAATTATTTTCAACTGCAGTTTCTGCAAGAGATACAAGCACATCTGCATTTGCTATACATTCAGCAATTTCTCTTACTTTTGTAACAAATTCTTTTGAATATTCCCTGAAATCACAGAAAAGCTTGTATTCAAGCTCTGTTGATTTGAATCTTGCGGAAAGAACATCATCTTCATGCTTTTTAAGTTCATCTGTTATAAAACGCTCGCCGGTAGTAAGGGTTTGTTTTCTTACATACTCTTTCGGAACCTGTTTGAGATAGGATTTTGAAATTTCGATATAGTAACCGAACACTTTATTATAGTTTACTTTCAGGCTTTTAATTCCTGTGCGTTCTTTCTCCTGTTCTTCAAAAGTTCTAAGCCACTCCTCGCCGCCGGTTAACAGTTCTCTGAAATAATCAAGTTCACCGCTGACACCATCTTTAATTAAACCGCCGTCTTTAACCACAACAGGTGCAGATTCATCTATAGTCCGCTCAATTAAGGTTGTATAATCTATAATTTCAGGTACATAATCCTCTATGGAAGCAAACAGGTTATTATCGAGGTTTTTAGCAAGTTTCACCAGCTCCGGCAAATGATAGAGGGATTCTTTAAGACTCAAGAAATCTCGCGGATTTGCAGAACCGTTGCTCATCCTTGTTGAAAGCCGTTGAATATCATAAATTTTTTCAAACTGCTCTATCATACTCTTTCTAATTTCTGTCTTTTCGACAAATTCAGAAACGGCATTTTGTCTTTTTAAAATAGAGCGGACATCCTTCAACGGCTGACAAATCCAGCTTCTCAAAAGCCGCGCGCCCATATTTGTTTTAGTTTTATCGACCGCCCACAGAAGCGAGCCGTATTTTGATTTCTCGCGGAGCGTTTCAACAAGTTCAAGATTTTTTCTGGTGCTTCCGTCCATCATTAAAAATTCCGACAACTCATACGGAACAATCTTTTCAAACTTAGGAATATTATCCTTCAATGTTTCCCACACATAGGCAAGAAGGGCTCCTGCTGCACGGAAACCCAGTTTATACTTTGAAAAACCGAAAGCCTCCAGAGATGAGGTTTCAAAAATTGCTTTAAGATTATTTTCCGCAAAATTCAAATCAAAGACATTTGCCGGAATTTTGGAACAGTTATAGAGCTTCTGAATATTTTCCGGAAGGTTAATCTTTTCTTCCGGAACAATCTGAAACGGCTGGACTTTCTGCGCAACAGACGGCGCTATAACCTCCGACGGATTTAACCTTGCAAGCTCCGCCATAATAAGATTCAAAGGAGCCTGAGTTGTTTTAAATTCGCCTGTTGAAATGTCAGCATAAGCAAAACCCCAGATGTCATTTTTTTCATCTTTGAACATTGCGCAGATATAATTGTTTGTGTTCTGCTTGAGAAAATCACTTTCTGTAATTGTACCTGCGGTCACAATCCTTGTAACACCACGTTTAACAAGACCTTTAGCAAGTTTCGGATCCTCAAGCTGATCACAGATTGCAACCTTGATATTTTTTTGCACAAGCTTTTCAAGATATACGTTAACCGCCTTAGCAGGAATCCCGGCAAGAGGAATTCTGCCGTATTTCGCACCGGCATCACGTCCTGTGAGAGTGAGTTCCAATTCTTTTGAAAGCAGAACCGCATCCTCGAAAAATGTTTCATAAAAATCACCAAGCCGGTATAACAGCACAGCATCAGGGTTCTGGCGTTTAATTTCCAGATACTGCTGCATGACAGGTGTTAAATCTTCTATATTAATATCACTGGTATTAACGATATTGATTTCAGTTTTTGTCATAGTTATAATTTAATTATAACATGAAAAGAGGAAATCAATGGGTTGTTTAAAAAATATATTAAGAGCCGTAATCCTCACACTTGCCGTTGTAGGTTTTTTATCACTCGGCGGTCAGGAATTTGTCACAAAATATATTTCACAGATATTCAACCCGTCACCTGAAACAATTCTTGACAGGGCCCAAAAAGTGGGTGATTTTTCAGGGTTAAATGAAGAATTTGAACTGGAAAAAGCCACGGGCATGTTCGGGTACAACGGAGTAGTTGCAGAACATAAAGCCTCGGGACAGAAATTTATCGTAGTGGATACAGCCTCAAAGCCCCTATTCACACAGAATGACATCCAATCTGATAATCTGGAAGAAAAAATTTTTGACGCACTTTCAAAATTCAAAATTCAAGCCATATCCATTGACGAACTTGAGATAACAAAACATGGCGAGATGTCATCATACGGGAAAACCGTTCCCTATGCGAAGTTTGACGCAAAAATAAAAAAGCTTCCAATTGGAAATGTTTCTGGTATAATATCAGTAGCGGAAACAAAAGACGGCGAACCCCGTATTTTGATTTCGGCAAACGAGAAAAGCAAGTATTCACAGCTAATCTCGGACGAGTTCTTTAAAAATATCAAATAAATAGTATAGTTAAAACCCTTTAAAATAGGGTATAATATTTATATGAATAAGAAAGAATTCACAAATATTGTAACTATACTAAGCAAACAAGAAATTTTCAAAGAAGATTTTAACACACTAATGAATAGTGAGTTTATAAAATCTATCAAGGAAAATACACCTAAAAATATAGTGTGGAATTAAATACAGGTGAAAAATTTTTCATCAATACACCATAGTTGTAAATATTATTGAAAAATTGAAAATTTAATACATTTATATTATGTCGAAGTGGCACTCTGCCGAGAAAAACGATTAAGTATCGTTTTTCGAGAGGGTATGAGCACCGGCGAATACTTCCGCCACGGAGACCTTGCTTAAACTTTGAAAATTTAATACTTTTATATTATGTCGAA
>CASFGU010000041.1 GCA_949294395.1 uncultured bacterium
AAAAAACGTGCCTTTATTGTAACTGACAGATTCTTGTTCAATTCAGGCGCTGTTGACAGCATCGTTAATGTATTGGATGAAATCGGTATTGACCACCAGATTTTCTTTGATGTTAAACCGGATCCTACATTATCAACAATCAATCAGGCTATGGAAATCATCAGACCTTATGAACCTGATGTAATCATCTCACTCGGTGGCGGTTCTCCGATGGATGCTGCTAAAATTATGTGGTTAATGTATGAACAGCCTGACACAGTATTCGAAGACATCTCTATGAGATTTATGGATATCAGAAAGAGAATCTGCAGAATTCCTGAATTAGGTAAAAAAGCAACAATGGTTGCAATTCCTACAACATCAGGTACAGGTTCTGAAGTTACACCGTTTGCAATCATTACAGACGATGAAACTCACGTAAAATACGCAATCGCTGATTACGCATTGACACCGAATATGGCAATTATCGACCCTAACTTTGTTGACGGTATGCCAAAAGGTTTGACAGCTGCATCAGGTATTGACGCTTTGGTTCACTCAATCGAAGCTTACGTATCTGCTATGGCTACAAACTTCACAAATTCAAATGCATTGGAAGCTACAAAACTCGTATTCAGATACCTTGAAAGATCTTGGGCTGAAGGAGCAAACGATCCGATTGCAAGAGAAAAAATGCACTATGCCGCAACTATTGCAGGTATGGCATTTGCAAACGCATTCTTAGGATTGTGCCACTCAATGGCTCACAAACTCGGTGCTATGTTTAATGTACCGCACGGTGTAGCTAACGCATTGTTAATCAGACAGGTAATTAAATACAACGCTGTTGATTGTCCGAAAAAACAATGTATCTTCCCTCAGTACAAGTTCCCTAATGCAAAAGCTAAATATGCTCAGATTGCAGACGAACTTGGCTTAGGCGGTAAGAACGATGATGAAAAAGTCGAATTGTTGATTGAAGCTATCGACAAATTGATGAAAGCCGTAAACCTTCCAAATTCTATCAAAGACTTTGGTGTTAAAGAAGCTGACTTCAATGCTAAATTAGACGAAATGGTTGAATTGGCATTCGATGACCAGTGCACAGGTGCTAACCCGGCTTATCCGTTGATGGAAGATATTAAAGCAATCTACAAAGACGCTTACGAAGGTGTTGTAAGAGATTACTATGATACTAAAAAATAGGTTGAGGCAGAGCCGGCGGAAATCGGCGGCGCCTGCTTAGATAATAAAAAGAAGAACCGTCAGAAATGGCGGTTCTTTTTTGTTAATCTTTAGGCTCCAGCATTGTCTGGTTCCACGGGTAATCGTCTTTTATTTCCCACCCGTCATATTCAATAAGTCTTGCACAGGTATGGCGTTTGTTTGATATACTAACATCCGCATTATCTGTGTTTCCATATTTACATTGCTCCAGTAGTTGTTCTCTTGTCATACTTTGGTGGCTTACATTTGATGTCACAAATTTAAATTTATTATTGACTTTTCCCAGAGTAAACAAAAATGATGTCTGCCCGTCATATCGTTCTTTTCCGCAATATCTTAGTTCTGTGCAGTAAAAGAAGTGAACTAATGCTGTACTGTTTGCATATGCCAAAAAGCCGCTTCCGTCTGCTAACGCTACTTCATAATACTTGCTGTCATAGGTCTTTTCTGAAAGTATTTTGAATGATTTACCAAGGTATTTGTCAAACCATTTTCCAAATTCGACACTATTCTTAATTGCTTCTTTGGGCGGCATCCAGTACTCAATATCTCCGTAATCTTTTTCCGATAACTGAATTGCCTGCTGCATTGTAGAGTAGAATTTTTTTAGTCTAGTAACTGTAACCTTTTTCTTATAATTTGCAACAAGAGTTGGCAGGGTCATCGCAGCAACAACACCAATGATACCCAGTGTAATTAAAACTTCCGCTAAAGTAAAAGCAGGTTTACGGGATAATCCCAAAGCGTGAAAAAGCCCGCCGGCGCTAGCTAATCCCCCCCCCCCCCTCTAAGTTTTGAAGCTATAATTGTGTTTTTCATCGTTTAAATCCTCCTTTTTCTTATTATATATAGTTAAGTTTAAAATTGCAAGTTTTATTTTTCTGTGCCTACTGTATAATCCGAGAATATAAAGTTATCTTTGCCGGATAATATATTTTCAAGACTCTCACGTCCTAAATAAGTTTGAATACCGGGTTCTACTTTATCCTTTGAAATCTGGATATAATAAGCATCGTATCCAAATCTATTTGGTTTTTTAGGCCCATTTACATCAAAATAGACATAACCGCATATTTTAGTAACAGCTGGTAACATAATTTTGTTTCCATCCTCATCCAAAATGGGTCTGCCATCTTCATCCTGCTTTTCGTAAGTTGATTCAGCATAACAGTCGGGATGGTTCTTCTGGACAATATACAAGGTTGCACCGCTATTCAATATAATTGCCGGGTACACTCTCGACCATAATATGCCGGTATTTGTTCCGCCTGTGTAAAATCTGGAGTATTTAATATCATAATAATATTTTTTACATTCTTTTTTATTGTTAGTACATAATTTTGCCCCGTTAAAGTATTTTATAAAATTTTGAGCTGTTCGGGTGCTGCTATTTTCAGGGTTAAAGAGTACAGAATTGTCATTAATGTTGCCATCTGATGTTCTGGCGTGATTTATTGCGTTATAAATATCAGAATAAGTTTTTCTGACTTTGGTTACAGTTTCTTTATCCCTATAATCATTGATAAGCGATGGTAAAGTCATCGCAGCAACCACGCCGATAATTCCGAGTGTGATTAAGACTTCTGCCAGAGTAAAACCTTTCTTCATAAATATCCTCCTAGTACATAATAAATTATGTTCATGAGAATTGTTACTGGAGTTTTTCCAGTAATAACCCGATGTTATATCCAGTAAAATTGACAAATGAATGAGGCTGAATTTTATACCAAGTTGGGTAAACGTATAAAAATGTTGCGGGAAAATGCTCATTTGACACAGGAAAAACTTGCAGAAAAATGCGGTATCAGCTTAGATTACCTCGGTAAAATAGAAGTTAATATAAATAAACCCGGGTTAAAAACTTTGTTAAAAGTTTCAGAAGCTCTTGATGTTCCGGTAAAATCCCTTTTTGATTTTTAAATTAAAACCGGCAGAGGTGGATGCCGGTTTGTATCTCAAAACTTGAACGGGTAATCGTTTTTAATTTCCCACCCGTCATACATAATCAGGGCTGCACAGTATTGAGAATCGGGATTGTTTTTAATCTCGTTTAATAAATAGGCACGATTGTAGTCTTCTTGTTTTTTTATCTGATATGCGTAAGGGAAAAATCCGTATTGTTTTTTTAACGGGCTATAAAAAAGAAATGAAAATTTGTTTATGCACTGTTTCTGGTTTTCTGGCGGAATTGCTTTAGCATCTGTTAGAAAGGCAACATGTATAAGTCCGTTGTAATTATCTGCAACATGGTTGTTGTCCGCTCCTGTTTCTTCGTCAATATCAGCACTACTTGCTGCCCAGTTTGTGAGTTTCATCAGGCTTCCGTCCGCAAATGTTACATACAGGCTCTCCTTACCGTTTTCTTCATCTAGGTCAATCCATCTTTTTGTATACTTAAGATTAGGTTTCATATACTTGTCAAACCATTGCTGTATTTCTTTCCCGTTGCTAGCAGATGTAAAACCATCCCAGCTTTCCATAGGCCCGTTCTTTGCAATAGCAATATTTGTTGCCTGTGACATAACCGTATAAAATTTTTTCAACCGGTTAACAGTAACATTTTTCTTGTAATTTCCAACAAGAGCCGGCATGGTCATCGCAGCTACAACACCTATAATCCCGAGAGTTATCAGAACCTCAGCCAGAGTAAATCCTTTCTTCAAAATACCCTCCTTTTTATTGCTGTTTTTATATTAATTATCACATATATTGCTAATTTTGTCAATTGTTGTGACTTTTTTTATTTTTATGGCACTAATTATGCCTTAATTTTGCGCTTGTAATAAATAAAATCAGAAAAAGAGGTAATTTATGCAGACAAAAGAATTATTAGGCTTAAAGATAAAAGAAGTGAGAAAACAAAGAAAAGTAACACAGGAAAAGCTTGCGGAAATTTTGAATTTAGATGTAGGGTATATAAGTAAACTGGAAGTAGGTCGAAATTTTCCTACTATAGGAACATTAGAAAGAATAGCTGAAGCGCTTGGGGTTGAGTTGTATGAATTATTTCAGTTTACGCGCAGAAAAGACAAAGATTTCAAGGATGAGATAATTGCAATTTACGATAATTTAAATAAAGAAAAGCAATACACCCTCTACCGTGTGGCAAAAGCTATGGAATAAAAAACGCCTTTTCAGGCGTTTTAAAATTTTAGAGGATAGTCGTCTTTAATCTCCCAGCCGTCGTACTGAATAAGTTTTGCACAGAAGCCGCCTTTATCTTTTATTGCACATCCGTAGTTACTGTTGTTAAATAAATCTTCTCTTGTGCCGTCCCATGTTGTTGTGTATGGTTCAAATGTTGATTTTTGGGTATAAATATTTTCTTCCTCTTTCTGACCGGTGGACAAGACCGGATTAAATCGGAACGCAAATGCGTTAATGCCGGATTGCATTGATGTAAGTGCCCTTTTGTTTATGTAAAGTACGCTGTCATAAAGGTAAGTATTCATTCTTAGAATGCTGCCGTCTTTGAAATATACAAGAAATCCTTCTTTACCGGAAACAGAGGTTGCCTTTTCTATGTTGAGGATTTGTAGATGTTTTCCTATATATGTTTGAAACCATTCAATTGCTTCATCCTGAGAGCAGGTAGGAGAACCACTGGCCCCGCAGTCTTTCCACCAGTATTTAGGCTCACCGTATTCCGCATTTGTCATGTTGATTGCTTGATTCATTACCGAGTAGAATTTTTTAAGTCTGGTTTCTACTTCTGTTTTGCGGTGAGAAGCAACTAATGCGGGCAGTGTCATGGCAGCCACCACGCCTATAATTCCGAGGGTAATTAAGACCTCAGCCAGAGTGAAAGCGGATTTGCGGCGGGTAAAGCGTGAATGGTAAGGGGTGAAGGGAGTGGTAATGTTGAACGGGTGAATGGTTGAAAAGTTGAAGTGTTGAAGGAGTGAAGGGTTCAACAAGGCCCTCTCTCTTTGTGAGAGGGCAGAATTTACAAATTCGGGAGAGGGTAAACCCTCCGGCACTACCGTGCCACCTCCCTTTACAAGGGAGGTCAACCATTGGTAGATTGGATTATTGTCCTCCAAATGCCAAATCGGCTTAATACTTGCGTCCGCAAAGGAAAAAGATTTAAAAAAATCAAAGCGCTTAATATATTCTAAAATTGTCCGCCGGAAACCCTTGTCCTGAGCGGATTTACAGAAGGTTGAGCCCCCCCCCCCTTCTGAGTTTTGAAGCTATAATTGTGTTTTGCATAAATTTATCCTCCTTTGTTTTTTATAATAACAAAATTTTCATGGATTTTCAAGTTGTTAATATTAACGCCTCTTAATTTTAATAAGGTTTATAGTTGATTTATACTTAATAATAATTATAAATATATCATCAAAGCCAGAAAAGTTTAATAGCCATTATAATTACAATATGAATATAAATCAGCGGGTAAAAATTTTATTAGCCTCGGAAGCCGTAACATTAACAAAGGTTGCGGAAAGGCTTGCAAAAGAAAAGAACAAAAAGATTACTATGAATAATCTTTCGCGAAAACTGCGCAGCGAAACTATAAAATTTGCCGAAATAGAAATGATTGCGGATTTACTCGGATATGATGTGAAATTTGTAAAGCGCAAATAAAAAATTTTTGCGCAGTTGTTTATCTTGACATTAACTTATGTCTTATTTATCATAAAAGAACAGGTTGAGGCGACATGGCCAAGTGGTAAGGCAGAAGCCTGCAAAGCTTTTACCCCCGGTTCGAATCCGGGTGTCGCCTTTTTTATATATCAGGAGAAAAGTTTATGGGTAAAATTTTTGGAATATCAAACAATCCGGTTTCTACAATTACATCGGTACTTGAACCATTAAAGCTTGAAGCGCCTAGAGTTTCAGTAACAAAGTTGTCTTACCCGAATGTGGAAGATAAATTTGTGCAGGCAAAACCTTATCATAAATCAAATCCTATAATAAAAATGCGTAACGGTATAGGAAAGTTAATGTCACATTTTAGCCATGCTAAACCAAAGGCTTGAAAAGATGGTGAGCGGCAAACACTCTACTTTTTGATTGATAATGCGAACGGGTAAGGCAAAGCCGAAACGTGAAAGTCTTTCTCAGGAATGGAAGTTCAGGTAAGTATCAAAATTAGATGAGTAAGATAGTATATACTATCAAAAGCCAAAAATTTGAAAATTGAATAAAATCGTGGGCGATTGGCAAGGCTCCGATTTTCGATTAAGTATCGAAAAACGGAGGGAAGGTAGCGCAAGCTACCAACAAGCCGAAAACCTGAAAAATAACAAAATCGTGGGCGATTGGCAAGGCTCCGATTTTCGATTAAGTATCGAAAAACGGAGGGAAGGTAGCGCAAGCTACCAACAAGCCGAAAACCTGAAAAATAACAAAATCGTGGGCGATTGGCGCAGTTGGTAGCGCATCACATCGACATTGTGGGGGTCACGTGTTCGAGTCACGTATCGCCCAAATAAGGAGAGGGTTACCCTCTCTTTTTTTATCCGGGCAGCTCGAAAAAATAAGATTTTAGGATTGAAAATTAAGGAGAATTAATTATTGAATAAATAATGAAATTTAACGACGACAAGCATTGCCCCGAGTATTAGAAGAGAGATTAGTGTTGTTACTCCGACCAGTATCCAGAAAATCGGATATTTAGCACGCTTCTTGCTCGGGGTCATTTGATATGACTGCAGTTTTGCCGGTTTCTTTTTGGGTGGCTTTTCTGATGAAATTTTAGCTTTTACCGGCGTGCTTGAGCGTTCTGCGTAAGCCTTTTCTTCAGCATACCGTTCAGCAAGAGTTTTCTGCTTAGGTTTTCCTGTTATAAGAAGTTCTGTATCGTAGTTTAATCTTAATATTTCCGGTTTTGCGCCCCTGTTGTATACAGAATAGCTTATAGCAACTTCAAACGCCCGCTGTAGACATTCAAGCGCAGTCAGATAATCCCTTTTTACCGAGGATGAATGAACAGATTTGTTGCCGTTTCTTTTTAAAAAATACAAATCTTCAATAAATTCTTTTTCCTGTTCTTCCCCGGAGGTTTTGTCTTTTAAAAAGGCAAGCATTTCATCAAAGGTTCCGGCGCTGCTTCCACGGTATCCAAGAACATTTTTACAGACATTTTCTCCGAAACGTCTGGTCTGTGCCATACACTGTTCAAAATACTCATCTCTGTATAACTTTTCGGCTTCCGTAATTATTTCAAATAAATCTTTGTCTACTTCCCGTAAAAAATCAAAATTGGTTGTCATAATGATTTTATGGTACCTTGTGCGTAATTTGAAGTCAATAATAAGAACGGCGGACTTTTTATAAAAAAGTCCGCCGAAATTTTTCTGTCTGCCCGCATTTGGAGCGTCTATTTAGAAATTCTTCCCGGAACAACAACTCCGCCTTTGAGGTTCTTTTTGTAAAACTCAACGTGCGGCTGTAGAACGCTGTCGAGAACTTCCGGTAATTGTTTGCCAGTCATAACGGCTGTAACGATTTCCTGATAAACTGTTGCGAAGGCTCTCAATTGAGTCATAGCACCTGCAGCTTCAGGAGTTAAGCCCATTTTAGAAGTTTCAACATCTTCTCTGAAGAATGCGCCTGTGATTTCGTATGATTTTGTTAATGCGCCTATGTAAGCTTCGGCATTTTCTCTGCAAACACCTTTATCTACTGGAACCGTGAGTGCAAAAACAAGTTTGTTTGCAGGGTTGAAGTGAGCTTCTGCACTGTGGTGCATAGCGTCAGGAACTTTTGCAACCTGTTTTAATGTATCTTTTACTGATTCATTCTGCATTTGAGCGTGCCAGTAAACAGTGTTTTCAAACATTGAGCCCATATACTGATGAACAGAGGCTTCAATTCCGTTTAATTTAGCATCAGCCCAGAAGATACCTTCTTTCAATGCGTCGTTGAGTTCTAAATCGTTAGAAAGAGACAATTCTGAAATTTCCTGAGCGGCATTCAACAATTTTGTCATATCTTCTTTAGAAAGCCCTGCCCAGATAAGGGTGAATAAAGCGTGGTCGTCGAATGCTGAAAATCTTCCGCCAACGTCATCGTGGATGTATAAGTCGCCAATCCAGCCTTCTGAAGTTGATGTTCTTCTGAGTTCGCTTTTTTCGGCATTTGCGTCTGTTACTGCGATAAAGTGTTTTGCTGCGGATTTTTTAGCTTCTTCTTCTGACTGACCTTTTGCTTTATATGCGTCAATCATCATTTCCTGAACTCTTAAGAAACCGTCTTTGGTTTCAAAAGTTGAACCGGATTTTGAAGCAATCATAAAATTAGCTTCTGTTATGTCGCCCAATCTGTATAGAAATCTTTCAAGGCTGATTGAATCAACATCTGAATAGAATTCTACAGAGTCGTGGCGGACATTAAGCCCGTTTATGCCGAGCATGTGTTCGACAGTGTGTTTAGAGCCGCCAATACCCATAACGCTCAATTTTTTAGCGCCGGTTTGTTTTTTAAATTTTTCAACCATAGAATAGAGGTCGTCTAATCTTTTCAACTGTTCTTTTGGAAGATTAACCCAGTTGAGGAAGTGACCTTTCTGGTTTGCTCTTTTAGAAAATTCTTTTACAAATTCAGATGTTTTTGATGAATATTTAGAAAAATCAACACCTGAAAAAGTTGTTTTTACTGATGAATTTTTAGTTAACATAGTTCTCTCCTTTTTTGATAACCTGTAATTATATTGTAGTATAAAAACATAAAATATGTTATCGGAAGAAACAAGTTCACCAACTTCTTTTACGTTCATTTCTTTTCTTTTTTAGCCAGAAAAAAGAAAAGAAATGAACCAAAGAAAAGAAAAATCGGCAAAAGAAAAGAGCGTCGCTGTGCGCCGCAAACCCAAATGGATGAAGTGAAAAAATTTTGTCATCCTGAATTTAATTCAGGATCTCAAAATTTTTTCACCTTGATAGCTCGCTATCGCGGCTACGCCGCACGCTCGCATTAAAACCGACCTGCGGTCGGTCGCCGAACGTGCACGAAGTGCGATAGTGAGGCTAAGAGGTTAAATGCGTCAGCATTTAACTACATCCATTAGGTCTTTGCGCTGCGAAGCAGCGCTATTATACAGCGTGTTTTTCTTTCTTAGCCGATATTCTTTCTTTTTGCATCGCAACAAAAAGAAAGAATATCCGGTGCGGGGTTTGGGGCTGCATAAGCCCCATTTATAAAAAGCAGGAGGGCTTTATGTATTTCCGATAACATATTTTATGTAAAAAATTATTTGTTTAAAATGAATTTTCATGATATTTTTTATCTGAAGATTAAGGATTTATATGAGTATTGAATCAGATTTAGAAGAAGTTCGTCAGATGTGCGAATACTGTGATAAGTGTGAACTTTGCAAGAGCCGTACAAATATTGTTTTTTCCGGCGGCGTTCCTAATCATAAAATGATGCTTATCGGTGAAGCCCCCGGTTATTATGAAGATCAAAAAGGCGAACCTTTTGTCGGTAAAGCCGGTCAGCTTCTTGATAAAATTTTTGAATCAGTCGGGCTTTCAAGAAAAAAAGATGTTTATATCTGTAATACCCTTAAATGCCGTCCTCCTGATAACAGAGACCCGTTGCCGGAAGAAAAAGAAGCCTGCAGGGCTTATTTGGATGCGCAGATTGAAATTTTGAAACCCCGGATTATTCTGCTTTGCGGCAAAGTGGCATTATCTTCTATGCTTAATACAGCAACAGGAATTACAAAAGTCCGCGGGAAATGGTTTGACGGACCTTTTGGAAGCAAAATGATGCCAATTTTTCACCCGTCTTATTTATTACGCAACGATTCGCACGAAAAAGGCAGCCCGAAATGGTTAATGTGGCAGGATATTAAAGAAATTAAAAAAGCCTATGATGCTTTAGGTTGAGTATTTGCTTTTTTGACTTTCAGTATGTAGAGAATCGGGATTATTATAATACACATAACAGCAAGTACTGTAAAAACATCAAAGAAGGATGCGAGTTTTGCTTGCTGCAGGAGCTGCTTATAGAGCATTCCATCCGCTTTTCTTGCTGCAACAACTGACGGATAAAGGTGCATAAATTTCGCCTTTAATGCCGCAAATTTATACTGAAACACAGGATTATGCGGAGAAAGATTACCGACGAGGTAGTTCTGGTGAACCTGTGAAACTCTTGCTATAAAAGTTGCGGAAGCGGATGTTGCTATTGCTGTTACAATATTTTTGAATAAAGCGTGCAGGGCGGCAGCGTCTGCATTTTTGCTTGCCGGAAGCGTCTGGAAGGAAAGTGCCGTAATCGGAACAAATGCCGTCGGAACCCCGATACAAAGTAAAATGTTAGGAAGGATTACACTTTCCATGGAAGATGTGGTATTCATCTGAGTCAACATCAATAACGAAATTGCTATTATTATAAGCCCGATTGATGCAAGGTGGCGGCTGTCTATAAATCGAGAAATCTCACCAACTGCAAGCAGTCCGATAAGGCAGATTATTGCACGTGGAAACATTGTTAACCCTGACATTGAGGGACTGTAACCCAGCAGGCTCTGTACAAACATCGGAACAAGCAGCAGTGTCGAATAAATCATTACGTTTATAAAAGAACTTGCAATAGTCCCGAATAGAAAGTTTCTATCCTTGAAAACTCTTATATCAATAACAGGATATTTATATTCAAGTTCCCATACATAAAATAGCACGAATGAGAATACGCAAATTCCTGTGAGCCAGCAAATCCACGTTGTATCAAACCAGTTCCACTGCTGCCCTTTATCAAGAACAATCTGCATACACGCCATTGCGATTACTATAGAAAAATATCCGACATAATCAAACCTTTTATTATATTTTTGTTTTTCGGGTTTGTCGCTTTTGACGAAAAGTTTCACAAGTAAAAAAGACAGCATACAAAGAGGAATATTTATAATAAAAATCCACTGCCACGAATAGTTATCTGTTAAATATCCTCCGAAGAAAGGCCCTGCAAGCGGAGAAAACATCGCTGCAACCCCGAATAAACCCATAGCGACTCCGCGCTGTTCCTCGGGGAAAACTTCAAGCAATATTGCCTGACACAGAGGAAGAATACAGCCGCTTCCGATACCCTGTACAATTCTTGCGGCAATAAGCGCCTGCAGATTCGGTGCGAGCAGACACAAAAGACATCCGAGGCAAAATACCCAGATACTGTAATACATCAAAAGTTTTTTGCCGATTGTTCTGACCAGATACCCTGTGACCGGAAGCATTAAGCCGCCTGATATGATATAACAGGTTATTACTGTATTAGTTTCATACTGAGTCGCTCCGTAAAAACCTGCGATATGCGGCTGGCTTACGTTTGTAGCAGAAGATGCCGCAAGCGCCAGAAACGATGGCAGCAAAACCGCAAGTGCAACTATATAGGGGTTTGTTTTCTTTTCTGTAATTGTGTTTTCTGACATTAAAAACCTCAATTTGGTTGAAAGGTTGAAGGGTTGAATAGTTGAAGGGATTTAATTATAACAGTTATTTCCGGATTTTTGTTGTTGGGCTGTAAGCCTAACCTACCCCGATTTAGTTGAAAGGTGGATAGGTTGAAAAGTTGAATGTGTGAATAGTTTCTAACATTTCAACTCAACATCCTTTCAACCCTTCAACTTACTTCACTTTGACCTTTGGTACAACAGACATTCCCGGTACTATGTTGTAGTCTGAAATATCTTCTTTAAAAATAATTTTCACAGGAACTCTCTGTACAATTTTGACATAGCTCCCGACAGCATTTTCCGGCGGGAAAAGGCTGGATTTAGCGCCGGTTGCACGCTGTATGCTCTGAACCTCTCCTTTGAAGCGTTTCCCGGGATAGGTGTCAACTTTTATTGAAACCGGCTGGTGTTCTTTCATATTCGTAAGTTGTATTTCTTTAAAGTTTGCAACCACCCACACTTCTTCCGGAACAATCTGCATTAGAGGCTGTCCTACCTGCAGGTAATTACCTTTTTCAACGCTTCTCGCTGAGACTTTTCCGCTTTGAGGTGCGTAGATTTTTGTATATTTCAGGTTTAATTTTGCCTGTTCAACTTCTGCTTCAAGCCGTTTTATATTAGCCTCCATTGATTCTGTTTTTGCCTGATTAGATGCAAGAGCATGTTTTGCTGCTTCAGAGCGTTCGGCTGCGGCTTTGTTTTCCGCCTCGGATACTTCAAGTTTGGTTTTGCTGTTTTCAAAATCCTGTTTGGAAACTATTCCGGATTTATACATTGCTGTGTATCTTTTATGGTCTTTTTGGGCAAAATTAAGTTTGGATCGGGTTGATGAAATATCTTCAAATGTTTGATTAACATTTGCCTCCCCGCGTTCCACTTCTTTTTCCGTAACGTTTAATTCAGCTTTTGCCTGAGCAAGTTTTGCTTCTGTCTCGTGGAGTTTTACCTCGTAATCTGTCGGGTCAATTTCAACAAGAAGCTGTCCTGCCTCGACATTATCGTTATCATCTACAAGAAGGTTCACAACAGGCCCGGATACACGCGGGGCTACAGTGATAAGTCTGCCTTCAACAAACGCGTCATCTGTTGATTGATAATATGTCGAATGAATTGCGGCGCCTATTCCGAGAAGTACCAGCGCAATTGCGGTAGCAGTCGGAACTATTACTCTTTTTTTCTGGTATTCGTGCCGGTTTTTTTTAGCTTTTTCTTTTCTCGTTTTAATTCTGGCTTTTGCTTTTTGTTCTATTTTTTCATGGTCTAGCGGTTTGAAATCATCATCCTCCGGGGTGTTTTTATTTTTGTCGTCCATAATTTTTTCCTCTATATCTGTATATTTAATTCATTTTCTAAATTCTCTTTAAATTTCTGTAAAACCTTTAGAGTTATAAGCAGTTCATCTTCCGGAACCCCTTCTATTGTGCTCTGCCATAGTTCAAGGGCTGTAGGTATTACTTTGTCAAAAACTTTTCTGCCTTCTTCGGTGATAGCTATTTTATAAACTTTTCTTTTGTTAACGTCAGGGGTTTTGGTGACCAGTTTCATTTTTTCAAGAATTTTAATAATTCTTGTGATATTTGGCCGGTCTTTCAGAGTCAGGGCGCCGATTTGTCTCTGGTACAGCCCGTTGTGGTCAATGAGCGCAGCAAGTACGGTCATCTGTTCGGGGGTTATTTCATATCCGAGCGCCGTGAACCTCTGGACTGCTATTGCCCGTGTCATCTTGCCGATGCGCACAAGCTTCATCCCTATTCGGCTTTTTAATAATTCCAGTTGTTCCATGATTTTCTTTGTGTTATTATGATAACACAAGCCGGTTTAATTTTGCAAGCAGCAGGCTGAAAGTTTTAAAGCAGGCTGTTTTGCAGGAATTAAGTGCAGGCATGGTTTAAATGATAAAGGAAAGTGAAGCATGAAAATTTTTAAAATATTTATTACCCTGATGCTTTTGTTCTGTGGCGCGCTAGCCGTAAATGCGAAAGATGCACCTCTTGTGGCGGATAAAATTGAATATATGAATCTTGACTGGTGGAAAAAGTTTGATGATGAAAATCTGAATAATTATATGCAGTTTGCGTATGCAAATAACAGAGATTTAAAAATTGCAACAGCTTCCACAAAGCAGGCTCAGCAGGTTGTGAAATTATCCTTTTCCGACCAGCTTCCGCAGCTCGGCATCAGTGGACAGGTAGGGCGCGAGTTTACCGGTGCAACTACAAGATTCGGCGATCTTATAATTCCTGATTATTCGCAGAGCAGGTTTTTACTCCCGCTCACTATGACCTATGAAACTGACATCTGGGGGGAAAATTACCTCAAAACAAAAAGCGTAAAACAGCGGCTGGAAATGATTAAGCAGGATGAAAGAGCCTCATATATTCTTATCACTACAGCTCTGGCATCTAATTACTTTAATCTTATAAAAGCGGATAAGCTTATTAAAAATCAGCAATCGCTTGTTGATATGCAGGCAGAAGCGGTCAAACTTTATGAAAAAAAATACGAAGGCGGGCTCTGTTCAATCAATGACGTCCTGTTTGAAAAACAGCTTTTAACTATGTTTAAGGAAGAATTAAACACCCTCAAAGAAAAACAGGATGTTCTGGAAAATCAACTGAAAGTAATTCTCGGCGACAGAAATATTACTGAGATTAACCGCAGTTCTTTTGATACTGTTAAAATTCCGGAGCTGCCGCTTGATATTCAGTCGGAAGCAATACAGAACCGTCCGGACTTAATCAAGAGTGAATATTATATTAAAAAACTCGGTATAGATGTCAAAGTTGCACGCCGTGATTTTTTGCCAAAGTTCCTTGTGTTCGGTCAGGTGGGGTTTAATGCGTATCAGCTTTCCGACGTGTTCGGCAAGCATACGTTTTTCTCAAACGCTGGAGTTATGCCGTCGCTTGATTTGTTTACAGGCGGCAGAAAAATGGCTATGCTGCGTTACAAAAAGTATGAATATCAAAAAGCGCTTCAAATTTATGAAAAAACAATTCTCACCTCGCTGCAGGAGGTTAATGATGCTCTTGTAAGCGCCAAAACAGCACGGAAAAATCTTGACAGCAGCAAAGAACGATTTACACTTGAGCAGAACAAATTTGAACTTGCTGATAAAAAGTTCGATATTGGAGCCTCCTCTACAGTTGATTTGATTAAGGCTCAAGAATCGCTTCTTTTGTCTGAAAAATCTATGGTTTCTTATACTGTTGATGCAATCATCTCTGCAATAAATATCTACAAATCAGTAGGCGGGGTAGATTATATGCAGTTTCAAGAAGCAATATAGCTGGTATATATAAATAGTATATTAAGAATTGTTAAGCCTTATTGAATAAATAAGGCAATTTTTTTATAAAAAAATCTTTTATATAAATACGGGGATACAAAATTAACGAGGAGTATAGATTATGAGAAACGAAGTTAAAGAAGTTAAAGTACAGAACAAATTATCAGCAGCAGCTTACGCATACATTACAGTTCCGGTAGCACCGGCAGCTGAACTTCTTGCACAGCTTCTTAAAAAAGCTGAATAGTTAAAACTGATTTGAGCGCTTTCAGTAAAAATATAAACCGCAAATTCAAAAGCTCAGGTCAGAGAAAAAAGATTGAAGCGGAAAAATAAAGAAACTTAAAAAAGCCTCCGATTTTATGTGAGGCTTTTTAAGTAAAGGTTAATATCATCATCTGAAATCATTTCCGTTGCGGCAACAAGAATTTTCTTATCATCAAGTTTCGAACCGCCTATGATATTACTGGTTTTTAATTTTGCAAGAAATTCATCTGCATTTTCAACTTCAATCACAAATTCATTGTAGAAATTTTTGTTTAAAATTTTTATTCCGGTTTCAGATAGTTTTTCAGCGAGTTTGTGTGCATTTTTAGCGGAAAGGTATCCGGTCTGCCGGAAGCCTTTTTCGCCTGTGACACTGAGATATACTGCAGCGCACAGGCCGGTGAGCGCCTGATTTGAACAGATGTTGCTGGTGGCTTTTTCTCTTCTTATATGCTGTTCACGTGTCTGGATAGTGAGCGTAAACGCCTGATTACCGTCTTTGTCAACCGTACGGCCTGCAAATCTTCCCGGCATCTGGCGCATGTATTTTTCTCTGCAGGCAATAATTCCGGCATGCGGCCCGCCGAAGCTCTGAGGAATCCCCAGCCCCTGAATATCACCTGCCACGATGTCCGCCCCGTATTCAGCCGGAGGTTTAAGTATAGAAAGTGATGAAATATCTGTACATACAATAAGTAATGTATTCTCAGGTTTTGTTATTTCCGTAATTTCACCGTAAAAATCAGGATTTTGTATAAGCACGCAGGCGTAATCTTTTACTGCGGAAGGAATTTCTTCAAATAATTCAACTTCAATTCCGCCGGCCCATGCGTAAGTTTTTATGACCTTTAAATATTCAGGGTTAAGATTTTTGGATACAAGAACCTTATCTTTTTTCTGAATACGGACAGCCATAAGCATTGCTTCTGCGCAGGCTGTTGCTCCGTCGTAGACGGTTGCATTAGAAACATCCATTCCGGTAAGCATGCACATCATTGTTTGAAACTCATACATTACCTGCAGAGTTCCCTGAGAAAATTCAGCCTGATAGGGAGTGTATGCAGTAAGAAATTCAAACCTGTTTGCAACCTGTGCAATGCAGGCAGGTATAAATTTGTTATAAACCCCTCCGCCGAGAAAACTTATAAAATCAGTTTTGTTCTTTTTAGCAAGAGCTTTAATTTCTTTTTGAACGTCCATTTCGCTCAAAGGTTTTTCCAGACCGGGATTTTCAATTCTTGCACCGGCAGGAATTTGTTTAAACAAATCTTCAACGGACTTTAGTCCGATACTTTCAAGCATTTTAGCCCTTGAATTGTCATCATGTACTAAAAAATTTTTCATTACTCAACTTCTTCTTTGTAATCTTCGTATTCCATTAAATCGTTTTGCTCTGTAATATCGCCTGTTGCTTCCGCCTTAATGAGCCAGCCTTTTTCATAGCAGTCCTCATTGAGAGTTTCAGGCGCATCAGCAAGAGATTCGTTTATTTCAGTAACCTTAAAGCTGATTGGTGCATAAATTTCAGATGCAGCTTTAACGGATTCCACTGTAGCAAAGGTTTCCCCTTTTTTGAAATCACTTCCGGCTTCGGGAAGTTCAAGATATACAATGTCGCCAAGCTGTTCCACAGCATAATCCGTTAATCCGATTGTGTATGTTCCATCGTCATTTTTAAGAATATATTCATGAGATTTGGAACAAAGAATCTTTTCAGTAATACTCATTTTTTATTCTCCTGTATTTTTTATTCTGTTTTTCTTGCAGATAAATGGTTTTTTGACCACTCCGGCATCGTGTAACTTTTCTCTTATCATAACTTGAACAGTAGATCCTGTGCAAATATCTTTATCATTTTTTACATAAGCAAGTGCAATATTTTCACCGAGTGTAGGTGAAATCCCGCCGCTGGTAACAATTCCGATGCGCTCTCCTTTTTTGTAAACTTCATATCCGTGGCGCGCAATACCTTTATCAAGCATTTTAAGTCCGATAAGTTTTTTTCTGCCGCCGTGTTTGAGTTGCTCCATAATTATTTCTTTCCCGTTGTAATCCTCCTGTTTATCTTTCGAAATAGACCAGCCAAGACCTGCCTCCACAGGGGTTGTGTCCTCATCGAGGTCATTACCGTAAAGGTGCAGAGCGGCCTCAAGTCTCAATGTATCGCGTGCGCCGAGGCCTATTGGTTTTATATTGAATGCTTTACCGTATTTAAGGATTTTGTCCCAGAGTTCTTCTGAAAATTCATTTTCAACAAGAAGTTCAT
This sequence comes from uncultured bacterium, assembly GCA_949294395.1. Taxonomy (GTDB): domain Bacteria; phylum Cyanobacteriota; class Vampirovibrionia; order Gastranaerophilales; family Gastranaerophilaceae; genus Scatousia. Next base: position 17,434 of record CASFGU010000041.1, read on the forward strand.
AACCGTCCTCTCCTGTATAGCCTGTGCGGGAGATTAAGAGTTTTATTCCGCAGATAACTGCCGGTTTTATTGTAAAGGATTCCTGCTGTGTTTCAAGCCCCATTGTTCTTAAGAGCTCGTCTGCTTTCGGCCCTTGAACTGCAAGCAGCGAATAATTATGCGACTGATTGTCAATTTTAACATCCAGCCCTTTTTTGTTTCTCACCATCCAGTTCAAATCTTCATCAATTCTTGCTGCATTGCAGATTACAAGATAAAGATTTATCCCTAATTTATAAATAATCAAGTCATCAATGAGCCCGCCTTTTTTATTCGGAAGCTGGCAGTAGACGGCTTTTTCGTAAGCGAGTTTTGAAATATCCTGCGGAACGATTTTCTGTAAAAATGCTAAAGAGTCTTTGCCTGTTATAAAAACTTCTCCCATGTGCGATACATCAAACACTCCGACATTTTCTCTTACCGTCCTGTGTTCTTCTATAATTGAAGTGTATTGAACAGGCATGTGCCAGCCTGCAAAATCAACCATCCGAGCACCCAGTGCAATATGTTTGTCGTGTAAAAATGTTTCCTTAGTCATAAGCGCAGCCCCCTTTTATAGAAACTATTGTCCTTTGCAGCTTTAGAAATGTCAAGTTGAAATATTTCAATAAATAGATTATAATAAAAAAGGGCAGAGGAAAGTCAAAGAGATGCTGAAACACCAGGTAGGGGCATAAAATCACGTTTCGCCTCGGGCTCAACTGATTTTGCAGCCAGTTCAGCATGACAAAATAAAACATCCTGTCATCCCTGAAGTAAATTCAGGGCAGGCTCAGAAAGCAGTGTCATAATAAAAGTATATGTCATCCTGAACTTGCTTCAGGATCTCAAGAAGAAAAAAGAAGTAAAGGAGATTAAACAATGGAAAACGCAAGTATAGCAAGGGTTTACGGGGGGGGGGGCAAGTAGTTTAAGCTCCTTAACCGGCACAGAACAAGGGTTACATGCAGCAGATGAAGGCAAAGCCTTTAGTTGGCGTGCATTCTGGCGGTGGCTGTTTGAGATAAAATTCCCCCTGCCCCCTTTTAAAAAGGGAGCGGAAAACCATGTCCTCCCCATGAGACCCTGCCGCCCGCCCCTCAAATGACGGGAACGGGAACGATTGAGTATCGTTTTGCGAGAGGTAACGGCTCTTGGATTTCGAGGAGGGGTAAAAAATAAACCATTAACCCGTTCAACCATGCACCCGTTAATCATGAAGGGAGGTGGCACGATAGTGCCGGATGGTTTTGTTAACCTTTCACCCCTTCCACCATTCAACTTTTCACCCGTTCAACAAAACCTTCCCGTCACCCGCCTGCGGCACCCACCCCCGTGGAGTATTAGTTGAACGCTTCACTCTTCACCCTTCATCCGCCCAAAATCCGCTTTTACATTGGCAGAAGAAACCAAACCGCTGGGGACATGATATTTTTGTGTTTCAGGTAACAAAACAGGGGAAACTTCTTCCAATGGGGGCTGAGGGCACCGCTTATCCTGAAGATACAAATTGCTCATTAACATCTGCAGGCGGCCGCAATGGTTATGGTTGTACGGCAAGGGCGCTAAATGAGCCGGATTATTTTAAAAATTTACCTAAATAAAACAAAAGGCGGGCTTTTTAAAGCCCGCCTTTATTGTTAACTTTCCTGAATTTTTTTGTATAACTCAATCTGTTTAGCCGAAATATCTTTCGGGATTACGATTTTAATTTTAGCATTTAAGTTACCATAGCCGCCTGATTTTTTCGGAAGTCCTAAATTTTTAAGTCTGAGCATCTGACCTGATGAAGTTTTTGGCGGAATTTTTATAGCGATATTGCCATGAAGTGTTTTTATGTCCTTTTTAGTTCCGAGAACTGCCTCCGGCGGAGTTATTTCAACTTCTTTTGTTAAATCGGTGCCGTCAATTTCGTATTCAGGATCTTTAAAATGAATTATTAAATATAAATCTCCGGCCTGACCGTAATTATCAACTTTGCCTTCGCCTTTAAGTCTGACTTTCTGACCTTCCTTGACTTCCGGCGGAAGTTTTACCTTGATTGACTTTGACACATTTGTATAGCCTCTCCCTTCGCATGCTGAACAGTAACCCCCGTCCGGCGGACACTGTGTACATCTTTCCATCTCTGAAAAGCTTACACTTACAGGTTTCTGGTTAAATATGTCTTTTGCTGTTATATTTAGCGTCTTTGTGATGTCTAAATCTTCTTTAGAGGTTCGCTGCCGGCGAGGGCTTCTTCTCTGTGTGGCTCCCTGCTGCATGCCTCCAAAGTCAAATCCTCCAAAATTCATGCCGCGAGCACTGCGAGAAGCCCCGCCGCCCATCATCATATCCCCGAACAGTGAACTGAAAAAGTCGGAAAATCCGCCCATATCCTGTCCGTTAAAACTGAAACTCTGATAAGCGCCGCCGTTGCCTCCTCCAAAATTAAAGTTTTCAAATCCCGGAGGCGGGGTGTAACTCTGGCCTCCCTGCCAGTTTGAACCAAGGCTGTCATATCTTTGACGTTTAGCCTTGTCGCCGAGAACTTCATAGGCTTCATTTATATCTTTGAATTTGCTTTCTGCTTCTTTTGTTTTGTTTACGTCGGGGTGGTATTTCCGTGCAAGTTTTCTGTAAGCCGACTTAATTTCGGCTTCTGTTGCATCGCGTTTTACGCCCAGTATTTCATAGTAATCTTTGTATTCCATAGTTATCTCCTATTTATAATATAATATAGAATTTGGAAAACCCCTTAATAATTAATTATTTTTTAATGATGAGGAAGTTGTAAAATTAGATACTTATATAGCTGTTTGCACTAAATCTGTGTAATACTGTCTGCTGAACTGGCTGCAAAATCAGTTGAGCCCGAGGCGAAACGTGATTTTATGCCTCTACCTGGTGTTTCAGTATCTCTAAGCAGTGAGACCCTGAAACGAGTTAAGGGTGACAATTTAGCTTTTTTTAGCGGAATTGGCTATATAAGTTCCGAAAATTATTAATTGCAAAAAAATTTTGCTTGTCGTAGAATAGAAATTAATTAAAGGAGAGAGGTATATGGAGACATTAGCAAAAAACGAGGGTTTAATTACAAAGATTATCGGCCCTGTAATTGACGTAGAGTTTAATCAGGAAGATTTGCCTGAAATTTATACTGCACTTCATGTTATGAAAGATGATGGTTCGTATGTTGTTGCTGAAGTTCAGCAAATGCTCGGTTCGGGCAGAGTAAGGACTGTTGCGATGTCCTCCACCGACGGCTTAAAACGAGGCATGAAAGTTATCAACACTAACGAGCCTATAAAAATTCCGGTAGGGAAACCTATTCTGGGCAGAATTTTGAACGTCGTCGGGGAACCGGTTGACGAACTGGGGCCTGTTGAAACGGAAACTTATCTTCCTATTCACAGAGAATCCCCGAAACTCGTTGATCAAAATACAAATATTGAAATTCTTGAAACAGGTATTAAGGCAATCGACCTGCTCCAGCCTTATCAGAAAGGCGGTAAAATCGGTCTGTTCGGAGGTGCCGGCGTAGGTAAAACAGTTTTGATTATGGAATTAATCCATAACATTGCACAGGAACACTCCGGTGTATCCGTTTTCGGCGGTGTTGGAGAAAGAACCCGTGAAGGTAACGACCTGTGGAATGAAATGAAAGAATCAAATGTTATTGATAAAGTTGCACTGATTTACGGTCAGATGAACGAACCGCCGGGAGCCAGAATGAGAGTCGGGCTTTCTGCTTTGACTGCGGCTGAATACTTCAGAGATTTTTCAAAGCAGGATGTGCTGCTCTTTATTGATAACATATTCAGGTTTACTCAGGCAGGCTCGGAAGTATCGGCGCTTCTCGGACGGGTTCCGTCAGCAGTTGGTTACCAGCCGACACTTGCTAACGAAATGGGTGAACTGCAGGAAAGAATTACTTCTACTAAAGACGGTTCAATCACATCAGTTCAGGCAATTTACGTTCCGGCGGATGACTTGACCGACCCTGCTCCTGCAACAACATTCTCACACCTTGATGCGTCTACCGTATTGTCAAGAAATATTGCTTCTCTCGGTATTTATCCTGCGGTTGATCCTCTGGAATCTACTTCAAGAGCTCTTGATCCGCATATTATCGGAGAAGAGCATTATAATGTTACAAGAAAAGTTCTTGAAATTCTTCAAAAATACAAAGAGTTACAGGACATTATCGCAATTCTCGGTATGGATGAACTTTCTGAAGAGGATAAAGAAACTGTTAACAGGGCAAGAAAAATTCAGAGATTCCTGTCGCAGCCGTTCTTTGTTGCAGAGCAATTCTCAGGTATTCCGGGCAAGTACGTAAAACTTGAGGATACTATTAAGGGCTTTAAAGAGATTATTGAAGGCAAGCATGACAAACTTCCGGAACAGGCCTTCTATATGGTAGGAACCATTGAAGAAGCTGTTGAAAAGGCTAAAACTCTTTAATTGTAAGGTGTTAATATGCGTTTAAAAATAATTACACATGAAAAAGTTGTTTTTGATGAAGATGTTGATGAAATCTACACACGCGGTGTGGACGGCGAATTCGGCATCCTGAAAAATCACGTTCCGGTCATGTCAGCGCTTGATATAGGGGTTACAAAGGTAATTCAGAACGGACGTTCAATTAACTTTGCAACAATGGGCGGAGTGTTGCAGTTCAAGGATAATGAGTGTATTATTCTGACTACAACTGCGGAGCGCGGCGACCAGATTGACGTTGCAAGAGCAAAGGAAGCCCTTGCAAGAGCTAAAGCACGTCTGGAAGAGCATCAGGCCGAGGTGGATGCCAAAAGAGCAGAAGCTGCTCTGGCAAGAGCTATGGTTAGATTGAAGGCTACTTTGAATGAGTAGTAATTAAATATTTTTTACTAATAAAATCAACAGTGTTCATTTTTTATGTGAATGCTGTTGTTTTTGTTTAGGGTATAATTGTAGTATGGAAAAGAGTTTCTGGAATATTTATAAGACGTTTTTCAAAGTAGGAACATTGCTTCTTGGCGGGGGGTATGTTATTTTGCCTCTTCTTCAGAGTGAGCTTGTAGACAAAAAAAAGTGGTCAAATCATGATGAATTATGTGAATATTACGCGCTCGGACAGAGCCTTCCGGGAATTATTGCAGCAAATATGTCAATGTTTGTCGGGTATAAACTTACGGGGCAAAAGGGTGCTTTTGCAGCTGTTACCGGAATAATTTCGCCTGCTTTTTTGTCAATAATTTTGATTGCAAAAATTCTTGAAGAATTAATTAATTTAAAATTTATTCAAAGTATTTTCTGGGGAGTAGGTATCGGGGTTGTAATTTTAGTATTGCTTGCCGTAAAAGAAATGTGGAATAAAAGTGTTATTGATAAATTTTCAATGGCAATTTTTCTTGCAGCATTTTTGCTTTCGTGTTTTAAGGTGTCGCCCGTGCTTGTTATAATATCGTCAGCTTTTGCCGGAATACTTTATTATATTATCAGAGAAAACAGAAAAGGTTGTGAAGAATGATTTTTTTTAAGCTGTTCTGGGAATTTTTTCATATAGGTCTTTTTTCATTTGGCGGCGGATATGCGACATTGCCGTTTCTGTATCATATAGCGGAAGTTCAGCAATGGTACACCGCAAAGCAGTTGACGGATATGGTCGCGGTATCTTCAATTACTCCGGGCCCGGTAGGGGTTAATGTTGCGACTTTTGCAGGCTTTACTACCTCGGGAATTTTGGGCGCGCTTGTAGCAACTACTGCGGTGGTTCTGCCTTCTTATGTACTTGTTATAATTGTTTCAAAACTGCTTGAAAAATTCAGAGAGAATAAATATGTTCAGGCGGCAATATACGGGTTAAAACCTGCAGGGTGCGGGCTTCTGGCTGCGGTTGCTTTCAGAATGTTTTCGGAAAGTTTCAGTATTTTTGGAACTCTAATATTTCTGATATTGCTGTATATAAGTTTTAAAAGCAAACGGGATCCGTTGTTTTATCTTGGAGTTTCAGCCCTAACCGGACTCGTGGCTGGATTTTTTCATTTGACTTAGTTGAAAATTTTCAAAAAATAGATTATAATAAAAAAGACAGCGGAAAATATTTAGAACATTTTAAAATAAATAAAAACCTTTTCTCGGACACGCTCCCGCGCTGCTCCCGCTATCGCCTCAAAAAGTTTTTTATTTATTTTGGAATACAAAGTAAAAGTTATATGTCATCCCTGAACTAAATTCAGGGCAGGCCCTGAACTTGATTCAGGATCTCAAGAAGAAAAAAGCAAAGGAGATTAAATAATGGAAAAGTCAAGTATAGTAAGGATTTACGGGGGGGGGGGCAAGTAGTTTAAGCTCCTTAACCGGCTCAGAACAAGGGTTACAGACAGCCGAGGAAGGCAAAGCCTTTGGCTGGCGTGCATTCTGGTGGTGGGTGCAAGAAATAAAATTCCCCCTAACCCCTTTTAAAAATGGGGTAGTATCAAAGACCTCCCTTAAAAAGGGAGGAGGTGCGCAGCAGCGGAGGGTTTTAATAAAAAATCCCCCCTGCCCCCCTGTCTTGGATTATTCGGGGCGTCCGAAAACTCAACGTTTCCGAACACCTTACGGGCTAACGCCCTACCGAAAATCCGCTTTACAAAAGGGGGTGAGGGTAATTACCTCCCTTATTAAGGGAGGAGGCACGGAAGTGCCGGAGGGTTTTGTTAACCCAATAAACCCTTCAACCATACGTCCGTTCAACGAGAGCATTCCTGTCGGATTAGTAAATCCGACCTACGCCACTAACGTCTTTAAAACCCTCTCCCGCCCT
>CASFGU010000042.1 GCA_949294395.1 uncultured bacterium
TCTGAGTTTTGAAGCTATAACTGTGTTTTGCATAAATATCCTCCTTTTTTTATTTATTTTAGCATAAAAAGGAGGATAAAACAATCTGTTGAATTTAAATTTCAATAAAATTTAAAACTTATTTTCCATTGTGAATTTTGCACCGAGTTCGGTTAATTTGTTTATAATATTTTCTTCCTGAGTTTTTAAGGAAGCCGAAATCTCAACACGGTCAGAGTGAAAAACTCCGCCTGTCTGTTCTTTTTTTACAAGTTTTGTAAGGTGGTTGTACAGATACGGAACCTCCTGTTTTGCCGGAATTGTAAATCTGGTGTTTGTAAACGGGGTAACTTTAATCATTTTTTCTCCTTTTTTTATTTTTATTTAATCTCTATACGATGATGTTAGCACAAACACCTGTAAAAAATATTTTTTGCCTGTTGTTTGTAAAGTTATTTATCAATTCTTATATTATTCTGATATAAAAATTCTTTACGCTGATGTTTGTATTCATCATTTTTATTTGTTTCAATTTTTCTGAGTTCGGTGTAGCAGACGCCTTTTTCGGTTTCATCTGTAATTTTATTACAGTAATTCAGATACTTATTAAAACTTTCGCGTCTTGAAGCCCAGTAATTTTTTCTTGCGCGCTCGCTTTTTACAAAACTGAAAATGTCAAAAACATCGCTTCTTTCAGTTGCCTCAACCTTTTCATATCCTGTTTCGCAAAATTCTTCCCATTTGGGTGCTATTGCAGGAGATTCTATAACCTCTTTTTCCGGTTCAACTTCTGCAGGCGGTTCCAGAATAATTTCTTCTTCCTCCGCGCAGACAGGTATAACAGCAAAACTGAAAGCTGTAAGAGAAATTAAAAGTGCGGCGGCAAGTGATTTTTTGAACATTTATTCTCCTTTTTAAATTTTTACTAACTCTTTTACTTCTTTGCGTTTGACTTTTCTGGTTGCTGTCCGCGGAAGCGGATTTTTTGAAATAATTATGTTTACCGGACGTTTGTATGCGGTCAGCCTGGTCGAGAGTGTTTTTACTTCCGAACGTATAAGCGTTTCAAGGGTTGCATCGTCGTATTTAGATGTCAATTCTTCTGACGGAACTATTACGGCAGCAATTTCTTCCGTGCCGTCTTTTGCCCCGAATGTCCTCGAAATTCCGAGTACACAGACTTCAGCAAAATAAGGACTTTTTTCCAGTACCGCTTCAACTTCTTCCGGAAATACTTTTTTACCGCCCGAGAGCACTATCATATTTTTAATTCTGCCTGTGATAAATATGTGACCGTCTTTGTCGATTTTTGCAATGTCCCCTGTATGAAGCCAGCCGTCGCTGTCTATAACAGATGCTGTTAATTCAGGCTGATTGTGGTAACCTTTCATTACTGCAGGACCTTTCACCATAAGTTCGCCGGTTTCTTTATCAATTTTGACACTGTAGGATTTAAGCGGCTTGCCCACGGATGTTAAATCTTTCCGCCTGTCTGTGTTCACGGATACAATAGGGCTTGCTTCTGATAGTCCGTAGCCCTGATAAATTTTTATTCCGATACGCTCAAAAAATTTACCCACATGAATATCCAGCGGTGCCCCTCCAGGCATACACCCCATAAATTGTCCGCCGAATTTTTCATGAATATCTTTGAACATTAATTTCTTTATGCCGTTAAAAGGTATGAATTTTGTAGCAGCGTATTTAAGTTTAAAAATTCGCTGTTCTGCCTCCGGCTTGCTGTGAAGTTCGCTTTCAATACTTGTTTTTAAAAGTTTTAGAAATGCCGGCACTACTATCATGAAATTTACGTGTTTTTCTCTCATAATGGTCATAATATCTTTTGGCTTAAGACTATGGGTGTAGTAAACCGAAAATCCGAAATTTAAAAATGTTGAAAAGCCGACTGTCATCTCGAAAAGGTGGTTCATCGGAAGAATTGAAAGAATAGTGCAGTGTCCTTCCGGAAGAATTGGCTCCAGTGTATCGCCCAGATCATCCAGCTGCGACATCATATTCCCGAATGTTATTTCAACTCCTTTTGGCGAGCCGGTTGTACCAGAGGTATAAATTATAAATACGGTAGATTTAGGGCTTCTGTGACGCCATTTTGAATCATAGTTGTTCGGAAGTTCATATATACTGGTCAGCCCCAGATTGTAAGAAGGTTCATCCATAACAAGAATATATTTGAGGGATGGCAAATCCTTTTGTAATTCCAGTGCGGTTTTTACATAAGACTGCGATACAAGCATAACGAGCGGCTCACAGTCTGTTAGAATGGATTTAAGTTCGTATTTTGTAAGCTTTATATCCAGAGGCACTGTTGTCATTCCTGCAAGAATTGAGGCAAAAACGCATGCTCCGTATTCCGGCTTTGATTCTGATAAGATAGCAAGTTTGTCACCTTTTTTAACTTCCAGTTCATTAATCAAATGCCACGCAAGTTTTCTGGATAAAAGACCGAGCCCTTTATAGGTAAACTCTTTCCATCCGAGTGCTGTTTTCATACCGAGTGCAATCCTGTCATTATACTCGTTTGTTTTGTCCTCCAGCATTGAAAGAACGTTTTTCTGTTTTAGAACCATATTTTCTTAACCCCGTACAAATCTGAGAATAATAAAACGATATAATTTATAAGCCTAAAAGTCAAGTATATTAAATTATTGAATAAAAGCAGATTATTGTCAATAAAAGGCGATAGGGCGACAAAAAAGTGAAGGGTGAAGCGTGAAGGGTGTGAGGAGTGGAGGGTTCGACTAATGCCCTCCCCTGCGTGGAGCAAAGGGAACTGCTGAGCTTTGCGAAGAGTGTGCCCCGGTATGCCTTGTGCTGAGGGTGCCGGAAACGGGAGAGGGGGGCGGTAAAGTTGAACGGGTGAATGGTTGAAATGTTTAAAGGTTTATCAATAGACATGTCATTCTGAAACGGTAATCGCTTAGGCGCACATGAGTTGTCACTGTTCAGAATCTCTTTGTTTTGAGTATAACAAAACCCTCGGGTGCTGCGCACCACCTCCCTTTTTAAGGAAGGTCAACCATTTGTAGGTCGGATTTACTAATCCGACTTTCACAACTGTTCCTTTAAACCCTTCAACCTTTTATCTGTTCAACTTTAACTGTGTGGTCGGATATACCTTGTCCGGCAAGAAAAAATAGAATTTTTATTGTATAATTTATTTGTATCACTCAAGAGGAATGTTATGAAAAAAGTTTACATAGAAACAATGGGCTGCCAGATGAATAAGTCTGATACCGAACGAATGCTCGGTATGCTTTCATCGTTTAATTATGAAGAAACAACAGAGCCGAAAGAGGCTGACCTGCTTATGGTGAATACCTGTTCTATCAGACAGTTAAGCGAAGATAAAGCTTTCAGTCTTATCGGAACATGGGGAAAATGGAAGCAGTCAAGACCTGATTTAGTAATCGGGGTTTGCGGGTGTGTTGCGCAGCAGAAGGCTGACGCAATTTTTAAACGCGCGCCTTACGTTAATTTTGTTCTCGGAACGCATAAAATTTATTCGCTGCCGGAAATTCTAAAGCAGGTTGAAAAAGGTGAAAAGGTTTGCGAGTGTACAGAAACCAATGCGACAGAAGATGAGCAGGCAAAAAATTACGTTATTAAGCGCGTTAAATCCATGAATGCGTGGATTAATATTACAGAGGGCTGCAACAATTTTTGTACGTACTGTATTGTGCCGTATACGCGAGGCAGGGAGCGTTCACGCCGTCCTGAAATTATACTGAAAGAAGCAAAAGACGCACTTGAGGCAGGCTTTAAGGAAATTACGCTTCTCGGACAGAATGTCGACAGCTACGGCAAAGATTTTACGGATATTAATTACAGGCTTTCAAATCTCCTGAGCGACCTGAACAGTATGGAAGGCAAGTTTAGAATACGTTTTGTAACCTCTTATCCGACTGACATTACGGATGAATTGATTGAAACAGCACGTTCTCTTGATAAGGTTTGCGAGTATTTTCATATTCCTATGCAGTCAGGCAGCAGCGAAGTTTTGAAGAAAATGAACCGCCGATATGATAGGGAAACTTATGCCAAAATTGTTAAAAAAGTTCGTGATATGATTCCGGACGTTACAATAACAAGTGATTTTATAGCAGGTTTTCCGGGAGAAACAGAAGAACAGTTTGAAGAAACACTTACTGCGATAGACGAATTTGCACTGGATTACTCAAATGTTGCGGCGTATTCCCCGAGAGGAAAAACAGTTGCTGCAAAATGGGTTGATAAATATATTCCGGAGGACGTTAAGGATGAGCGTTTCCAGCGCTTGAACAGAAAGGTTCAGGAAAACTGTCTTAAATCAAATTTAAAATACGTCGGACGCGATATGGAAGTTCTTGTGGAAAGCTTCTATCTCCGTAAAGGCAAACACATAAATACCGGCAAAACACGAAACAACAAAACTGTTCATATTCCGTGTGACAGAGATTTGACAGGGAAATTTGTAAATGTCAGGATTACCGGTGCAAAAACATGGTATTTGCAGGGCGGGTTGCAAGAAACCGGAAAATAGATTATAATAAAAAGGTCAGCGGAAAAGCTATGTCATCCCTGAAGTAAATTCAGGTCAGGCTCAGAAGCATTAACGATGAAAAATTAAATAAAAGTTATATGTCATGCTGAACTTGTTTGCCTTCTTTTGCCGAAAACTTGTTTTTCGTGCAAAATGGCTCCCGGTGACAGGATCTCAAAAAGAAGAAAAAAGCAAAGGAGATTAAACGATGGAAAACGCAAGTATAGCAAGGATTTACGGGGGGGGGGGGCAAGTAGTTTAAGCTCCTTAACCGGCACAGAACAA
>CASFGU010000043.1 GCA_949294395.1 uncultured bacterium
ATAATTATTTCTTATAAAACTCTCAAGTTCTTCAGAATGAGCTATTACATTAGATACATTGCTATTTTCATGTAAAACGACACCGGGAACATTTACATCTCCAAATTGTGATTTTATTTTATTTTTTATTTTTGTTTTATATGGTGTATATTCACTGGTTAAAGAATCTACATCGTTATATAAAGTACCATTTTTTCTTATATAATCATTATTATAAATTCCTGTTGGATTTGAAGCCATATTCCATAACGCTACAGCATCATTTTGATTCAACGGATATCCTAATGCATTAACTCCCCAATTTAGCATTTGCTCACTAAATGAGCCCGCTACACTATTAATATTATGGTCTAAATAATTGCTAATTCCTGCATTTTTATTTATTGGATAATCATTATAAGTAATGCCACCTTCTAATACTGTCGGTTGCTCAATATTAGCGGATGCGCCGGTTGAAGTTCCACTATGTTCATAATTATTCCCTCCAACCCCGTCAGGCTTGGAACGATAATGCGCTCTTACCTCCGTTCCGTCATCACGGGTGTATGCATGAACATAAACTACGTCAGGATTACCAATCAAGTCTGCATTACGTGGAATACCTAAATTTGCCATTTGATAATCTATTGCTTTTTCATTTTCCATAAATTCATCTCCTGACATACCACCGATGTCTTCTGCTGTGTAGATTTTGTTGTCATTTGTGATTGCATTAATAAAATTTCTTAAACTTGCCATTTATATTTCTCCTTAGCGAGGGTGTTAAATTGTTTTATATTTGTCAATGTATGTTGAATTATATTAAGTATAACATTGCTTTGTTGATTTGTCAACTGTGTTGATTTATTGTCTTGTTTTTGTTAGCATTCTTTTGAGGTGGATAATGGATAAACATACACAACTAATCAAATTTGGGACTGTTTTAAAACAAAGACGTCTGGCTTTGAAATTAAGTTTAAGAGATTTAGAAAAACTATCAAGTGTCAGTGCAGCTTTAATAACTAAACTTGAAAACGGCAAAATGGCTAATTTCCCGAAAGCTATTACTATTAAACAGCTCAGTGATGCTTTAAAATTTAATGATGAATTGTTTGTGCTGGCGGATATTTTGTTTGAACATAAAGAACAAAATATTCCGGACAAAACATTTGAAGACGAATTAAGAGAACTGCTGGCAACTAAAACAACTCTTAATTCTGAAAATATTACTCAGGTTATTTATTTTATTTCGGGACTCGAAAAATTGCAAAAAGTTCAAAACTTATAAATTTTCCGACTTAAATGTCAAACTTGCGATACTTTTCCGCAAAATCCCTGATACATAACAATAATCTATCTATCCGTACAAATCAAACTGGACAAAAAACTACACTAAGCATAGTGCTTAATTCCGCCTTTAATTACCTATTAAATTTTGACTTTTCTAAAAAATCTGGAGGTTAGGAGATTCGAACTCCTGACCCTCTGCGTGCAAAGCAGATGCTCTACCAGCTGAGCTAAACCCCCACGGGTTCTTTATTTGATTTTCAGCAACCGGAAAATTACCGGCTACATTTTTTATTTTACATGCTGATTTTTTTTTGTAAAGAGTTTTTTTATAACATTTATATTTTTTACTTGAAATTTTCAGGTCTATACTATATAATTATAAAAAAGAAGGAGGTTAAAATTATGATTCTAAGAGCATTCAGGGTTGCCCCCCCCCCCCTAAAATGGGCTTATAGCAAGAGTTTCACGAATTTAAAAGGGCAAAAAAGCAATATTCACAAGGGATTTACATTGGCGGAGGTGCTGATTACACTCGGTATTATTGGAATTGTCGCAGCAATGACACTTCCAGGGTTAATTGCAAAACACAGGAAAACGGTTATTGAAACAAAGCTTGCCAGATTTTACAGCACAATGAATCAGGCTTTACTTATGGCAAAAGCCAATTACGGCGACCTTAAAGACTGGGATAAATTTGAAATGAAATATGAACAAGACGAAGAGGGAAAAAATGACACATCTAAACCTTTACCGAATTGGGAGTATTTTAATAAATATTTCAGGCCATACCTTAAAAATGTAAGAATTGATGACGACAGCATACGCTCAATAAAGGTTTATTTTTCTGATGGAAGTATGGCAGGGTTTTCTGCCGCGTCTATTATCTACTTCACTGATGCAAAAAATCACGCATACATTGAAGATGAGGACGGAAACATTTCAGAAAAAAGCAAGCAGGATAGAGGCAAAACAAGCTTTACATTCTACTTTAACCCGACAGACAACACAGTTAGCAACAAATATCACTACAACAGGGGCATTGAGCCTTATAAGAGCAGGTGGGACGGAACCGAGGATGATTTACGAAATGACAGTGCCCTCGGCTGCAAAGAAAGTGTAAGTAACGAAAGGGCCTACTGTACAGCACTAATTCAAATTAACGGCTGGAAAATTCCTAAAGATTATCCTGTAAAGTTTTAATACCGTTATTTCTCCGCAGTTCCGGCAGAACAACTTTGCTTCAAAAAGAACAATATACAAACTATAAAAGGCGGTTTTTGAAAAACCTCAAAAGCCGTTTTGTTTATATAGCAATTTTTTTTATTTTCTGGTTTTATAGAATTAACAAAAAGGAGTTTTTATGATTAGCAAGATTAATTTAACCGGAGCAAATGCAGTAAGATTTCAGGGGAATACAAATCTTCTTGAAAAATTTAAAGAGAACTTAAAAACTCAGGACAACCCTCAGGTAACCCTCAACGGCAGCGAAGCTTTAGCAAATTACAACAAACCAGCCGTAAAAACCGGCAGCGAAAATCTTAAACCTGCCGAGAATATTGACTGTATGATTATAAAAAATATACCGGAACCGGTTGTTTTAAAAGGGGATGAAGCACAGACTCTCACCGGAGAAAAGATTCTGGACAGCAACGGAAAGCTTGAAGCAATAAGCGTTAAAGGTGAGAAAACTTCAAAGGACTATATATTTGACAAAGAAAGCGGCAAAGTTGAAAGCATAACCGAACGCGACAACGAAACAGGACTGCCTGTACGTCAGGATTACTTTGGTTCAAAATACAATACCAAAACCAGCGCAACAGTTCTGGAATTTAAAGCCGGCACAGATAAAATTGCAAAAGAAACTTCATTTAACGAAGGCAAACCTATTCATATAACAGAATACAGAGACAATGAAGAAAAAGTTATAGACAACAGCCTTTCCAATAGCGGAAAACTTCAATGGGTAGAAGCCACAGACAAAAAAACAAACATAACCGCAAGCTACCGTCTGGATGAGAAAGGCGGGATTGAATACGTAACCTTCCGCGATGAAAACTTTAATCCTGTTAAAGAATACGGTTACGAAAACGGGAAACCTGCAGAAGTAACAAATTACACATATAAACCGCTGAAAAACAGCTACGGAATAACTACTGAGAACATAGCACTTAAACCTGCAGAACCGGTTAAAATACCGGAAGTTTCAAGCCTTGACGGTGAAAAGAGATTCCGCTCGAACAACACTCTGGAATCCGTTATCACAAAAAACGGCAGCAAAAAAACAGAATATCTTATAGATTTTGACGGTAAAAAGGTTAAAGAAATAAAAGAGTACGAAAACGACGTCCAGACAAAAAATATTTATACAAACGACAGCGGGCTCCTGGTAATCAAAGACTTTAAAGACGGCAAACTCCATAAAATAACCTTCTTAAACAAATCGCAAAAACCGGCAAGTATAATGGAATATACCGGATATAAGGAAAATAATCTTAAAAGAACGGTTGATTACGCGGCAGACGGTTCTTATATCAGACGGTACTCCGAAGAAAACCACCCTGAATACGGCAATATAACAATGGAATTTGACAAAGACGGCAATCTCATAAACGCACGAACCGAGAACAGACAGGCCGTTACCGAAGAATTAAAAGACTAATTGTTCTTCAATCAAATTCAAAATAGCATCAAGCCGCGCTCTGTCATGGATATGCCACCAGCCTATTAAGGTTTCAAAAGCGGTGGCGTGCCGGTATTCTGCCTGATTTTGCCGTCTTGCGGGAGGAATAGGAAGATTCCTGCCGCGGCGCGCAATTTCATGTTCTTCCTCTGTTAATTCCGGCTCCAGAAAATGCAAAAGTTCTGCC
This sequence comes from uncultured bacterium, assembly GCA_949294395.1. Classification (GTDB taxonomy): domain Bacteria; phylum Cyanobacteriota; class Vampirovibrionia; order Gastranaerophilales; family Gastranaerophilaceae; genus Scatousia. The sequence continues at coordinate 4,137 of CASFGU010000043.1, forward strand.
TGATATGAGGCCTTAACCTTATCTGTCGTAAATTTGTGGAGTTTTCTGGCATTATCCGTAAGTTTAATTGTTTTCCCGCGGACAAAAAGCTCCCATACGGCATCGCCTATATATGCGTAATTTTTTAAACCCATGTTCTCCATAACTCTAATTTAACACGAAAACAGAGGTATGTTGCAATTACAACACATTTATGTAACAATAGGTTCACTGATGTAATCCTGCATCAACACGTTCCGCCCGCAAGACGGACAGAGCGCAGCTTAATTAATAAGGAGAGTATATGAAAAAAGGTTTAATAATACCGGGGTTATGTGCAATAATATTAGCTTCCGGCACGGCGTTTGCGGAATATCCGGAAGGCTGCAGCGACAATGCTTCAAAGCAGTATGAAGTAGGCACAACACAGAATTACAACTATTCATCCCGGCTTCTTACAAGAATAAAAAAGCAGAGAGAAATTCTCTACAACGCCCTGAACCTTACTCAGGCACAGGTAAAATGTAAAAATGAAATTGATAAAAAACGTTATGCGGAACTTGAGCCTGCACTTGAAAAATTATGTCTTGAAGACAAAAATGTAAAAGATTTAAAAAAACGCTGTGCAAGCAAAAAAGAAATTAGAAAGCAAGAAAAAGAGCTTAACAGGGCAAGAAAAAATATTCAGGAAATTTCTGCCAAATACGACAAGGAATTTGACCAAATTCTCACCCGCGACCAGCGGAACAAATACAGCATGATACGTAAGCTTAAACGTGATGACCTGAAAAAGTACAGAAAAATTCAGGAAAAAGGGAGGAAACCTTCAGACTTAAGACCTTTTGGCGAGAAAATCCGGCAGCCTGAATACAAAGAAGAACAGCACGATAAAAATTGCTTCTGGCATAATATGCTTAAAAAAATGAAAAAAGAGAAAACAGAGGGATAAATTACAAACAAAAAAATCCGCCGTTGCTGTCCGAATGAACAGTAGCGGTTTAAAGCTCCGAAATATTATTGCACAGCCGGTAAAAATCTGGTAAAATCGGATTATGGACGAAATTGTAGAAAGCTTAAAGGAAATAGGGCTAAACAGTTATGAGGCAAAAGTTTATCTGGCATTGCTGAAAAAATACCCCGCAACAGGTTATGAGGTAGGTAAACTCGCAAATATTCCACAGTCAAGGGCTTATGATACTTTGAAGGCACTGGAAGCGGCGCATATCGTCACTGTTTCCAACTCTAAACCTGCAGCCTACACTCCAATAAAGCCAAAAGAATTAACCAGACGCTACAAACGCAAAATTACCTCAACACTTGATTTTCTTGAAAAAAAGCTTCCTAATGTCAAGGATGATTACACAGAGCCGATTTTAAACATAAGCGGCACTCACTCAATTCAATCCAAAATTATAGAAATAATAAAAAGCGCCACAAAAGAAATTTTTATAGAAGTCTGGTCGCAGGATTTCAAATACTTTGAAACTTATCTCTTTGAGGCATACAACCGCGGATTAGACATAAAAATAGTAGGCTACGACAATTTCAGCTGTAATTTTGGCACTGTGTTCTGCCACGCCGGAGGACGGGAGATAGAGTATGCTCTCGGCGGGAAAATGATTTTTCTTGCCGCTGACAACAGCGAGGGAGTTTTTGGCAAAACCCGTACAAACAAAGGCGATGACAGCCACATTCTCTGGACGAGAAATGAGGATATAGTGTTTTTGATAAAAGAATTTATAGTCCATGACATGTATTTGATAGACATAGAAGAACAGTTCCCTGAACAGTTGAAGTACTTCTACGGCAAAGGCATGAAAAAGCTCAAAGACAAGGTTCTCGGCGGAAGCGGGTTTTACAAAGTCCACTAATTACATTAACCTTACCGTCCGAAGCTGCAATACCTGCTGAGCACCCTCTATACTGAACGCCGGACGCTGCTTATCATCAAAAAATTAAAGTAACATTTTCTTTACTTTTAATTCTCAAATAAAAAATTAAGAACTATAATAAAATTGTTTGAAGAACAATAAAAAATCGGGTAAACGGGAGATATTAATGGAAGGTTATAGTTTTGAGCTTATAACAGGGCCGATGAGCTGCGGCAAAACAGAAGAACTCTTAAGACGCATAAGACGTTGTATTATTGCAAAGAAAAAAGTAAAAGTAATTTCACCGGAAGTCGATACACGCTCAAAAGGCGACTATATTGAATCACGCAACGGTCTCTGGCTCGAGGCAATAAAGGTTAAACATGCCATACAGATTATGAGCGTTGTAAAGCCGGAAGATGAAGTGGTTGCGATTGACGAACTTCAATTTTTTGACAGCAATATAACAAAAGTAATCTCAAAACTTATGGAAGAAGGCAAAAAGATAATAGGCACCGGTCTGGAACTTGATTTTAAATCAGAACCATTCGGCCACATGCCGGAATTGATGTGCATAGCAACAAAAGTCGACAAGCTTCACGCAATCTGCATGAAATGCGGATGCGAACACGCAACACGCACCCAGAGATTAATTGACGGCAAGCCGGCTGATAAAAATTCACCTCTGATTATGATAGGGGGAGATGAAACTTACGAAGCCCGCTGTATCAAGTGTTACGAGCTTCCTGACCGTGAACACATCCCTCAGAAGCGCGGGCTGAAAGTTCTGCCGTTTATAAAATAAGTACCCGTTATAACCCGTCGTCGGAATTCTAATAAAAAAAACTGCCGTTAGTACGGCAGTTCATAAATGTGTTTCCCTTTTTGGTTGCCCAAAATCCCTTAATTCCCGTAATCATGTTTACGGCAAAAAGCCTGAAAACTTTAATAGTTTAGCATTATCAAAACCTGTTCAATCTATTCTATAGCAGAGTATCATTGAATTTCAGGCACATTAGCATATTGTTTACAATTCGTTACAATTTGTGTTCAAAAAATTCCAGCAGCCATTGCAGGTTGATTAAAAATTTTACCGTGCTTGGGGCATTGTTACCTTTTTATTGCCTTAAATTTTAAGATTTTTGTCCTCCCCTTGAGGGAGGACCGAAATCATAGATTTCGAGGAGGGGTAGCAATAAAAAGGTAACAAACTCGGGGGGGGGGGGGGGATTTTCTCGGGCAAACAAATGATGATTTTTCTGAATAAATCATTATAATTCAGGTATGAAGAAATTGTATGTGTTAATACTTATACTTGTACTCACTCCGGCAAACTGTTTTGCTGCACGCTCAATGGGAGATTTTGAAGGGAAAGGCTACGTCGGAACACTTCCGGATGTTACAAAGAGCTTCCACAGCACGGAACCGTCTGAAGCAAAACCGGTTTACGACAAAACAAAACAGTTCAATTCTGCAAATATCCTGAAACCTGTTCCGCGTGACAATCCTGCATTTGTAAATATAATTCTTAAACAGGACAAAACCTCCCCGTATCTCAACGAGGTTAACGAGTTTATCGCAATTCTGGAAAAGCTTTACGACTCAATTGAAAACAATGAGGATGTCCAGAAATTTGCGGCGCGGGTGTATTATTTTAACAAAAATGCTGACTGGTTCCGCGACAAATACGCGGACAAACCTGAAAGCAGCTACCTTTCTTTTGAAAAAATTATGGAACTTAGCCTGCATGCAGCGACTGTATCCCAGCTTCGCTCGGAAGCCGAAAGATACAGCCCTTATCTTGCATACACCGGCGCCGGAAAAATCTACAACGCCAACAATATTAACGAACAGCTTGAATACCTGAAAGCCGAAATCGAACAGACTATCGCAATCCTGAAAGATGCAAACTAGAAATCATATTTTTCTCCTGCAGTGTAGTTTTTATAAGTAAGTTCGCCTTTACCGGTCAGAATACTTTTCAAACTTTCGCCGCCACCGGCAGTCCATGTATCAGCTTTCATCTTATCCGGATAAACAATGATACCGTAGGCATCCGCGCCAAACTGATTCGGCAGCTTCGGCCCGTTGACATCAAACCGTACTATTGCACAGTAGGACACATGGTGGTTAGCTTTTACAGGATTTCCGTCCTCATCGGTTTTAATAGAACCATCAGAATTATATTGAGTTTCCAACCTCGTCTGGTCACAATTCGGGGTAAGCTCAACTACAGCAAGCACAGCCCCGTCATTCAGAATAATTTTTGCCGTTGAAATGTTAAGAGCACCAGCTGTCCCGCTTGTATCTGATGCCCGCATTGTGGAATATTTAAGCTTGTAATAGTAAGGTGCACACCCTTTATCTTTTGAATTCTTGCAGACCTTTGCTCCGTTAAAAAACTTTGCAAACTCCTGAGTAACTCCGGTATACCCTTTATCATAATCGAACAAAGCTTTATTATCGCCAATGGTACCGTAACTGTTTTGCGCGGCAAGGATCGCATTTTGAATATTAGAAAAAGTTTTCTTAGTACGCGAAACGAGTTCCCTATCCCTTGTTTTAGTCATAAGCGCCGGCATTGTCATGGCTGCTACTATACCGATAATCCCGAGGGTTATGAGGACTTCTGCCAACGTAAAGGCTGCTTTTTTGCGGGTGAAGCGGGAATTCTTTACTCTCCTTCGCCCCTTGAGGGAGAGGGTAGAATTACTTAATGAACTTAGTGAATTTAGTAATTCGGGTGAGGGGTTTCCCTCCGGCACTTCCGTTACTAATCCGACAGCAGCGTAGGTCGGATTTACTAATCCGACAGGCAGAACTGTTGAAAAGTTGAAGGGTGGAAGGGGTGAAAGGTTAACAAAACCCTCCGGCACTTCCGTGCCACATCCCTTTATAAGGGAGGTAATTACCCTCACCCCCTTTTTTAAAGGGGGAATCAAAGGGGGATTTATTATTAAAACCCTCCGGTGCTGCGCACCTCCTCCTGCTTGGTTGCTCGCACTAAACGGGTCTGCAACGACATCGCCTTCGCCTATACCTCTCGCAAAACAATTCACTGGATTGTTTGCGCGGCAGAGTGCCCTCTGCTCGCAATCCGCCTTACGAAGGGAGGTTTTGTTATTACCCTCTTTCGAGTGCAGGGGGAATTTTTTCTCGAACATCCACCACCAGAATGCACGCCAGCCAAAGGCTTTGCCTTCCTCGGCTGCCTGCAACCCTTGTTCTGTGCCGGTTAAGGAGCTTAAACTACTGGGGGGGGGGGGGGGGG
>CASFGU010000044.1 GCA_949294395.1 uncultured bacterium
ATAGAAATCAAAATTGATAATCAAAAAGTTCAAGAAAGACTTCTTAACTTGGCAAAACGAAGCGAAAACCTGCGACCACTAATGAAGAATATCGCAGGTGTTTTCGCATATTCTACCGAAGAAAACTTTAAAGAAGAGGGCAGACCTGATAAGTGGACAGATTTAGCAGAATCAACGAAAAAACAGAGAACGAAAACAGGACATTACCCCGGACAAATTTTGCAGGTCTCAGGTCAGTTGGCATCTTCTGTTAATACCTATTATGATGACAATTCGGCAGTTATAGGTTCAAATCTTGATTATGCAGCAATACATCAACTCGGCGGACAAGCAGGGCGGAATAAAGCTGTCGAAATTCCTGCACGTCCTTATTTAAACCTTACTGATGATGATTTCGATGAAATTATCACCTTTATTAGAGGTCATTTAAGCTAACAAAATCATAAATTGATTCAGGTAGAGTATCAACCAAATTTGCATAGTTAGGTTCGTATTTTACCAAATAGTCTTTTAAATGTAGAGTATCAACAAAATTTGAAATTTTATTAATATCTTCTTCATTAAATCCATGCTCTTTAACAAATGCCTGTAAATTTTCATCTAAAGCTACATGTGAAATATTGCCATTACTATCTTCTAATTTAATTATTTCTCGGCCAAAAATATCATAATTTTTATCATCTGTATCGTTATTTAATATAAAATCCTTTAATTTATCAAACGCACTACGGTTATCATCGGGAAGAATTTCCGCATACCCAGTTTGACCTTCATGCTCAGCAGCATACCGTTCAGGTGTCATACCATACTGTTCTATAAAATCATGTCTAGTTATGGCTTGTGGTTTATATGTAATATGTCCATCCGTCCATTTTTGAGATTCTTGCGGTAATTGTTGAAAAGAAACTTTATCATTAATGTCGGGGATAACTAAGTTCTGCATTTTACCATCTTTATTTATAAAGGCTGAAATATTATGTTCTGGATCTACGAATATACCATGTTCTTTATCAATATATTTATTATGCATTAAATCAATATCAACACTGCCATCAAGATTTTTATATATACCTTTTTCAGGTTGTGATATGTCATAAGTTCTTGCATCAAGTTTTAATGGGGTATTTTTCATTTTAAATATTCCATCATCTCCATCTGCAATGATATTTGACGATTGCAATCTTTGCTCTTTTAAATTCATAAATGCAGTTCCATCAGGTAAAAATACATAATTAGGATCTCCTCCATCAGCTAATAACATTGCAACCCCTAAACCTAAAGCAAATGTACCTCCAACAAAACCAACAACTTGCAGGGCTTCTACAATATTTGATGATTTATCAACCTTCTTAAAACCTTGTTTTTGCATATTAGTTTCTGTTAATTTTGGATTTGTGTCAACAGAATTATTTTTCTTATTTTTATCATACTCATTTGCTTTTTTAAAAAAATCATTTCCCATAAAAGATGGTTGTATAGTGTTATAATAGACATTAAAAGATTTTTGTATACTATTATTGTTAATATTATTACCTTTTAAGTTTACACCAATAACTTTAATCATACTGTTTACTCCTTTTTATTTCCAAGTTAAATTTCCTCTAACAAATATTTTTGCAAACGTTTTAGAATTATCGCTTCCCCCGCTTAAAAACAAGTTAGCTTCTTCTGATGTTTTGCCTGTATATCTAGCCGTTTCTTCTGGAAATATCTTTTTACCTACTTCAATTAATTTTCTGTTGTAAAAACTGAAAGTATTTGAAGAATTAAGCATCTTATATATTTTGTAATCAGCCAAAATATCTGTTTGCATTTCCTTTTCTACATTTTTAATATACTTATTAATGTCTTCTGACTTGCCAAGTTTTGCGACTAATCTTGGTCTTAAAGAGCTATTCAGGGAATAATATGATAAATCATAGTTTATATAGTTATTTAACAAATAATCAATATCATTATATGAAGCATGTTTTTCTATTATAGGTAATACATCCAAATCATAACCTTCAATTTCTTCATTATTAAAAATTTGTTGCCAAATTTTAGAGTTATATTTAGGAGTATCAGGCTCTTTATTGCTATTTCCAAAAAATTTAAAATATGATTTGACTTCTTCTCGTCTCTGTTCATTCATTCCAGAAGAATCATAAATCAATTCTGTTAATTTATTCTTCGCTTTTTGTGTCTCAGCTTCCGAAAGCTCTTGTTTAGTTAAAGCTATAGCTAATTCTTTATAAAAATTAGTATCTCCATTTTTTGTCTGAATATGACCATTATAAGGAGATGAAGATAAATATGATAGTAAAGTCTGTTTGGATTTCTTGGATTTGATATCCCCAATTGCTTTTATCGTATAATAAGTTCTTAAAGTCTCTCCACAATATAGATACTTTTCCATTAATAACACATCATCTGAAGAATTGTATCTTGATAATGCAGTTACTATTTTACCATAACTTGAACCATCCATTCCAAATCCGTCTTTCATCTTTTTTTGATCAATTAATAACTGTCTCAAAAAGCTATGGCAATCTGCTGAAACTCCTTTTGGATCCAAATATAGAATGGCACTTCGTCTTCGTTCTGCGGACTTACCTTGATTAGAATAATCAGATGCATATTGTTTTAAAATCTTTTGGGCTTCACTACCTCCAATCATACCAATAGCCTTAATCGCTAGATGATTTAACTCACTATCTTTAGATGATGCATTTAATACACTTGTTAAATATTTTATATGTTCGGGAAGCCCCCATTCTGATAAAACTTCACACATACCTTTCTGAAAGTAAGCTGATTTATCCGTAAAAGATGATAGTATATCGAGGTCATAATGAGAATTGATAAATTTCTTTAATTTGCTACTATTTTCGGCACTTATACCGTCTTTTTCATTATCAAGCAAGTATTCAGCCATAGGTAAGAATTCTTCATAATTTGTTTTACATATAATATTTACAACATTGTCTAGAACTGGATTATCCGGTTTTGTTGTATTTAGAAATCGCTTTAAAATATAAATGTGATTATCCGATAATATTTGTGACTTTTTGTCTTTAGTTTTTAATAAATTACTATTATAAAGTTTATTCATTGTATGAAGTGTGATAGCTGTAGCTTTATCAAATTGACAATCCCTAATATAAACATCAGCGATTTCATCAAGGACTTTAACCTGTTTATCTATATTGGTCAATCGAGGTGTTGAGTATATTTTACCAATAAATTTATTCTGAAATTCACTAACAATATCATTACTTGCATTATTTATAATATTTGACTTTCTGCGTTCAAATGAATCTCTTACAAATCTATTAATATAAAAATCTTGTTCTGATTTTAAAGATTGCTTCTCATCTGATTTAAAAGAGAAATTAGTATTGGTTATTCTATTATAATTTTGAATTGAAGCTATTTTCACTTTGTTAGAGTCCTTTTTCGTTTAAATATCTATCAATAGCATCAACATCCCATTGTAATGCGGCATTACAATATGCTGTTTTTAATTCGTTTAAAATTAATTTTGTATCTTGTTGAATAGGAATGTTTTGGCTTTTTTTAATTTCTTTTTCAAATTTATCTTTAAATTCATTATTAATTTGTTTTCTTGCATTTTCAATTATTGAATTCTGCATGTCTGCAAAATTTTCTCGCATAATCTGCTTTACTTGCCTATTTAAATCAGATCTACTATCTTTTTCGCCAAAAGATTGTTTATGAGTATTTAATAATGTTATTGGTAGAATTTTCATTTATTACTCCTGCTGCGTAGTTTGTTCAGCTTTTACCTTTTTATTATTTTCATATTTTATTGCCGCGAAAGCCGTAATTGTCCAAATTACAGCTGAAATTATATTTGGTATAATTCTAAATTCTTTATTTCTTACATAATTTTCTAGCGATGTTAGTGCATATCCGCCTATAGCAATTCCAGAATACAATTTCGTTATTTTTCTTTTGTTATTACTGTTTGCATTATTAGTAAAACTAATATTATTTATAATATTTATTTTCATTTAACTCCTTTTGAATTCATTATATATATTCATACAAGTATTAAATAATGCCGGAATAAGTAACAAATAATTTTGAGTTGTACAAGCTAAAATTGCAGAATAGGTTAAACTTCCTGAAGAGTTAACTACACCAGACATCAGCTTCTGTAACGCAGTCTTTGTTTGTTGTATTTGTACATAATTATTAGGATTTGCCTCTTGCATTTTATCGAGAATCAAACTCATTATATTATATACTTCTTTTGACTCCTTAGTATTTTCACAAAGAAGTTTTGCCACAACCTCAAAATTTTCTTGAGTAATATTTTGATTTTTAATTAATACATCTTCAATATATGAAAAATCTTTATCTATAACATCAAATAATGAATATTTTTCTCCATCTACTGTTATTTGTAAGTTTTGTATAATATTATCAGCTTGCATGCTTAAATCATATTTTGAGGATTCTGTTTCAAATGCTTCTAATGACTTTTCTGTTATGTATTTTTCTTTAACATTTTGTGCCGCCATCTCAAGTTCTTCTGTTGTATATTTACTTAAAAATGCTATTTTTTCTTCCGCTGAATAAAATCTATCTAAATCACTATTATCAACTAACTCATCTATAAATAAATCATACATTTTTTCATTTTGAATAGTTTTATTTATAATACTTGAATTATAGAGTTTATTATGAACATCTTCTATAAATATATTTTTTAATTCATCAAAAATTAAAGATTGAATTCTATCATGTTCCATTAAGTTTTCAATAATACGTTTTCTATTTTTATTATTTGGCACTTGTTCTGAGAGAAACTTACACATATCATAGAAATAAGGTTCAGAGGACTTATCAGCTAAAAATGCTTTTTCTTCGATTGTTATAACATCTGATTTAAATATAGTATTAATAACATTTATTTTCTCAAGTTCATTTGCGACTGGACTTTTTAAAAAGTTTTCAACATCAATATAATTTTTTTGTTGAGATTTAACAATTTTCGGCAGATGCGTCTCTTTCCATTCTTGATATGCGTACTTTTTTATATATTTCCATTCTACATCAGCACCTTCTATATAATTTGTATCCAGACAATCTGCAAGACGATCTACGGCATTTAATATTTTATTTGCTTCTTCTTCAGAATCTGTAGAATTAACTCTATTATTAACCAAGGTCAATACTATATTTATACTTTCATTTACAGCACTATTCTTTTTGCTTGAAGTAAATGGATTAGAGATTAACATTTCATCAAAAATTTTCTGAGCTCCTCTTTCAAATAATTTAATATCTTTGATTATCTTTTCAGCTTGTTCATTTGAATTTTCCAAAAATAATTTCTTTACTAAGTTGTCATCAAAATTTTTTAAATTTTCACTTTGAATAAAATTTTCTGCACTCCCTAATTTTTCTTGTTTTGATAATTCTGTAAAAATCGTTTTTCTGACAAATTTTATTACAGCAGTTATAGACTCTTTACGTAAATCCTTATCCTCTCCTATTTCTTCTAAAAAATTTAATTTTAATTTATCACTTAAATCATTGATATAAATATTGTTATTTCTTTGAATTGGAGTTAACAAAACATCCTTTATTTTTATTCCATTAATATCTTTATTTAAAATATTATCATCTTTTAATAATTTTATAAATTCATGTTGCTGCTCGACACTAGATAAATTGTTTATTCTATTTAAATCCGTTTTTAATTTTAAAAGGAAATCGACATCACTTACTTCTCTAGACTCAGCCTTTTCATTATTTATTTTTGTCATAAAATATTTATTTACAGTAGCTAACACTATATTATCAATATTGCCATCGCTATCATATTTGTCCTGCAAAGAAGTATTTAATACTTTTATCTTGTCTCTTTTAATACCAATTTGTCCTAATTCTTTTAACCAAAAATCTACTAAGTATTCATTCCCAATTTTTTTATTTAAAAATAACGAAGAATATTTTTGTTTACCTTTAGCAACACTTTCAAGAGACAGCATGTTGTGGTCAAAAAACTCTGAATAAGTTTTAGATATCTTTCGGCTATTATGAGAATCTATATAATTATTTATATCCCCATCTAAACCAAATTTTTCTTGCAAATAAGATAAACTTTTAAATCGTTCAAAGCTTTCTTTATCCATATATTCTCTATTTACATAATTGCGGTCATCCTCAAATAATTTTGATATAGTAAATTTTGCAAAATCTATAGGTTCAGAGTTGATATCAGAATCTTGATTTAACTGAGAATAGTCTGGAATCTGAATTGCGGCTTGCTTAGACTTATAATTAGATATAGAATTGTAATACCCACAAAATGATAATGGATATAATAAAAATTTGTTACGTAAAGGAATTTGAGGGGCACTATTCTGCGTATATGTTTGATTTTTCATATACGTAGGAATATTATTAAATGGTTTATATGTTAATGATGTTATCATTACTTCTTATCCTATTTTTCATATAATAGTCAAACATACATAAATTTGCCACTATTATTAAAAATAATGTCCAATTATTTACAAAAGTTCACGTTCGTAAATGGTGTTTAAATATTAACTTTAAACTCTTTCCAATCCTTAACCGGCTGTTCTGAGAATAGAATACCGTCTTGCAAGGCGTCAAAGTGTTGTTTTCCGCAATGAATTTTTAGTCTTTCAGGACTTCTCAAATCAAACAGGCTTGTTGTACCTTTTGTTTCAAGTACAAAATAAAGTTTTTGTTCACCGTTTTTTTCTAACAAAACAGCCCAATCAGGGTTATAACTTCCAATAGGAGTTTCTATTTTGAAACGTGACGGGATTTTGAAAAACATTTTTACATCCGGGTCTTCATCAAGTGATTTTGCAAATCTGCTTTCAACCCCGCTGTCATAAATCAGGTAATCATAAACGCTGTGCTCTACCTCAACAGCATTACGGTCAAGGTTTGCAAGAAGTTCTGCACTATCAAAAATTTCCTGAACATAATATTCTTCACCTGCAAGTTTTACATACTTTATGCCGTCAATCGCTAAACTATGGCGGTTGCGTAAAATTATTTCAAGGGCTTTTTCATAGAATAACTGCGGGTTATTCATAAAATCCTGTTCTCGCCCGCTTTGTTTTAAAATCTTTATAATCGTTGAATGCTTTAATAACGTTTCAGAAGCTATCAAACGCAAAATATCAGGCACATAACTATAAGTATTTTCTAAATCTGTAGTTTGCGTGTGTTTTTCTGTTGAGTAAATTCCTGCATTTTCAATTTCTATTTCAGCAGTTGAAGTTAATAATTTTGCCTTTGGAATCGGCTGCATTTCTCGTAATTCTTTTACACAGTTCTTTATCAGAGTGTCAGTGTTAATATTTACTCTGTATGTGGTTTTTTGTTTAATTTTATCCCATAATTCTTTAAATTCAGGAGATAAAATTGCCTGTTTTTTCAGTTTAACCGTAACTTCTTTGTTTGCGTCACGAATAACAGGGCGGTTGTCGGCTTTTTCTAATGCCTGCATAATTGCACGTTGTGCGGCTTTTGTGTAACGTTCACTTAAATCAAGTTTACCGGCTTTAAGCTGTGCTTTCATTGTATCTTTTATTTTACCCTCTTTTGAGATTACTTTCATTTCTTTGAGTTCTTCCATAATCTCTGTGGCTTGCTCATGCGTAAATGTTTTTTCTTCAATACGGGTTTCAACACATTTAACTTCTTTTAGCTTTTCAAAAGTTACAGGTTCAGCCTGCTTCATTATTTTTTTGACTTCATGTCTTAATGGTTCTGCGATTTGCGGCATTTCAAGTTCTTCAATATCTATATTTTCTTTTACGTTGCCGTCATTGTCTATAATACCCTCAACCATTAATGCTCCGTAAAGGTCTATTGCATCAGCTTCATCCATCTGATGTTCAATTTCGACTTTTTCTTCGTAAGTCAAATCCATCAATGCACTAAGCTGCAGCACACCAAACTTCATGCCCGTTTCCTGTTCAATTTCTTTTTGCAGAGTTTCGGCGAATTCAGCAAAACTTTCGTTTGCCATAACGTGCAGGATATTTATATTTCTGTCTTCAATACGTTCACCCTCTTGATTTACACAAAGTCTTAGACCACGTCCGACTTTTTGGCGGCAGGTAAATGTTGATTTCTGTTCAATTAATGTACAAACCTGAAATACATTCGGGTTGTCCCAGCCCTCTTTTAAAGCAGAGTGGGAAAAAATAAACCGTAAAGGACAATCAAAAGACAAAAGCCACTCTTTATCTTTCATAATTGTGTTATAAGTATCATCGTCTGCGAGGGTATCGCCTTTAGTGTTTTTGTAAATTCCTTTTTTATCCTGTGAAAAGTAACCGTTGTGGGCTTTTTCAACATCTGTATTAAAATAAGTTTTTAACGGTGCGTACTTTTCTTTGCTCATAAGTTCATTATAACATTCCTCAAACATCTGAGCATAAATACCTTTACTGCCATCTTCTGTTCTATACTTTTTAACTTCATCAATGAAGAATAACGAAAGAACTTTTATTCCTTTTTCAAAATATCTTAATTCTTTGTTTAGGTGTGCCTCGATTGTTTTATATATCTGAGTGCGTTTAATTATATTTTCATCCACCCCGCCAATGGTCTTGCCTGCTTGCAAAACTTCCGAGTTGGAAAACTCAATACATTCAGCACCTTTGGTACAGTCAATACCTGCAATAACATAATCCTCGTATAATTCACGTTTACCTGAAAGAATAAACAAGTTGTCATTAGGTTTGACGGTAATTATTTTTCTCTCAACTTTACCTGATTTATTTTCAATATCTATTTCAATTTTTGCACTGAAGCCATTGTCGTTAGATACTGATTTTAAATGAATGTAAGGTTTATTAAAATCGTTTGCAACAGAACTTGAGGAAACACAAATTTGTTTAACAAGTCCCATTTGGTATGCATCAACAGGAGTTAAGCGGTATAACAGGTTTATTTTTTCTCTGTGAGTTGCACTGTAGCGGAGTACACAAAGCGGATTTAAAGATTGAACTGCCTCTTTAGCTTTTGGCGTGTTGTCAACGGATTGCGGTTCGTCAATAATTACAACGGGATTTGTGTCCTGAATATATCTCATCGCTGTTTCACCGTTGAGTTTGTCCTGCTCCTGATTGATTATGTTTTCGGCTTTTTTGAATGCGTCAATATTTATAATCATTATTTCAATGTTGCTGGACGTTGCAAACCGGCGGACATCCGAAAGTTTAGCCGAGTTATAAATAAAATATCTGTATGGAATTCCGTCATACAGGTTTTTGAAGTGTTCTTCCGTTACCTGCAAGGATTTAAAAACACCCTCCCTGATAGCAACGGATGGAACAACAACAATAAATTTTGAAAAGCCATAGCGTTTGTTTAGTTCAAGAATAGTTTTTGTGTAAACATAAGTTTTACCCGTTCCGGTTTCCATTTCAATAGAAAACTGACGGCTGTCGTAATCTCGAGATAGCGGGAGTTTGTTACGTCTTTGAATTGCGTGCATATTTGCAAGCAAAGTATCGTTATCTATTTCAAGTTTATTGCCAAAACCGAAATCATTCTGCAATAATTTTATTTGACCGCCGTTATCGTCAATCGAAAAAGTCATATTTGACTTTTCCTGACCTGCAAATAAATCAGCTACGGAGTTTACTGCTTCTGTTTGAAATTCTTGATTTTTAAACTTTAACTTCACCCGGCACTCCTTACAATAATTTCATTTCAATACCTTTATCTTTCAAGATATAATGAGCGTTTGAAAGTGCTGTATCATCTTTAAAGGCTTGTTCTGAAGATACGATTTTTGCAGGTATAAATTCGCACATAGCCTCAATATCTTCAGGAGTTATGCCGTCTTTGCCGTAATCCAAGCATATAAGGACAAGACAATCTTCACCGATTGAATATGCTTTTTTGTCGTTAATTTCTATCGGGATTACTTTATAATCTAGTGGGATACCGAGCTTGAGCATTACTTCATATACAACATCTAATTCTGTACGGTCTGATTTAATTGAATTTTCTATTGCATCAAGTCTTTGGAATAATGCACCTGCATTTTCAAGCGGTGTGCTGTCCCATTTTGCAAGATTGGATGTATCGAGTTTAAAGACTTTAAAACCGATGTCTAATGGTTGCTTTTCTTCCAATGCAAGTTGACCGCTATTATCTGTAAGTTTTTTGCCGGCACGTCTTATGCGTTCTTTGCCGATTTCACAAATATTTTTGTAGCCGGCTTTGTAGGCTTCGGATTTCTCGTCGCATAGTTCAGGAAGCTGCACCATTATGAATTGACGGTTTCCATTGTCTTCTGCATTTAACTGCATCACTGCATGGGCTGTTGTTGCACTGCCTGAGAAAAAGTCGAGGATTATGTCATTGTCCTTTGTTGTTGCTTCAAGAAAAACTTTTACAAGTTCAATTGGTTTTGGATTTTCAAACATATCTTTTGTACTGAACAAGCCGGTTAAAACATTTGAGCCGTCGCCAGTATTTGCTATATCATATAAAATACTTCTTTGTTTCAAGACTTTCACTTGGTTGGCAAAATATTCTTTTTCGTAAGGTATCCATTTCCCTTCTTTCATTTCCCAATGTACAAGATCATTTTGTAATAATTCATTCATTCGTTCTCTACCAACTCTCCAACGTCCATCATTCCCATCTGGAGCTATTGGGAAAGCCTCTGTACCATCAGGAGCAATTAAACTAAAATACATAGAAGGTCTATCTTCCCTTCTTGCTGTATTCCCCCATTTTGCTAATTTCGTAATTTTAAAATTCCCGCGTTCATCTGATTTATTATATTGAGCAACATCTCGAGCTTCTTCTTTGTCATACCATACAAGTTGTTGACTTTTGCGATAAACTACTATGAACTCATGTTCAATTACAAAATATTCTTTTGCTTGTCCACCGCCGTCCTTTTTTCTCCATATGAACGAGCCTATATAATTTTCTTCTCCAAAAACTTCATTACAAACTTTTTTTAAATTTGTTACTTCATTTTCATCAATGGAAATAAAAATCACCCCGTCATCCCGCAAAAGATTTGCTGCCAATCGCAACCTTGGATACATCATATTCAGCCAATTTGTATGAAAACGCCCCATCGTTTCAGGGTTTGACTTTGTTGTCTGCTGGGTTACTTCCTTATACTTTGCCATAGGGTCTTTGAAATCATCTTCATATACAAAGTCGTTGCCCGTATTATACGGCGGGTCTATATAAATCATCTTAACCTTGTTGTAATAAGACGACTGCAAAAGTTTCAGCACTTCAAGGTTGTCACCCTCTATATAAATATTGTTTGTTGTGTCAAAATTTACACTTTCTTCGGGACATGGTCTTAATGTACCTGTTGAATGTTTTCCCGCTATACGGTAGCATTCAGATTTACCCTTCCACTCAAACTTGTATTTTTCAAAGTCATTGTCGTCATACTGACCGAACAATGCCAAAAGTTTGCTAATATCTAACTTCCCTTCAGAAAAACACTGTGGAAATACAGCTCTAAACTTTTCTAAATCTGCGTTTTCAATATCCATACTTTGTGACGAAACTCTTTCAATATCCACCATATAAATTCCTATTAGTTATTTCCCTGTTGAGTTAATCTTACCACAAAAATTACCATTGAGGCTTAATGCAATATCTGTTATTTGAATCTTCCAAAACAAGTTCCTCTAACTCCGGTTCGGGTTGCTTTTCTTTATTTGTACTGAAAATTTGCACTTTGAAATGCGGGCTCATTAGTACATTAAAATTGTATTCATCCGTCAAATCCGCTATTTCTTTTTCTGTTTCAACGTCAATCTGTGCTTTATCGTAAAATAGTTTTTCTTCTCGCTTGAGTAATTCTTTTTCCAAAACCTTAATCCGTTTGGTTGTTTTCAGTTCCTCAAGTTTGTTTGCACAAGCCTGTTTTTTCAAATCTTTTATCTCTGTTTTAATGTCGTTCAAATCCGTCTCAAGCTGTGTTTTCTTTCTGCCTGCAAGGAGCTTTATCTTTTCAACTTCAAAGGCGAATGAGCCTTCCTGACTTTTTATATACTCTTTTATTATTTCATCTTTAGATATTTTTTCATCCAAATTCCCAAAATCTTCAAGTAAACTGCCAAGCCTTATCTTTTCAAGGTTTGTTCTTTCTTCTATTTCAATTACGGGCAAACTTAACAGTTCCCTGCACTTTTCATCCGTCAAAATTTTTCCGCTTTTTGTCTGTCCGATTAATAAACAACGGCATGACGATACATCTTTTGAGGTTATCGCAACGTTATAAAATCCAATCTCACAAGGCTCAATGTCCGCATTTACATAAATTTTCGCTTCAGGTGCAATGTTTGTATCAATTTCTCTCAAAATTCCTTTTGCAAAAACAGATGTAAAACTTATTCTGCCTGTTTGAGGTTTGAAATCCTTGCCTAATCCGTATCTTTTGTACCCCTCATAATTTCTCATTCGTCCGTTATCGTTGAACGAAAATAAATAAGGTCGTTTATAACCCTCAATCAAGGTCAATGTTTTGTTTTCGTCATCTATTTCATACCAGTCGGGCTTTATTGTTTCAAAGTAATATTTTACAAGTTCCCAAAGGTCATTGTTTAGTTCCTCTGTTTTTTCTTCGATATATGCAGGAGTAACCGTAACTTTATCGGCAATAGATTTTGTAAATGTCGTAAACAGAATATCTTCCGAATTCTCAACAAGCCGTTCGTTTTCCTTACGGTGGGTAGAAAGATTTTCCTTGAATGCCTGAGCAACTTCATCTCTGTGTCTGAAATCTTTTAGGACTTCTTTTATCTTTACATCAAAATTGCCCACTATATCATCCGACATCCCGAAAATCCCATTAAACTGCAAAGTCCGCTTGTTTATAAGTTCTAGCATTCTGACATCGGCAAAATTCTCATGGCTTAAGAGATTAATAACCAGCACATCAGAATTCTGTCCCTGCCTGTGGCACCTGCAAATCCTCTGCTCCATTTGAATTGAATTGTAAATCATATCGTAATTCACAACTACAGGACAGTATTCTATATCCAGTCCTTTTGCCGCTGTATCCGTTGTTACAAGAATTTGAATATCTTCATCATTACGAAAATTTTCAAGTATGTCATTATCTTTGTATTTAAGCGTGTTATATCCGTTTTGTCTGAAAATCATATAAAGGTTATCAAGCGTTGTATTATTATCAACAAAAACAATCGCCTTTTGATTAACGTTCGTTGCTTTCAGATGGTTAAAAACTGTTTTTAAAATTTTTAAAAGCTGTGTGGTTTTTGAATTAATTTTTATTTCAGACGCAAGTTTTTGAATATGTAAAAGTGCCGCTTTTTCAAGTCCATAAGTTCTTTGAATTGCGGGTATAAGCATATTTACAAATGCCTGCGGTGAAGATGAAAGTGTTTTGAAAAATAACAGGTTAAGGTTGTATTCATCTATTTCAGGATAGGCAACTTTATCATCAGAAGTTATATATGCTGAAATTAATTTATATAATTCTTTTTCCTCCGGTATAAGCGGATAATCCACAGTAATAGGCAATCGACGGGAAAAGTTTACATATTCTGCCGCCTGTGCTTTCAGTGTTCTGAAACAGAATTGCGAAACCCAGCATGTTAATTCAGGGTAATTTTCGGGCTTTCTGAAATATCGTTTGTAAAACCAATCTACGTCCGGCAAAATGCTTTCATCTATAAAATGAATTAGCCCGTAAATGTCCCGTATATCTTTTGTTATAGGTGTCGGTGTTAAAAGTAATTTGTATGCCTCGCGCACCGCATTTTTTAATATTACAGTCGTGTCTTTAGTGTAATTTGCAAGAACATCCGCTTCATCAAAAATAACTAAGTCCCAATCCCGTTCTTTTACTTTATCAGCATGCTTAATGGCACAATCGTATGTTGTCAAAACAATTCCGTCTTCATCAGGAATATTTTTTGTATTATTCCAAAAAACATACGGGAGTGTAAAATCTCTGTCAAGTTTTCTTTTCCACTGTGTTACAAGATTTGGCGGAAGAACAACCAAAATGTTTTCTTTTCCCTCATACCACTTTTGTCCTGCAACAAGCAATGCCTCATAAGTTTTACCAAGAGAACCCTCGTCGCAGAGAATACAGCCGTTTAAAAAATCTGAACGAAGTGCAAATCTTGCGGCTGCTATCTGATACGGCAAAATCTTTGCAGTTGAAGAAGCATAAACAGGCAGAAAATTTTTGTCTTTTGACAAATCTTCAAGACGCTTTGCTTCTATTAATGCAGAATATTGACTTTGAAATTTATTCTCTTCCATACTTCATGCTGATTTTAGCATAAAATTATTCATTATATAGAAATATTGAACATTTCCCTTTTTCGACCATATAATCATTTATATTTGTCTTACCTGCATAAATAATGCCTAAAGTTCTGTTATATTTATCCAACCCTTGAGCTTTAAGAACTAATTGCCCTTTATTTTCTGCCAAAAATCTGTTTAAAATGTCTGTTGATTCTTTTCCTCTTTCTATAACCTCATCTATTGATATTTTCTTTTCGTAAGCCTGTTTATATGCCCTATTTATAACTGTTGTCTCACAACAATCTAAACGAACAAGTCGGACGTGAATTTCCTGATGTAAAAAATTGGACACGACTACTGTATCGCCATCAAGAACCCTTACAAGATTTACTTTTTGCGTGGCATACTGATTATATTTGTTGTAACTGAACACTATTCCTGCAAGGATTAAAAAAACAATTATGAAGTAGGTATATTTTTTCATGCTTAACCTTTCAGATGTTACAAAAATGTCCCTTTTTTAATATTAAGTTTACCATGAATTATAATATTGAGATAAAATTAACACTTACTTGGCTATTATGAAATATAAAAATTGAACCTATAATGTCAGTAATATGGACATTACTAAAGATTTTGGTATTAGACTGCAAGAAATTAGAAAAGCTAAAGGACTTACTCAAGCTCAATTAGCTGAAATGGTTGACCTTGAAATTACTACAATCTCAAGAATTGAAAATGGCTCAAGATTTCCGCAAAAAGAAAATATCGAAAAATTTGTTGAAGCACTAGATTGTAATATTAAAGATTTATTTGATTTTGATTACATCAAAACTAGAGATGAATTAAGAGCTTACATTGATAAAAAGTTAGACAAAGCATCCTTAAATGATTTGCAATTCTATGTCAGAGTTATAGATGCTCATTTGGAGACTAGAAAATGACAGACTCCCCAAGTGTCAGCGATTATAAAAAGAAAATCGGGGCAAATATTGCAAAATACAGAAAAGCCAAAGGTCTTACTCAAAGAGAACTGGCTCATTTTGCAGGTATAGCTTCTCAAACTTTGTCTTGTATTGAAATCGGGATTAATAATCCGTCTTTTAATGTAATGATTAAAATCGCAATAGCCCTTGAAATTCCGCTTTCATATATATTCACATTTGACGAAAATACATACGATATACAGGATAAGCAGTTATTATTTTTAGCCTCGGAAGCATTCAAAGATCTTGATTATAAAGACAGAGAAATCGCGTTCAAGTTAGTTCAATGTTTTAAAAATGAGAAGAAGTCTTAAAAGATTATTCTTTTGAGGTATAAAGCTCTTTTACTAATTTAGAATACTTTATCATGTGCTGTAAAAGAGTTTCGTCTAAATCTTTTAATTCAGTATTCAAATAATCTAAAAGATTTTGTTTGGAAGGTTCAAGCCCATCTTCGCAGTCAAAATTAAATAGTTCTGAATAACTTACCCCTAATTTTTCAGCGAGAAGTTCTATTGTTGAGAATGATGCGGCTCTTTCACCTATCTCTATTAAAGTAATTGAATTAGTCTGTAAATCACATAATTCCGCTAATTCTTGTTGTGTCAATCCTTTTGCTTCTCTTATTTTCTTTAGTCTTTTCCCGAATAAATTTTTCAATTCCATATTATTAAAATTATAACTAATGCATAATTTATAACGATAGACTATACGTTAGTCAACACTAACTAATAATTAGTTAAATAGCCGAGTCGGGTAATTGCAAATATGAAGATATCTCTCTATTATTAAAAATTATAACAGAGAGTTTGAATTATATACAAATATAATAATTTAAATTCTTTAATAAATAAATTGGAAAGGTGGTTAATATGGTAGGCAATCCGGTATTAAATATAGGTAATAAAAATATTGAAAACCAACAAGAAAAAATTTACACTATGAAATGGCTGTTAGATTTAGAAGATGAAGATACCAATTTTTCCACTCAGGAGTTAGAAGAATTACTACTTAAAAAATTAAATAGAAATTTTGCAGGCTTAGTTCCCTTAAACGAATATTTCAGAAGTTGTCCTGAATTTATTCAATTTGATTTTAACAAAATGATTAAAGTTAAAGATGATCCGGTATTATTTAATGAATTTTATGAACGGTTTAAATTAAACCTGCAAAACAACCCTCAATATAAAAAGTTTGATAAACAAATTCAAGGTGCATCGATATGCACTTCGATTTATCAAGATGGCGTTTTATGCATATCTGATCTTAAAGAGGCTAACAAGGCTGTTGATGAAAATGACAGAATAAATAATATATTATTGTTTAATATTGTGTCAGAAGTCTGTAATGATATTTTGAAATTTGAAAGCAACAGAAATATTGTTTTAAATTTTCACCTTTTATATTACTGGTGCAAGCTAAATAAAAATAAACCTATTGAACATTTAACCGATGATGAATGTAAAATTATAATAGCACTATTTGCAGGATTACCTGATGAAGAAATACTGGAAGGATTAAATTTACCAAATACTCCTATTAACATTAATTATATTTATTCAATATTTAAAAGTTTACCGGAAAAATTTCATGTAACTAATTTAACTCAGGTTATTTTTAGAATTGTACTGTTAAAGCCTAATATATGGGCTCTACCGACAATAGAAAAAATGTTATTTGAAATTAAGACTATAAAACGGGGAATGTATGATTAAGATTTCTTGATATAGTTGGTTTATGGGAGCAAAATGCTCCCTTTTATTCTTCATATGTATAGCGTCCTTCTCTTTTAAGTTTTGACTTATAAGCAAGGCGTTCATCAAGGGTCATATTCTTCATCTTTTCAATATCTTCATCAAAATATTTTACTTTTTTTATTTCAGCAGTTTCAATTCCCATCATTTCACTGTCGTGATTCGCTTTCATACGGGCATTATATTGAGCTTTGGTTTCTACTACATAATCTGGAAATAACCTTTTTACTATCTTTTTAGTTTTATCAGTAATCCAATTTCCGAATTTTGTTTTAGGACATTTAACCTCTTTTCCTTGATATCCATCTGGCATACTTTTCATGTATTCTCTATATGTTAGACGAAAACCCAGTATTTTTCTGTCTAAAACAACAGGTTGACCGCCTAAACCGTTTACTGTTTTTATACGCAATTAATTTTATCCTTATATTTTATTCTTCGTATGTATAACGATGTTCATCTTTTAATTTTGATATATATTCGAGTTCTTCTTCTTCCGACATATTCTTCATCTTTTCAATATCTTCATCAAAGAACTTTACTTTTTTTATTTCAGAAATCTCAATTCCCATCATTTCACTGTCGTGGTTTCTACGAATTCTCTCTGCTTCTGATATAAATTCATCAGGCTTAGTTTCCAATTTTGTTGCAGTACGATTGATTTTAGGTTTGCTCTGACCTATGTTAGATATTGTATTAAATAATTTTCGAAAGATTTTTATTGTCATATAAACTCCTTTGCATGTATTATAACACATTTTTCTAATTTTTTATATCTGCCTTAATATGCCAAACACCATTTATATATCTTATGTTACGGATAATAATTTGCGAATTCCTTTGCAGCAAGAATTCAACCTGATTTCCATGTGTTGTTTTTGTATTGTAACTTTCAATAAAAGTGCCTTTAGTGCCGGCAGGCAAATCAAATTCCCAACGAATGTCGCTTTTGTTGAAGTGTACATCTTCACACATTGATGTCGACATGAATCGCTCCTGTGTAATGATAAAATCTGACAATCGTAATTGTTTTAGTTTTGCATTTCTAATTTTTATATCTTGTATATTCATAATATTTTTTAATTCTTCAGCCAAACTTGTGTTGTCAGGCAATTTTGCTAACTCTAAAATACCAAAGCTGTCATCTCTATAAACCTTAATAGGCTCTTTGATGCGTTGTTGGTCTATATATGCAGTTATGTTGTCAATATGACTTTGAATTTTAGGTGACGGCTGAATATTATTTTTCTTTAAATCCGTCAATGCCCAGTTGATTTCACGTGAATCATCTTTATACACCATCATTGATTCGTGGATTTTACCTGTTGCAGGATGTTTTACACTATTTATTATTACATCCCAGTGTGCAGGAGATAATTGGGATAATTTTCCGATCGGGGTATGATTTTTAGATAATATCTGAACAAGTTCGGTAAGTTTTTCAGGATTTGCATCCCAGTATTTTAAACTTTCAGGATCACTTATTTCGTGTAATTTACGGCTTACATATGTGTACATTGACCCCTTAGTCTTCAATATCCCCGTAACAATCAGAATAAGCTGAGAAATACCTTCTGAGGTTAAATCAACCTGTCCTGTAATAACCCAGTCTGCAAGCAGACTCATTGTGGCATCTGCACCGATTTTGGCGGAAAGTGCTATTAATCTCGGACAATTCGCCATTACAAGTTCACTGTATGCAAGAGATGACATTTTGCCAATTCCAGCTCCTGCCGTTAATAAAGCTGTTGAAACTACAAGTTCTTTTGTTATAGCCTGCTTATCTTCTTCCGTAATTCCGCCGGCTTTGCTTAAATCTTCGGTTAATTGGACAGCACTGCCGCCAAACGTTGCAGTACCAAGTCCGCTTAAGACCATAGCTGATGCTGCCTGACCTCCGACAGGAATAAGTTGACCTGCGATTAATAAAAGCATTCCAACACCCTGCACACCTGTTTTAATATATTGAACACCTTTCATCTGACTTTCTACAAATGCCTGTGCAAGCCTGCTGCCATGTTCTGCTCCATAAGCGAGATTGTATGTCTGTTTGCAGTCAAGCTCAATTTCTTCAAGAGTTTTTCCGTCCAGAAGTTTATTGTAATTACTGTCTAATGTTTCCTGTAGTTTATTGGAAATATTTACAAGTGCATAACTTTTTACTGCAAAAGTTCCATATTCTAATCTGCCGTCTTTAAAAGTTGTTCCTGTATCTTCTAAAAATCTGTTAATCAAATCCTCATCATTGCCGTAAAGTCTGTATAAAGCAGAATTAACACATCTTTCAAGATTGTTTGTACAAATTTCCGCAGCCCCGCCAAAAGGTGCTCCATACTTGTTATTTCCGTCTACTGTTACTGTCGGATTATGCAAAAGTTCTTTTATTTGATTATTTCTGTTCCTTACTGCAAGAACAAGTGTCATCCGAGCTTCTTTTTCCGCATAATCTGTTATTGCATCGGGATTGAATTTGACATCTCGTTCAAGTTCGTATGCTTTTTCAAACTCCATAACTTTATAAGCATCCTGACTTTCAAGCATACCTTTTACAGTTGTGGGATCAGTAAATTTGATAACCTTAAAATCTTTAAATTGAGTAGGAATATTGTCTTGTATGGCATTTGTTATTAAATTCTTTTTTATTTCGGGAGCTTTTGGAACATATTCGCTATCTTCCAGTGCTGCAAGAGATGAAATAAACTGATTAAGTTCTGTTGGTCTGAGTTTGCTTAATTCCTGTTTAATAAGTCTGACTTCTTCCGCATTTTCTGCTTCCGGCAGAAGTTTAACTGCAAGGTTTAGCTTTGTTTCAAGATACTGTTTTACAGAAAGTGCATCCCCAGTTGCCATTGCAAGCATACTGTTACCAAGCTGTTCGACAGCTAAAATTCTTTCGACATTGCTTGATGCAAATTCTGTATTAAACAATTCTTTTCCGCTGTTAAAAAGTTTACTTACTACACCTTCACTGTTTTTTTGAGTTTTTACCAAGGCTTGAGCTTTTTGTAAATCGGAATTCAAATAATCTACTGCAAGAAGTTCTATATCCTCGCCGGAAGGCTCAATCGGAGCAACATACACAGGCTTTTTCTCAGGTTTTTCTGTTTTCTTAGCATATCCGATTTTGCTGATGAGATTATTAAAAACGGTTGAATCGGGAATCTGTTCACACTCTTTAATTCCCGAAACGAGATTATTAGAGCCGAATGCCGATGGATTAGAAGACTGCACTGCCCAGGAATTACAGGTTTGCAGCTTGCCGAAATCAGGCAGAACAGAGTTTAGAATATCTATTGCCTCCTCCGCAGATATATTCTTATTGTTGGTTTTAAATTCCGCCAACAGTTTTATTTCCTGAATACTCAGGTTTTTGTCCATAGCTCATTAAGCTCCTCGATAATTATCCGTATTCTTTAACGGAGCTTCAAAGCCAATTCTTTAAATATTTTCTTTATTATTAATTATTTTTTACAAAGTAATGAAAAACATCACCATATATTGGCACTGTCTGCATCATAATAGCGTAATCTTCGAAGGCTATAAAACATTTTCAATCTTTCTTTAGCTAATTTCTTTTTGTCGTCTAGAGTTTCGGTGTCTTTGTGAACACTTATATATATTTTTTTTATTTTTAAATTCTTATTTATAGCATCAAATATATGTTGGTCTGTCTCATTTAAGGAATGACCATGGATAAACAAAACGCCGCTTATTTCTGAAAGTTTGTTGTAGCAATATTGCAGGTAATTGTTTTGGTCAATCCAAAATTTTTTATCCTTGCTATTACCTTCTGTGATGACTAATGGTGATATGTCATTATTAATATAGGCTTTTATTTGATCAAGTAAACATATTTTATTTTCATTATCATATATTATTTTAAAGGTATCTCTTTCATTATGAAATAAGTGTAGTCCGCCATGTAAATAAAAAACATTTGGGATAACCTTTAATTTCCATATACAGTCTTTGGGGCTATTCCAGCTAAAACCATCATTCATATCTCCCCAAAATTTATTATTATCTTTTATATTAAATATTACTAACCAATAAAGAAGTAAATCGTAGTTAACAGTAAAGATATTTGTAAATAATGACAAAAAATTTAACGTTGCTACTTTTCTTTCAGGTTCAATTTCATATTGAGAATTTGGATGTTTGTTTGTAATTGTACGTACCAAGTCTCTTTTGATTAACTCCTCAATACAACGTAATTCATTTACAATATTTCCTTTATTATTAAAAATTTGTTCTAAAGTTTCTAAATTCTTTATTACCCTTTCATAATCCTCTGTTTTAAAAATCTCAAATAAAAACTTTAGTTTTTGAGGCAATTTGGAATCTTCAAGTAGATGCTTGTAGTTAAATGCAGCATCATCATATTCCCTGCTAAACCCATTTCCAAGTAAGACATTTCTTGGATAATCGTTTGTTTCAGAAATAGCATCTTCAAATTCAGGGATGTCTTCCATTATGCCTCCTATAACCTGAAAATAAGGATAGCATAATATTACAAAAATTATATACTTTAATTTGATGAAAATTTGCAAAAGATAAAATGACAAAAATTTAAGAAAATTCAAACTTCAAGTTGCCGAAAATAATCAAACCATCTGTACAATATAATCAAACCATGTGTTCTTTTACATTTCTAAACACGCTCGTGCGCTGCTCCTACTATCGTTTCGAAATCTAATACTACTGTTCTGAATAGAAAAGGCTCCTGAAACAACTTAAGGTTGACAAATCTTTTGACACACTTAACGTCTTATCATCCTAACGTCTTTTGATTTTCTGTCGGATTAGTAAATCCAACCTGCATTTGATAACCTCTTCACGGGTTTAACTTTGACGGGCAGGTGTACTTTTTTGTCCAGATTGATTTGTACGGATAGATAGATTATTTTGGTAAAGTTGGCTTTGTGTGGGAGTTTCCGGGTCGGAAAAATTAAGTTTACCAAAATAATCAAACTGGAAAACTGGACTTTTTCTGGACTGTACGGATAGATTGAGATTTGCAGAATTTCAGTGAGATACGCACCGTTTTTGAGTTGTACGGATAATTTGATTATTTCGGAAAAGTCCAGTTCCGCAAAATTTCAAAAAATTTAAAACAAGGTCGGAACTTTTTTAAATGGTCGGAAAAATTTTTAAATTGATACGAAACCGACACATACACTTTAAAATTTTAATTCTTGAAGCTAACTTGGGCTTGCCTAAAAAGGCGGAAAGGATTAATATGAAAAACGAAAAAAATTCAAAAATGGTTGAAACCAGCCAAACAGAGGTTCTGAGTAAAAAAAAGGTATTGAACCCTGAACAAATTAATGTCGCAGACGAGAATGAAGGTTTGCCTCCTTGTAAAGGAGGTACACAAGTAGATGAAAAAGAAGATGAAGATACCACAGAACGAACCCCGGTTCAATTAACTGATATAATTATATCGCTTGCGGAAGAAGGATATGAAAGAACCTTAAATGAGGCAAAGTGTAAAGAATTCAATTCTGATTATGCACGACTAAAAGAATCAAATTTGTTATTTTCTCATATTTTATATATTTGCAAACACGAACTACGTCCTGCGATAGAAAATATAAAAGATTATGAAAATTTAAATGATGAACTTATGGTAGCTGGTGATATTCTGGCAAAGGTAATAAATTATGTAGATAAAGGCTATAGGTTAACCGATGAAGATGGTGATGAAAATACTGTTAAAATACAAGAGTCAAACTATATTTTTGGTATGATACTAACATATGCGGATGTTAAGCTTCGTGTTCATATACCAACACCAGTAGAAGATGATTAAACTTAATATAGCCACCTTTAAAAAACTCGGGATCTAAAGATTCCGGGTTTTTTGATACGAAACCGACATACATTCATTCTTAGCGAGCTATAGCGAGCCTTAGAATGATGGATGCAAAACTCTAACATACAAGCAATCTTTGATTGCGTAAGTATGTTAAGAGTTGTTGCCAAAGCTCGGAAATGGTGTTCCATTCTTTTGTCTTCAGAGTTATCGTGTGTGTACGATGGCTGAAGAATATATAAACATAAATAAAATAGCTGAGATAAAGGGATTGACGAGTAACCGCTCATTAAGGCTTGCGATTCAAAAGGGTAAATATATCGCACGTGAGGTAAAAGTCTTTGGCGGCACTTCGTATGAAATTCTTTATTCAAGTTTAGAGCCTGAAGTACAGGAAAGACTCCAAGACGAACTAATCAAAGAGACAACGCAATCAAATTGTACAGCTTTAGTTCCGCTTGATACAAAACCAAAATATCCGACCTTTATCGCTGAGAGTGCAAAATTAACAGCACTGGCAAGGGTGGATGTTGTTAAGGCTTTACAGAATATC
The DNA here is from genome assembly GCA_949294395.1 of uncultured bacterium. Lineage (GTDB taxonomy): Bacteria > Cyanobacteriota > Vampirovibrionia > Gastranaerophilales > Gastranaerophilaceae > Scatousia. Next base: position 23,398 of record CASFGU010000044.1, read on the forward strand.
AGGGGTAAATACAAAACAAAAAAAGAGGCGGATTCAATATTTTTAGATTTGTACAATTCGGGAATGCTTTTACCTAAAGTGTATCAATTTATCGGAAGCATTTCAGTAGGCACACTTCACCGTTGGCTATGGGCTTATGAAGATTGTGAGGATTACAGAGTGCTTTTGCCGGGGTATAAATATTCAAAACAAAACGAATACAACACAATCTTAACTAAAGATATGAAAAACATATTTATTAAATTTCTCATGCACCCGAATAAATTCAGTGTCGGGAAGGCTATAAAACTTACACGACATATTTTGGAAAAACAAGGGTTTGAACATATTCCAAGCATTCAGACTTTCAGACGATTTTCGGAACACTACAAAAAGAATAATTATGCACAATGGATTTTATTTAGAGAGGGTGAAAAAGCATACCACGATAAAGTGGAAGCGTATATTGAGAGGGATATTTCAGTCCTTAATGTGGGAGATGTGTTAATCGCAGACGGACACGTTCTCAATTTCCAAGTAATAAATCCGATCACAGGAAAACCGACCAGAACAACTTTGGTCGGTTTTTTAGACTGGAAGCTGAGGTTTTGGAAATTGAGCCGAAGCCGGCTTTAGAAATAGAAGAACACCCAAAGACGAAACGGGAACGCAAACAAACCCCTCGTGAACGGCAGATGAATGTTCCGATGTTTAATTCAAATTATGAAAAATACGAGTGGCTTATGACAAACGGAACAACAAATCCACAGGATAGAAAGTGACTTGCGGATTATATAAAAAGCGATGAGTACATAAATATATATGGAGATTAAATTATGAAGAAAACATTTATTAAAACAAAAAACGTCAAACGATTTGTAGCTTTGATGGATGAGTTGCAGAAACTTCCGCCGAACATTCCGAAACTTGCATTAGTTTATGGCGACCATGGACTTGGAAAATCTCAGACAATCCAGTGGTGGGCGGATAAAAACGATTCTGTATATGTAAGGGCAACTCAGGGAATGACCGTTAAATGGTTATTGTCTGAAATAGCAGAAGAACTTGGCGAAGAACCTTACTGGCACGCACAGGATAATTTTGAGGTTATTGAAAAAAGCCTGCGTTTAAATCCTAAAGTAATCATTGTTGATGAGATTGATTATTTGATAGAAAAACACACCGTTGAAACATTAAGGGATTTGCACGACAGGACAGCCTGCCCGGTAGTTTTAGTGGGAATGGGAGCGGCAGATAAAAAACTTGCAAGATATCCGCATCTGGTGGACAGGCTCTATAAAACACTAAAGTTTGAACAATTTAATCAAGACGATATTACAGACATTCTTCAACAAATAACGGATTTGGAGTTTACTCCTGATGCCATTAATTACCTTGCAACAAGGACAAATCAGTTCAGGCAGCTGGTTAAATTGATTAATAAAATAGAAAAACTGTCTGAAACTAACAAAATACAAGAAATTGACGAATATACTTTGAAAGGAATACTCAATGAAAGACAGAATATTAAGGCTTTGCAAAAGGTTGGATAAATTTACACTTGATGAGATTTCAACTATTGCTGAAGATGTTGATGAAGCTGTTTTAGAGTTACTTCTTTTGACTCTGGTTCAAGAGGGGAAGCTTATTTTTAGAGACAATATATATTTATATAATAAAAAACAATGTAGTAACAATCAACGACTTCCGCAATTTTTTCAACATCATTCCAAAACGGATATAGATTACATAATAAAAGGTTTTTGTATTGACATAGAAGTATTAAAAATGATTGATTTATTTGGCTTTTCAAAACACGTTATGAATAATTTTTATCAATACATAAGGACAACTATTTATGAGAAACAAAAAAAAGAATTATTAAAATACTTTGAAAAATCTCCTAAAATACCACAAGAAAGAATTTATATGAATACAAAAGTTTATTTGTATTTATATGACCACAAGTTATTTGTATCTGATAAATACTTAATATCTAAAGATGCACGTAAACATACTAATGACGAACGTTTGGAAATAAAAAACATCTATTTGAGAAGTTATAGAAAAGTTTTAAGCCGTTCATTTGCTCATAGATTTCATTTACACCTGGCTGAAGAGCTGTGGAAATATGGGAAAACGTTTAATGAAAAGTATGTTAATTTAAATAGAATTCTATTTTAATAACTTATGCATTCTTTTATTTATGATAAACTAAATAAAAAAGGATCCATAATGCATATCTTTTTAAAAGAATTTTTAGATTCACAACTCTTTGGTATTATATTAGGAGCAGTCTTAACTGGTGGTTTTACATGTTTAATTGACTATTTTAAATTTTCAAGAAATGAAAATATATATTTAAAAAGAAAACGAGAAATTTTATATCAAAAAATGTATGATTTTTCTATGCGTTTCGAAAAAGATATCCGCACTAAAAAGTGTGTAAATATGTCAAAAGGCACTAAGGATTTGTGGAATGAAATCCAAATAGAAAGTATTTTTGGAAGACAGTCAACAGTAGAATGTTTTTATGATTTATATGAAGATTTACAAAATAATTTCGAATCATCCTCAAACATTGTAAAAGTTCATGTAGAAAATAATAAAAAAATATTAAAGTTTTATTCTATTATTAAAAATGAACTTGGGATAAAAGATTAAACTAAAGAAAAATAGATTGTCATTCAGGCAATAATTGATATATTAAGTTTTCTATATTTTAATCGAATAATAAAGATTTTCAGAAAGTTCAAAAAAATCCTGATTGTTAGTTTTAAATTTGCGACAATTTACAAGAAGTGTAACATCATTATTTACATTAATTTTACCAATATAATCTTTATGTAAATATGTTATTATTCCAGCACAACAGGTAGTATCTTTATAGCTAAAAATATTATAATTATCATACCAATATTGCATATATCCTATTATGCATTCGTCAATTTTAAAAAGTAGTTTATCTTTTTCAATATCTAATTTTAAATCTTTCTCATTAGGTATAAATAAGTCTCTTTCAACTGTATATAATCTTTGAATATAATTATAACAATTATGAAACAAACCAATAAAATGTTTAGGTATATCTTCTGGAATAATTATTTTTTTAATATTTGCATGCCATGGTATTTTTTTTATTTTTTTGCCAAAGTTCACCTCTTCTAAAAAATTCAAAGTAAGTTTCTAATGACTTTGGAATATGGTTTAAATGAACCGGATATATTTCTAATGCAATAATTTCTTTATTAAAATATGCATCTGTATCTTCTTTTAATGGGCAAGATAAGTATACAGGAATAAAATCATTTTCTTGAAAATTCCATTGTTGGAAATTTGAATTAATCAGATTATTAATAAAGAATGGTTTAGTTGAAGGTTTTAGCTCCAATAAACCCAAATCTATAGGTAAAAAATCTTGTGACATAATTAATGCAATGTCTGTAGGCATATTATGGACATCTACGCAATAAGAAATTAACCTTAAAAAGGCTGATATTTGAATATCATCTTGAATTAGTTTAATGTTTGGGAAACCTGTGTATCTTGGCTCACAAAAGTAATCTATTTGACCATCGAATAAACATTTTTCTTTCGACAGGATTTGTTTATATTCAAAATAAAATTGTTTTTCTAATGTAAGTTCAAGATTACTTATATTTTTCAATGCATCTAAATTATGCCTCACAAGTCCATTAGGTTTATGATTAATACAGTTTTTTTTAAAACCATATGGTGCATTTGCAGAATGATTTTTTCTCCAGGATCTATTTTGTCTTTCAAATTTTAATTGGAAAATTTCTTCAAGGTATATGTCAGATAATAAAGAAGGTGCCTTGATGTTAGTTTCTACTTCATTCAATGTAAAATAATTTGTTTGTTCGTGATTTACTAAATAAATTATTGCTAAAATTTCTAAGACTTTGCTCTCTAAATTTTGTGCTTCCAAAAAAGTAAGAAAATTATATTTAAAAGATTGATTTCTAATTAAAAAATCTTTTATCGCATGAAATGTTTGTTCTCTGACTAACATATCAGGCCATTTAAGTCTGGCTAAAAGCATTTTAAATATAAAATCTTTCATAACCAGTCAACCTCTTTTAATGGCAAATCAGCCATATCTTCTTCTAATAAATCAATAACTTTACACATAATTTTATAGGCAAGACCTTTTTCTCCTATTAATATTAAAAAATATACAAGATGGCTTGTTCCTAACATAAATTCGCTACCGTATTTATATTCTGAAGAGTCTAATATAAAATCTTGCCACTTGTCTTTATATATTTTTTTTACTTGTAAAAATCTTTTTTTAGTATTTTCCCAACTGCTATAATTATTTCCCCAGCTAATATTTTCTATTATGCTTCTTACAATCCATTTATAAGCATAATCTTTTCCTTTTAGCGATAGAGCAATATCAAAAATTTCATCCAAATACACTTCTCTTATAAAATTTTTATTATTATTTTTATAAAATTCTTCAAAATAATTTAAAATCATTTCATCTTGTCCCCGTCCTCTCCAATGTTTTAACCAATCCAATAAACAAGTCTCGTTGGTATAGTCCAGTTTTTCAATGAATTCATCTAATCTATTAACCGGGTAGTCTTCATAGTTGAATATGTTTGTTTCTTTATTTATAAAGTCATTACTTGAAGAGTATTTATGTTTTTCTTTTAATAAAGTCCGTCCTACCAATTTTTTATGTTCTTGGATTCTAATATCATCTTGAGCTAATTTAAAGAAAGGAGCATCTGATGTTACTGTTGATAAGAGAAAATTAACCATCTCATCACTTTTATCTGCATTTTCAAGAATTTCATTTAAACATTCTTCAGCATTATACCATTGTTCTGTATCAAGAAAATGATTATAATACTTACTTACATATTCATAAGAATATTTGCAAAATAGTCTCATAAGTACTCTTTTAGAGTAACTAGTATCACTATCAGTAATGTTTTCAATATTATCAACTATTTTGGCTAATCTTTTTAAAATATTTGCAAACTCAAGATGTTGTGTATCCAAACAATATTCAACAGTTTCTAACACTTCATATAATAACGGATCTTTATGATGACAGTAACCCATTGCCATACAAAAAGCTTTATCTAAATATATTTTAGCATCATCAATAAGATTATGCATTTGGGCGAAATTAGCAAGTTGCAGATATTTGTCGGTACGTTCTTGAGTATACTGCATAGTACTATTTAAAATATCCTGTTCTTTTTTTAAATAAAACTCAGCAGCCTTTGGGGTTAAATAGACAATATTATTTTGAAAATAATCCTCCAGCCAATTATCTTCATGGAAATGCTTAAATTTAATTAATATATTGATTTCCTTTTCATCTAACTTTTGACTATCGATATTTAATAGTATTAACAAGTCAATTATAATTTTTGTTATACTTGATTTTGCTATTTTATATTTTAAATCCCATCTAACTCCGTTTAATATGTCTGCATTTGTGAAGTTTTCAAAAAGAGATAATAGATATGTTAAATTAATTTCTTTAGTTTTATTAACCATTTTTGCAATACTTTCAGAAGCATGAAGTAGTGTTGTTACAAATTTTTCGAATCCATTGTAAGTTTCAATAGAATTGTTAAATTTACTTCCAGTAAGTTTATTATAAAGATTTTCAAAAAATAAAGAATGAAAATAGTTTTCAAGATCTAAGCATCTGCCGGAATATTCATAGTCGACATTTTTTCTTTTATGAATAATCGCATTTTCTAAAGATTTTACGTTAGCTTTAGTGTAACCTGTATTTAAATATATCAGCACTGCTAAATAAGGATTTTCTATGTATTCTTTAGGTAATCCCCAGGTGTTCAAATCAATCTTTTGTTCAATAGCATATAAGCATAGTCTTCTAATTATCGTATAATCATAAATACCTTTTGAAATAAAATTTTTAACGAGATCTGTTCTTTTTAAGGAGCATAAATGATTAAAAAGATAAATTAATCCATCATTATAATTTGCATCAATACATGTTTGCTGCACCTGTTCTATATTACTGCTATTGGCTAAAACATATAGTGCATTGTTATTTTCCAATTCTCTTGAACCTGCAACTTTTTTATAATGTAATTCCATTTGTCTAAGAATTTCTTTAATTTTAGCATCTTGATTTTGACAAAATGCACTTAGTGCTACTAATTCTGCTGTATTTAAAGTTTTTATGGAATCGAGCATATAATAGATAACATCTAGATTTTTATATAAACTAAAATGAAGGCGGCAAAATAATTCAGCTTTGTATGTATTATATTCAAGCAGATTAATAATTCGAGTTTTAAGATGTCTTAATTCTGTAGTTTTGACCAAATCTTTTAACTGAAAAAATGTTATTTGTTCTGCTTTTGTTAAAAATTTTGATATTAAATTTAATGAATATCCTTTTTTAAAATACTCAATTATTTGTGTTCTGGAAATGTTGAGTATTAAAGAATATTCCCCTAATTGTGCATTAATAATTGGTAAATATAAATCAATATAAATACTTTCGTTCTGTTCTGTAAGCCACTTTTGAATATATTTTAAGCATCTAATTTGTTCCTCATCCGATATGTTTTCTTTTATATAAGCCAAAATACTTTCATGAAATACTTTTATAAAATATCCGTTATTAAATAATAGATGTCGAATTCGATTGTAATGGCTTAAGAAATCAGATACTCCATTACAAGCTAAACACTCTTCCAAATCGTTTTTCTTCCAAACATCAATCTCTGAAATGACATAAATGTATAAAACCAGTTTACTATATTCATCGATTTCATTTAATAAATTCCTATAGTATTCACGAATATCATTTTGCGGACAAGCAGGAAGTCTTTCAATATCATATGGCAATAGCCTTAAATTGTCATTTAAAGCGGCTTCTAAAGAATATATAAGATGTAATGGATGTCCGTTAGTTAATTTAAAAAATGACTCTGCAAGATCGGTATAGTAATCAGAATGATAATCAGCAGGTTCTATAATTCGCTTGTCATTTATAAGATAATTTTTAATTGCATTAATGGACATAAAAGGTAGTGTTAACCACTTGTCTCTTTCAATTTTTGAGAGTTTATGCGGTAAGTGCTCAGCGTCCACTGGTTGGGTGCTTACAACTACTTTAATATTCTCTGGTAAAGGGAAAAGATTATTAAATAGTATATCTAAATCATCCTTTTTGTTGTGTTCACGCCATACATGATCCAATCCATCAATAATAATTATAAGCTGCTTGTCATTTAATTCTTTAGATATACTATTCAAGACCCCTTCCAATTCATCTCTATCACTTAATGTAAGTGCAAATATATTGTTTAGCTGTTCAAACAATGAATTTTTAATATCAGTATAGTTGTATCTTTTATCTTGTTTGGTTTCTATGGATAAATAGTAATGATGCCTAATTACAAATATATTCTCTTTTTCAAGTTCTTTTTTTAAGTAACTTATATACGTACTTTTACCAACTCCAGGAGAGCCTGTAATAACAATACATTTATCATCAGAATTTTTTATTCGCTTTAGTATCTTTTGATGAAACTCCTCACTAGGTGGAATATAGTTTTCTGGAACAAAAAACTCTTGATCCAGAGGTTTTGGGGAACGACATTGTAGAATATTAGTTAGTATTTGGTATGTTATTTCTTGTCCCTCATACATAGAATTTTCTTTAACATAACTTTTAAAAAATTCCCAGTTAGCTCTAGAATCACTAATTCCTATATATTCATTAAACAAATTGTTATCTAATGTTTTTAGGTCACTTTGTAGGAATTCAAGAGTCCAATTTTCGAAAAATATTTTGCAATTTTCCTCTGAACCTATTTGCTCTATTAAGATTGCTTTTTGAGCATCAGGAATATTATTCCATACAATTTTGTTATTATTAAGAACTTGTTGAATTTCATCTGTTGGTTGTTTATTTGTAACAAGTGAGGCTTCTAAAAGTTTGTTATCTGAAAGAAGCTCTAGAGTTGTTTTACTCCATTTTTGAACAAGTGAATTGCCATTTGCTTTTTTATTTGTTAGCCAAGTCCAGTTACAAAGAGGTGTTTCTCCATCTACAGAAAATTTTACTTGTATTAATTTATATTTGTCTTGATTTTTTATTTTGCAAACGACATCATCTAAAGATTTAAATTGATGATTATTTGAATATTCTAATCTTATAAAATCATACAAGTTTTTATTTTTATAAAATTGTAATAATTCTCTTATTCCTACCAAATCTTGATATTCATATCCAGCTCTGGTTATTTGTTTTAGATTTGACAAGCCTGTTTCTCCTGAAAAATTTATTTTATTAAACAAAAATCTAGATCAACAATATAGAGAAAATAATGAAGATTAAAGTCTTATTTTAAACTCTTTCCAATCCTTAACCGGTTCAGCAGGGAAGTTTACTCCGAGAGTATCAAAGTGTTGTTTCCCGCAATGGATTTTTAACTGCTCAGGACTTCTTAAGTCAAAGAGACTTGTTGTTCCCTTAGATTCAAGCACAAAATACAATTTTTGTTCTCCGTCTTTTTCTAAGAATACCGCCCAGTCAGGATTATATGTTCCGATCGGGGTTTCAATCTTGAATCTGTCAGGAATTTTAAAGAACATTCTTACGTCAGGGTCATTGTCTAAACTCTCTGCAAACCGGCTTTCAACACCGCTATCATAGATTAAATAATCGTAAACACTGTGTTCAACTGGAATTGCATTTTTATCAAGATTTGCAATTAATTCAGAAGAGTCAAAGATTTCCTGAACATAATATTCCTCTCCGGCTAATTTCACATACTTAATTCCGTCAATAGCAAGAGAATGCCTGTTTTTAGAGATAATTTCGAGTGCTTTTTCATAAAAACCTTGAGGATTATTTATGAAATCTTGGATCCTTCCACTCTCTTCAATAATCCTTATAATTGTAGATCGTTTTAAAAGGGTTTCTGCTGAAATAAGTCTTATAATATCAGGTAAAATTTCATACGTTCCTGATAAATCCTGAGTTTTAATATGCTTTTCAGTGTGAGAAATGCCTGCATTTTCAATTTCAATTTCAGCAGTTTTAGAGACAAGCCTTGCTTTAGGAATTGGATCCATCTCTTGCAGATCTTTAATACAATTCTTTACAAGTTCTTCCACATCAAAATTAACCCTGTAAGTGGTTTTCTGCTTAATTTTATCCCATAATTCTCTAAACTCAGGAGAAAGTATTGCCTGTTTTTTGAGGCTTACAGTAACTTCTCTTGAAGCGTCTCTAATGACAGGTCTGTTGTCCGCTTTTTCAAGTGCCTGCAAAACAGCTCTTTTCTTAGCTGCATCCCAGCGTTTAACAATATCAAGTTTATCCGCTGCAAGCTGGGCTTTCATTGTATCCTTAATTTTTCCATTCTTATCAAGAACTTTGGCTTCTTTTAATTCTTCTATAACCTCTGAAGCTTCTTCATGCGTAAAGTACGGTTTTTCTTCAACCACTGTTTCAATACATTTTATTTCTTTCAAAGTTTCAAATGTCAATGGCTTAGCTTCTTTAACCATTTTCTGCACTTCTTGTTTCAGAGGTTCTGAAATTTGAGGGAGATCAATTGTTTCAAGTTTTTCTTCATCTTTAACAGAGCCGTCATAATTGATAATATCGTCTTTTACAAGTATCTCAAAAACATCAAAAGCGTCTGCTTCATTTATTGTGTGTTCAATCTCTCTTTTTTCTTCAACTTTAAGATCCAAAAGATAGCTGATATCAAATGCACCGAACTTCATGCCGGTTTCCTGTTCAATTTCTTTTTGCAGAGTTTCAGCAAATTCTGCAAAACTTTCATTCGCCATAACATGAAGTATATTAATATTTCTATCTTCTATTCTCTCACCATTCTGATCAACACATAGCCTTAACCCTCTTCCGACCTTCTGCCGGCATGTGAAAGTGGATTTCTGCTCAATCAGCGTACAAACCTGAAATACATTAGGATTGTCCCACCCCTCTTTTAATGCAGAGTGTGAGAAAATAAACCTCAGAGGACAGTCAAAGGATAAAAGCATTTCTTTATCTCTCATAATAAGGTTATATGTATCATCATCAGCCTGAGTGTCACCTTTAGTATTCTTATATACACCCTTCTTATCCTGAGAAAAATATCCGTTATGTGCCTTTTCTACATCAGTGTTAAATTTGTCTTTTAAGCCTGCATATTTAGGTTTATTGATGAGTTCGTTGTAACAATCTTCAAACATTTGTGCATAAATACCTTTTTCTCCTGTTTCGGTTCTGTACTTCTTAACTTCATCAATAAAGAATAGTGACAGGACTTTTATCCCTTTATCGTAATATCGGAGTTCTTTGTCTAAATGTGCTTCAATTGTGCGGTATATTTGAGCTTTTTTCAGGATATTTTCATCAACACTTCCTATAGACTTACCTAGCATAACCGTTTCGGAATTAGAAAACTCCAAACACTCAAATCCTTTAGTACAGTCAATTCCTTCTATTACATAATCCCTATAAAGTTCACGCTTTCCTGATAATGTATAAAGATCGTCTCCTGCTTTAACGGTTTTTGTGGCACGTTCTACCTTGCCGTCTTTCGCTTGAATATCAATTTCAACTTTAGCGGAAAATCCGTTTTCATTCGATACGGATTTTAGATATATGTAAGGTTTATTAAAATCATTAGCAACAGTATTAGAAGATACACAAATTTGTTTAACTAAGCCCATTTGATAAGCGTCAACCGGAGTAAGGCGGTAAAGCAGATTAATCTTTTCCCTGTGTGTTGCTGAGTATCTTAAAACACACAGCGGATTTAGGGATTGAATTGCATCTTTGGCTTTGGGGGTATTATCAACCGACTGAGGTTCATCAATAATTACAATCGGATTTGTATCTTTAATATATCTCATTGCTGTTTCGCCATTGAGTTTATCTTGCTCCTGATTGATAATGTTTTCAGCCTTCTTAAAAGCATCAATATTGATAATCATTATTTCTATATTGTTTGAAGTCGCAAAAGATCTTACGTCAGATAGCTTTGAGGAGTTGTAGATAAAGTATCTGTAAGGTTCTGAGTCATAGAGATTTTTAAAGTGTTCTTCCGTAACCTGTAAAGATTTGAAAACACCTTCTCTGATTGCAACAGAAGGTACAACAATAATGAATTTAGTAAAGCCGTATCTTTTATTAAGTTCAAGTATAGTTTTGGTGTAAACATAAGTTTTACCGGTTCCTGTTTCCATCTCTATGGAATACTGTTTTGAGTCGAAATCTCTTGTTATAGGAAGTTTTTGACGCTTCTGGATATTATGCATATTAGCAATCAAAGTATCGTCATCTACAAGCAGTTTGTTTCCAAAACCGAAATCATTTTGAATAAGCCGTATTTGTCCTGCATTATCATCTATGGAAAATGTGTTGCTTGACTTTTCCTGCCCGATAAACAGATCTGCTACTGCATTTACTGCTTCTGTTTGAAAATCCTGATTCTTAAACTTTAATTTCACTTAGTTTGTTCCTTTGTTTTTAATCTGCTTTTGTTTCTTCGCCGGTAAAAAGTTATTGTCGGTTACTACTTTCTGTCCGGTTTGAAGTTCCAGTTTCTCTCTGGCTTCTCTTGCAATCTTACCGCCTTTTTTCGCTGAGACTTTATTTTCTGCCATGCCGGTTGCATTTTCGCTCTCTGCAATTTGTCTTGTAGAAAGTTCTGCAAGTGCTGTAAAGATAAGCTCTGCTTCAGACATGTGGTCTCTAAGGTTTTGTGATTTCAGACCCTTAAGGTTTTTATGTTCTTTGACAGATAAACCGCTCCATTCCTGATGGATAATATTTGTAAGAATAGCAAACTCTTCACCTTCTTTAATATCATGGTCTTTCCAGTAGTCAGTGAGTTTGTTTCGGGTTTCCTGTCCCATCATTCTTTGCTGTATCCACTTTTCAGACCTGCCTAATTTCTTATATGTATCTCTGGCTCTGTCAATAGCTGTTGAAGGGTCTGCCATTTCTTGAACACGCTCTTGCCCGACTTTTGCCAGCCATTTTTTTATCGGTTCAGCTTTTTTAGAAGGAATTGATTGAATAATCCTAAAAATTCCCTCTACATCGGCACAATTAATTTTTTGAATACCGCCTGCAGTCTCCATTTTAAGGGGGGTGACAATTTGTCCCCACCCTTCTGAAAGTTCGGAGTCACGTTTCCTTAACTTCTTTATGTAATCTTTAGGATTTACTGAATCCGTTAGAATTCTTACAATATCTTCAACGCTGAAATACCATTTTTCTTGCTCTTCATTATATACAGAGCGGATATTATTATTTTCAAATACCTTAAGTTCGTTTTTCATATTGTCTCCATTTTAGTTGACTACATTATTTTAAACCGTTACAACTTGTAACAGTTTCATTTGCTTCTTCTAAAATCTTAATTTCGTTTTTTCATTTTACATTCCTTTTTTACAATTTTTATAAGTTTCTGGATTGCTTCGCTTTTGCTCGCAATGACTGGGCGTTAGGCTTACCGGCTTTGCGTCATTGCGAGGCTCGTCAGAGCCGTGGCAATCCAGAATCGGATTTGTATTAAATTGTCAATATGATAAGAGACAAACAGTCTCTTCATTCTCTACAACAACTTCATCTCTATGTTGTGGTCTTTGAGGATGTAGTGAGCGTTGGAAAGGGAGACATCGTCTTTGAAGGCTTGTTCTGAAGCTACGATTTTTGCCGGAGTATAATCTTCACACATCAATTTTACATCGTCTGCCGTTATTCCGTCTTTGCCATAATCAAGACATATCAAAACCAAGCAATCTTCCCCGATTGAATATGCTTTTTTGTCGTTTACACTAACCTGTTGTATTGGATAATCCAGAGGTATTCCGAGTTTTAGCATAACTTCATATACAATATCAAGGTCGTTTCTATCGGGTTTAATTGTCTCCTTGAGCAAGGACATTCTTTGATAAATCTCATCTTTATTTTCTGTAGGAGTAGAGTCCCACTTAACAAGGTTTGAAGTATCAAGTTTGAATACTTTAAACCCGGTATCACCCTTATTAATCTTAGTTCCTGCTCTTCTTATTCTTTCCTTGCTAATTTCACATAAATTATTCTTCATCCCTTGTTCAACCAAAAACTCATAAGCTGTTTGAGCAGTTTTACTGTTCTTGTTGTCAGGTTCAATAAGAGCAGGCAACTGTACAAGAATAAAGCGTCTATTTTGGTTATCTTCACTATTTAATTGCATAACCGCATGTGCTGTTGTTCCTGAGCCAGCAAAAAAGTCAATTATAATATCGTCATCTTCTGTATTAAAACTAAGGATGTGTTTGATAAGCCCTATTGGTTTAGGATTGTCAAATACATTCTTACAGAACAGTTCTAATATTTCAGCACTTCCGTCAGCCGTTGTTCCTTGTTTTTCAAATATGGACTCTTCTAAGAATATAGTACGAGGTTTTTTACCCTCAGGAAGTCTTTGTTTAAACTGTACAGACCAATTATCTTTAATCTTTACAATTCTAATCTCTCCTTTGGCTAAATCTTCTTTAAATCTTGGTTCTGAGCGTAACCAGCTTATGGGATTACCTAATTCATCATATTGCAGTACTGTTCCGTCTGGACACGTAATAGGGTAATATTGTTTGCCTGATTTTCTTTTAAATGTATCCCAAAAGAATTTACCCAGCTCATCCTCTTCCTTGTACCTAAGCATGTATTGAGGGGAATATGGTACAAATAACTCAGATAATTCATTCACATTTTTAGCATAAAGGACAACATACTCGTGTTCTACAGCTACAAACTTAGCATCATTACCTCCACCTCGTTTATTATGCCATACAAAATCAGCGATAAAGTTCTCCTCTCCAAACACTTCATCACAAATTTTCTTTAAGTTATGCAGTTCAGTTTCATCAATAGAAATAAAAATTACCCCGTCATCTCTCAGAAGGTTTGAAGCCAGCCTCAAACGCGGATACATCATATTTAGCCAGTTAGTATGAAATCTGCCCATTGTTTCCGGATTAGACTTTGTTGTCTGTTGTGTTACTTCCTTATACTTTGCCATCGGGTCTTTGAAATCATCCTCGTAAACAAAATCGTTTCCCGTATTATACGGCGGATCTATATATATCATCTTAACTTTTCTGTAATAAGATGTCTGCAAGAGTTTTAAGACTTCAAGGTTATCACCTTCTATATACATATTCTTTGTGGTATCAAAATTAACGCTCTCCTCCGGCCAGGGTCTTAATGTACCTGTTGAACGCTTACCGGCTATCTTGTAACATTCAGATTTGCCTTTCCATTCAAACTTGTATTTTTCAAAATCATTATCAATATATTCCCCGCAAAGGTTCAGGAGTTTATCAATATCAAGTTTGCCTTCAACAAAACATTCGGGAAAAACACTTTTCAATTTTTCCTTATTTACCCCTTCAATATCCATACTTTGCCCCGATACTCTAGCAATATTTTCTAACATATAAAATCCCTATTCTTAACTTTTGCATGCAATTATCATACCACAAACACCGTTGCTATGCTTGATATTTAAGTATTCTTAACTTAAATACGCATGTGGTGTAAACCTCAAAATTATATGAGTTTGTCAACTCTTCAATCTCGTTTTCGACATCAACATCTATCTGAGCTTTATCAAAGAAAAGCCTTTCTTCTTTTTGTTTGAGTTCTTTTTCAGCAATTCTCAAACGCTTAGTAATCTTTAATTCTTCAAGCCCGCTAATCTTACCGCTTTCAAGCTGTTTCTTAATCTCTTTTATTTCTCCTCTTAATTCACTTAAACTAACTTCAAGTCCTGATTTTTTCCTGCCTGCAAGTAGTTTTATCTTCTCTATTTCATACTCAATAGACCCTTCTTTATTTCTCAGATATTCTCTCAGTATATCTTCTTTCGAGACCTTATTATCAAGACTTCCAATTCTTTCAAAGTCCTCAAAGAGTTTTGTATTTCTTAGGTTCAGCATTCCTTCCTGCTCTTCGATTTTAACAACAGTCATGGATAAAATCTTTCTGCAATCACCCTCCGTCAATATTTTACCTGATTGGGTCTGTCCGATAAGAAGAGATTGAAAAAGTTTTGACTCACCTTTTTGAGCTGTAACAGAATAATTGTATAATCCGATATCACAAGGTTCAATCTCAGAAGAGACATAAAGAATTGCCTCTTTTGTATCCACTGTATCAAGTTCTTTAAGTATGCCTTTCGCAAGAAGAGAGGTTAATGTTATTTTTCCGTAATACGGTCTAAAATCAGCACTCATACCGTATTTAGAATACCCTTCATAATTTTTCTTTCTGTTAAATGGTTCATCTCTATACTCAAAAAGGTATGGGCGTCTATATCCGTCAATTAATGAAAGAGTCCGATTTTCATCATCTATCAGATACCAGTCAGGCTTAATATTTGTAAAATAGTATTTAACAAGTTCCCAGAGTATATCGTTAGCCTCTTTTGCCTGCTCTTCAATATATTTAGGACTCACTGTTACTTTATCGGCTATGGATTTGGTAAATGTTGTAAACAAGATGTTTTCCGTATCTGATACAAGTTGTTCATTAGATGTTTTATGTTCCTGTAAGTTCTTCTGAAAAGACTCTGCAACAATGTTTGCCGGTCTAAACTCCGATAAAATATCTTTAAGTTTAACGTCAAAGTTTCCTACAATATCATCGGACATCCCGAAAATACTATTAAACTGAAGTGTGCGTTTATTTATAAGTTCCAGCATTCTTACATCAGCAAAATTATCTTTGCTCAGCATATTTATTACAAGCACATCAGACTTCTGACCTTGCCTATGACATCTGCAAATTCTCTGTTCCATCTCAACAGAGTTATAAAGAAGATCATAGTTAACTACAACCGGACAATACTCAATATCCAGACCTTTTGCAGCAGAATCAGTTGTTACAAGAATCTGGATTTCACTATCATGCCTGAACTTTTCTAAAGTATCATTGTTCTTGTATTTCAGAGTATTATAACCTTCTTTAGTAAAAATCTTATACAAGACATCATGGGTAATATTTTTGTCGACAAATACTATTGCTTTTTCATTCACTTTGCAAGTTTTAAGGTGGTTAAATACCCGTTTCAATATCTTTAACAGTTGTTGAGTTTTAGAATTTATCTCAATTTTTGAAGCAATATCCTGCATTTTAGTAAGGACTGATTTTTCAACTCCGTAAGTCCTGTTAATTGCAGAAGACAACATATTAGAAAATGCTTGTGGAGATGATGACAGGGTGTTAAAGAACATCAGGCTCATGTTATACTCGTCCATCTCAGGATATGCAACTTTGTTATCCGTCTTTATATAGGTTTTAATTAACTCATAAAGCTCTTTCTCTTCCTTTATTAAAGGATAGTCAACCGTAAAAGGAATGCGGTTAGAAAATGAAACATAATCACATGCTTGAGCCTTAAGAGTTCTGAAACAAAATTGTGATACCCAGTTTGTAAGTTCAGGGTAGTTTTCCGGTTTTCTGAAATACCTTTTATAAAAGGAATCTGTGTCAGGAAGTATGCTTTCATCAATAAAATGGATAAGTCCGTATATATCCATTATACTCATCGTAATCGGAGTTGGAGTTAAAAGAAGTTTATAGGCTTCTCTTACTGAGTCCTTTAAAACCTTAGTAAGCATTTTGTCAGGTTTTGATAAGATATCAGCCTCATCAAAAATAACTAAATCCCAATCTCTTTCTTTTATACATTCGGAATACTTTAAAGCCACATTATAAGTAGTTATGACAAACCCTTCTTCATTAGGTATTTGCGGTGTATTATTCCAAAACATATAAGGTAATGTAAAATCTGTTTGAAGTTTTCTAAACCATTGAGAAATAAGGTTAGACGGTAATATTACAAGTATCTTTTCTTTTCCTTCATACCATTTCTGTCCTGCAATTAACAGAGCTTCATAAGTTTTACCAAGAGAACCTTCATCACAGAGAATACAGCCTTTTAAATAATCAGATCTTAAGGCAAATCTTGCAGCTGCAATCTGATAAGTATAAATCTGAGCATTAGATGAAGCATATACTGGTAAAAAGTTTTTATCGTTACAAAGTTTCTCAAGACACTTAGCCTCAACAGCCGCTTGATATTTGTTCGTTAGTTTAGACAATACTTCCGCCATCTAGTGTAGATTTTAGCATAAAAAATATTTGTATTGCTATATATAAATTGAAAATAAGAGTAAAATATAAAAATATTTTGCATCTCAAAAATTAAGTTTCATGTTGCCGAAAAAAATCAAACCATGTGGAACAAATAATCAAACCATGTGTTCCTTTACAGCAGGTATGCCTAACCGGTTGTCTTACTGCGCATCGCCGGATTGTCCTATCCACTTTCATAAAAAAAACCTGATTTTCTTGGGGAAAAATCAGGTACAAAATTTGTAGGGGGAAAAATTAATTGGAGTTATGTTTTATATATTGAAATCTTTTTTACATCAGGTGAAGCGCCTGCTTGTTTGCTATTGCTATAAAGTTCATCTGTGCCAGCAGAACCTCCGAGCGGTCAACAAACGGTTCGTTCGGCGTGTTAGTTGTAACCTGATCCTGATACATATCTTTCAGTTTCTTATCAATTTTTTTTAAGTTAGCTACTGCCATAAGCGCCTCTCTTATTTATCTCTCTCTTATGTATATATAAAGTATATACTACTTTTGTAATTTCACTTTTAAGAGAACTTGTTACAATTGTTTACATTTCAGCTAAAATTTATAAAATAACACAATTTTGGAAGCAATGATGTTTTTATATTTATATAGGGGTGAATAGGAAAAGTTATGTTAGAAAATATAGATAGCAAAAATAAAATTCCGTTCGGTGCAGCGTCAGGCGGCTTTGGAATGCAGCAGCAGCCGAATGCGCCTGCGCAGAATTTACCGCCTATGCAGGGTGAAAAGATTAATCCTGAGCAGTTGAAACAGAATATTCAGGATTCTTATGTTGCAAGCCGTATCGGGCAGTTAGAGGAGATAAACCCGCTTGTGCAGCTGGGTGTTGCTGTTCCGGCGTGGTATGTGCTTGCCCAATCTATGGATAAGTTTGCACAAAAGTGCAGAGGGGCCTACCCTGATACAATTCAGTATAAAATGGG
Source organism: uncultured bacterium (assembly GCA_949294395.1). Lineage (GTDB taxonomy): Bacteria > Cyanobacteriota > Vampirovibrionia > Gastranaerophilales > Gastranaerophilaceae > Scatousia. Next base: position 41,512 of record CASFGU010000044.1, read on the forward strand.
TGCTTTCGGCGACAGGGTGAGTGAAAGTGTTTCTAACAGTAAATTCGGACGTTCTTCTTTTGCAGGATGGTTGAAAAATACTTATAATTCCGCAGCTTCTTCATTAAAAAGATTTTTGAATAAGTCAGCTGTTTATAGAGCGTTTGACAAAACCCCTTCCAGACCTGAGCTTCCTATTGTTTTAGGGCAGGCAGGCGGTATGAAAGGTGCTCTGCTTTTTGATTATCCTCAGATTGCAGAAAACTTCATGAAACCGCTTAAGTATGCTGAAGATCTTGACTGTTACGGCGGGACTGCTGATGATATAAAACGTATTAAAGACTTGATGTCAAAAACAGCAAAAGGAAAAGCCGGTGATGCTGCAAGACGTGCAATTCTTGAGGCTGAAGAGTTCCGTCTGCTTTCTCCCGACAAAACCGACGATGCTGTTAATGCCTTTAAAGCTTTAAAATCAACTGAAAGAGCAGCTAAATTAAAGAACTTAAAGGCGCAGGCTCTCGGGTTTACAGATTTACACACATTTGAAGTTATTAAAAAAGATATTCATTCGCATCTGGATGATGTTATAAAAGCCTGCAAAAAAGTGAAACCAGGAATGTACTCAAAAATTGATGTTCATGATAACAGCACTTTGAACAAAATCTGGGGGCACTTATTTGGCAGAAAAGTAGAGTTTTCTGAAATGGCAAACAAGCTTACCGGCTCAAAAGGTCTGGATAACCCGTATCACAAGACAAAACTCGGCAAACTTCTTCCTAAATATGTAAATATGTTTCTTGAAGGTGCGACAAACAGGGTTGCAGGCGGAAAACTCGTTGCAATGATGCAGGCGTGGTTTGTGGCAGAAGCCATTATTCGCACCGCTCAGGCTGAAAAAGGTGACAAACTCAGAACATTTACCGAAAGATTAACAGAACTTGTCGGATTCTTTATGTTCATGCCGGCAGCAATCCAGCTTATGCACAAATTAGGCGGTATGCAGTATGCAGGAATGACGCCTGAGGCTGTTGAAAAATACCGTCATGCAGTAAAAGTGTTTAATGACAAAGTCGCAAGCGGTTTCTTTATCGGAAATAAAAAAGGTTACAAAGCTGAGCGTCAGGCTCTTAAAGACCAGCTTAAGGCCGGTACTAAAAATCCTCTGGCAAAACTCTGCAAGAAAATAGGACGCATAATAACAGTCGGTCTTGAACAGGTAAGACCTTATTCAAAACATGCTGTAGAAGGCGGATTTTTAGGCAGACTTAAGGATGTATTCAGAAATCCTAAATACTGGTTAAAGCAGTGCGCGGGTTATCCTGTCCGAATTATTCTTGCAATGTTTATGATTATGCCGTTCATGAACAAAATCGCTATCAAGGTTTCGCACGCAATATTCGGAAAACCTGAACATTCTGTGCTTGATGACGGCAAAGAGCAGAAGCCGGAACTTACAGACGCGCAGCAGCAGGAATTACTGAAGATGCTTCAGGAAGCACAAAAACAACAGCAGCAGGCTGCAAATTCCAAACCGTTTGTAAGCAATAACAGCCCTACAAACCTTTTAAATCCTTATAAGCCTCAGCCTGTTGTAAACAACAGCCCAACAAATCTTTTGAATATGTACAAGAACGGAACACCTTATCAGACTCCAATTTCAAAAGACGCTTTGCGAGGTCCGGGTGAAATTCAAAATCCTGGAGAACCGGTCAGAACCTATATTCCGTCTCCGGAACCTGTAAAAATTGTAAGCAACGGTGAAGATCCTTCAAGAAGCTATGTTCCTTCTGCAGCTCCTGCAAACATTGTTCCGGAAAATCAGGACACTTCGGCAGCCGACGCAGCTCTCAAGCGTTCGGAAGCGCTGGAAAGAGAAGCTCTTGAGATGCTTTCTATGCGAAGTTAATATTACCTGACTGCGGGGTTGTATTTTGCTGAAAAAACTGTTATAATGTAATTGCTCTGTACGGGTGTTCAATTTTGTTCCTACATTTTTTATAAAAGGGAGAGTTGACTCTGTCAGGTATTGAAGTATACCCGCCGAAGTTTTCTTCGCCAGCGGGAAACGGATTTATCGAGGCGCTCACCCACCTGCGAGACCAGCAGGTAACAAAATCACACCGGTGCGGGGCTTTTTTATACATAAAGAGGAAAGTGAAAAACTTTCCTCTTTTATGTTTTTATTGATAGTCTGCAGCAGCGTCGTAATTTATATAATTCAAATTTTCATCAATAATTGCACTGTCTATTTTAGTATGCCAGTTGCTGATTTTTTTATTTGTAATAATAAATGAATAGGTATCTGCGCCAAGCTGGTTAGGGCCTTTTAACCCGTTGGCGTCAATGAATAAAGTTCCGCATTGTTTTGAGTATTTCTGTGTAGTTTCATAGCCGCCCTTTCCGTCTGAAACCCAGTTCCCGTTACTGTCAGTAACTTTGTTTGTAAAAATTCTTCCACATTCGGCATCTCCATTGATATAAGGGCTTATGGCAATGGATGAGCCGTCTGCAAGAATTGCCTTTTCATAATTTTTCACACTGTGAATGGCATTCTTACCCTGTCCGTCATTTTTTGCTTTCGGGTATTTGTATGTATCAGCCATGCAGCCGTTTTGACCGGCAGGACATTTTTTAATAATTTTCAGGTAAGAAAAAAACTCATCAGCAAGTTCATTCCTTGTCTTACTTTGTATGAATATTCCGCTATAGTCTGAAGCGCCCATTTCGTACTGCCATTTGTTCATGGCATTTAGAAGGGTTGCATAAGTCTTTTTGGTCTGATTTGCAAGGACTTTATTCTTGTAATTTGCAACCAGCGCAGGCAGAGTCATCGCGGCAACAATGCCGATAATCCCGAGGGTAATGAGGACTTCCGCTAAAGTAAAAGCGGCTTTTGGGCGGGTGAAGTGTGAAGAGTGAGGGGTGAAGCGTTCTCTATTACCCTCTCCCCTTGGGAGAGGGTGCCCGATAGGGCGGGAGAGGGTTTTAAAGACTTCAGGACTATAAATGGCGTAGGTCGGATTTACTAATCCGCCAGGTAGAACTGTTGAAAAGTTGAAAGGTTGAAGTGGTGAACGGTTAACAATAGACATGTCATTCTGAAACGAAAATTGTTGCGTCTCACAAGAGTAGTGACTGTTCAGAATCTCTTTGTTATGAGATCCTGTCACCGAGAGCCATTTTGCACGAAAACAAGTTTTCTGCAAAAGTAGGTAATCAAGTTCAGTATGACATGTTCTGTTATCCTCATATCGCCTTATAGCCTTTCTAATAGCGCCCGCAATGGAAAAAGATTTGAGAAAATCCCCGCGCCATATAATGTTACTTAAAATTGAATGCCAGAAACCCTTGTCCCGAGCGGAAGTAAATCTACCCCCCCCCCTTCCGAGTTTTGAAGCTATAACTGTGTTTTGCATAAATTTATCCTCCTTTTTAATTTCCTATATTATTTTAACAAATTACCTGGTGTTTGGCAATATTAGTGAATTAGATTGTTTTATTTGTTTACTTGCCCTAATTTTTTGAGTATGCTAAAATCCTTATGTAAGGGGTATTATGACAGAGAAAATTTCTACAATTATTTTATCCGGTCAGGAAAGGCTTAAAGAAGTTCTTAAACTATATTTGAATGAACGTGATGATTTTGAACTTCAGGAAGATTGTTCTGATTTGTCGGAAATATACAACACGCTATCTTCCCTGCCAAAATCCCTGCTTATTGTTGATTTAGATAATTCAACGCAAAAGAAATATTATGATTTTATACTAAAGGTTACTGAGGATTGTCCTAACTGCCGTGTAGCTGCTGTTTATGAGAATCCTACTATTGATGCTCTTGTAAAAATTATGCGCTCCGGCGCTAAGGAAGTTCTTTCCTCTCCTGTTATAAAGGGTGAATTTTTTGAGGTTTTGAACAGGATTAAAGAGCAGCTTAACGATGATTATCAAAAAGTTAACCGCTGCCGTATGGTTACAGTTTTTTCTAACAAAGGCGGTATTGGCAAGACTTCAATTGCCACAAATCTTGCACTTGAACTTGCAAGAACAACTAAAGAAAATGTTGCTTTGATTGATTTGAACTTTCAACTCGGTGATATTACGACTTTTATGGACTTAAAGCCGTCTTTTAATATTTCTTATATGCTTAAAAATCTAGATAAGTTGAATAAAGATTTTCTGCTTAATACGCTTGAAAAATATAAAAGTACAAGCCTGTATGTGCTTGCAGATCCGCCTTATTTTAAGCAGGCAGAGGATATTTCTCCAAAACAGGTTGCAAAGCTGTTTGAAATTCTAAAGGAAACTTTTTCTTATATAGTAGTTGACACTGATAATACTTTTGACGGGAAAACAATAACAGCGCTTGATAATTCAGATATGATATTTCTGGTTTCAATAGTTAACCTGCCGGCTCTAAGAAACTGCCAGCGCTGTCTTGATTTGTTCGCTAAACTCGGCTATGACGATGAAAAGGTTAAGATTATTATTAACCGGTATATGGAAAACGACGAGATTAAAGCTGATGATGTGGAAAAACTTCTTGCTAAAGAAATTTACTGGAAAATTCCTAATAACTATTTTTCGCTAATGGCAGCAATTAATAAGGGCGTGCCGGTGTCGGAATTGAATCCGGCGTCAAATGTTTCGCAGAGTTACAGAGAACTTGCGATACATGTTGCAGATACTATTCACCGCCAGAAATTAATTAAAAAAATTGTATCAAATTCCGTAGAAAACCTGAACAACATACTGAGGGGCTGATTGTGGCAATAAAAGACAGATTTAAAAATATACCCGTACCTGAGATTATTGAGGAAGAAGAACAAAAGCATGAAGAGGATGTTGTAACGCCGCATGATATTTTACAGGAAGATTCTAACCGGCAGTTTTTTGATGATTTAATAAGAGCACTTTCCGCTAAAATTTACTCAATTCCAGTGTGGTTTGAATATACAAAAGAAGAACAACTTTCACTAATTTCCGGATACGTTGAGACAAAGCTGAAAGAACTTAACGTTAAGCTTTCTGATGAAGAAAAAGCCGGATTTGTTCAATTTTTTATAGATTCTGTTTATGGTTTTGGAGAACTGGATGTTCTGCTTTTAAGAGATGATGTTTCATCTGTTTTCATTAACAGCAACGGTATAGTTGAAATAGAGCAGGACGGTAAAATCGAATTATCAGATATAATACTTGACGGCGAGCATTTTAATAAGATTAAAGATACAATGCTGAAACTTTCTGCAGAAAGTTCCGGTATTGTAAATGTGAGGTTTAAAAATCTATTGATTACGCTTCTTCTGCCGCCGGTTTGTGCAGAAAATATTATTATAAGAAAACTTGCAAGAGGAAAAGTTGATTTTGAATATCTTGTCACGACAGACATGTTAAATACAAAAACTGTTGATATGTTGAAACTTGTTTTGTCCGAAAGACGCAATATTCTAATTGCAGGGCGCTTAAGCAGCGGCAAATCCTCCATATTATCTGCAATGATTCATTGTGCAGGCGGTACTAGAGCCGTTTTGTTTCAGAAACATCCGTTGATTGAGGTTCCTCCTCAGCCGGCGCACGGGTTTTTAACGGCTGGTCTTGATGAAGAAGGTTTTGAAAATCTGTTATCATCTGCTCTGGTAATGCAGCCTGAATACATATTTGCAGATTTAAATTCCGTAAAATATACGGATGCCATTATAAATGCAAGACCTGCGCTGAAAGGTTTTATTTCGTCTGTCAGGGCTGATTCTGTTGTTGCTGCTGTTTCAAAACTCGCATCATCAATTATGTTTGGGGAAAAATGTACTGAAAAAGCTGCTAAAGCGGCTATTGCAAGAATTTTTGACTATATTCTTTTTGTAGAGAAAGGAAAACTTGCGTCTATAGTTGCTCTTTCTTTGAATAAGGCGGGTTCTCTTGTGATGTCTGAGGTGTATTTTCCTTCTGATGAGCCGGAAGCGGTTTCTTCTGAGGCTGTACCGGAGCAGGCACTGGCTTCTGCTCCTGAAATTGAGAAGAGTCGTTCTTCAAAGAAGAAGAAATCTTCAGGTTCTTTTCGGAGTCGTTATCTGTAACCTGCGGTTTTGTTTGAGGAGTTGCGGGTGCTGTATTTTTTATCTGGGATTTAAGAGCGCTTCTGTCAAGAATTGCATCGTTAAATCTTCTAAGCCCCGGATCAACTATTTTGGGCATAAGTATATCAGATACGAAGTAGTCAATCGGCTTTGCAAATACGGCAAGCGAAATCAGACCGCCTATTGTCTTTAATACTTTGTATTTGAAAAGCCTGCGGGTTTCAAAATTTTTTAATACAAAACCGAGAGCATCATTTGCATTATCTTTGCCGTAAATCTTTTCCAGTACAGGTGCTTCTTTAAGGTATTTTTTGTAGCAGGAGGAGGAAATCCCTTTAGGTTTTACACCTTTTTTTAAGGATTGTTGTATTTCAAACAATCTGTTAATATTTTTGTCTGCAAATTCGAGTATCTTTGCTTTGTCTTCTCTTGCCAGTGCATAAGAGCCGTTGCAAAGTTTTATAATTCTTCTGTAGTAATTATCAGTTTTTTTCTCGTTCCGGCATGCTGCAATTTTGTTTTCAAGAGAATTGAGCAGAAAATTTTTGAAATTTTGTTTGTCGTCATATATTCCGCCAATACACTGGGTTACAGAGTTTCTGAGGTATTCAAGTGTTGTTTCCTGTGCGTTTATACTTAATTTTCTGTTAAAAAGCTTAATCACCGGCGAAGTAAGCTTTTGACCGAGATAAATTGCGCCGGACGGTAGCAAAAATCCTGCAACGCCCTGATAGATTACACGTTCAATTCCTCTTTTTCCGCTCGGGTCGTAGTGGTTTTTGTCATTTTTGTATTTGTCATAAATATCAGCTCCTAGATACATGATTGACGGTACCCAGAGAGCCTGCCCCAGTTTTGGCGCTATTTCACGAATTGTTGTACCGGCTTCATTTGAGTATGTAGCAGCTTTAACCCACCAGTAATTAAGCGGATCATCATAGTTTTCAGCTTTCTCTTTTTTTTCTTTTCTGTGAAAAAGTGAGAGTACGCTTGTAAAATTAGTTCTGTATTGTATCGGATGATGCAATTTTGAATTTCCCTTATCTCTGCATATATTATAATATCCGTAAAAAATGAAATTTGCCACTGGTTTTTAGAAAATTTTGGTATAAACTTTTGTTATGGAACGCAGATTTAAAATAAATTCAAAATACTCTCCTGCAGGCGATCAGCCAAAAGCTATAAAAGAACTGGTCAATGGGCTGGAAGCCGGTGATGACGCACAGACACTTCTCGGGATAACCGGTTCCGGCAAAACGTTTACCATTGCAAATGTTATTGAACAGGTGCAAAAACCTACGCTCATAATTGCGCATAACAAAACTCTTGCGGCGCAGCTTTATAATGAATTTAAAGAACTGTTTCCGGATAATGCCGTCGAGTATTTTATCAGTTATTATGATTACTATCAGCCGGAAGCTTACATTCCGCGCACTGATACTTATATTGAAAAATCTGCCTCCATAAATGAAGAAATTGACAGGCTGCGCCACAATACGACAAGGAGCCTCTATGAGAGAAACGACGTAATAATTGTGGCTTCAGTGAGCTGCATATACGGTTTGGGGCTTCCTGAAAACTATTTCAGAGGCTCTGTGGAACTTAAAGTAGGCGATGAAATCGACAGGGATGCCCTGTTAAATCATCTTGTTGCTGTTCAGTATTCGCGGAATGACCTTGTTCTGGAGCGTTCAACATTCAGGGTGCGCGGGGATATTGTTGAGATTATGCCTGCTTATGAAAAAATTGTCACAAGGATTTACTTTTTTGGAGATGAAATTGAAAAAATTGTGAAAATTGACAATGTTTCCGGAGAAATTCTTGAAATGCCTGAAAAGACAGTTATTTATCCTGCTGTACATTATCTTTCTTATGATGAAAATGTCGATGATACGATTGCTTTAATACGTCAGGAGCTTCAGACAAGGCTTGCTGAGCTTAATAATGAAAACAAGCTTGTGGAGGCGCAGCGCCTTGAACAGCGGGTAAAATATGATTTAGAAATGATTAAAGAGATGGGATACTGTTCAGGAATTGAAAATTATTCAAGAATTATTGAACGAAGACCTCCTGGTTCGCATCCGGCAACACTTCTTGATTATTTTCAGGGGGATTTTTTGACTGTAATTGATGAATCGCATGTAACTCTTCCGCAGCTTAAGGGGATGAGCCACGGTGATGCCGCAAGAAAAGACACTCTTATAAAATACGGTTTCAGGCTTCCGTGTGCAAAGGATAACAGACCGCTTACAGATGAGGAATTTTTCTCAAAAGTAAGGCAGAAAATTTACATCTCGGCAACTCCGGGCGAATTTGAGAGAAAAACTTCCGCGCAGCTTGTTGAACAGATTATCCGTCCTACTGGGCTTGTCGATCCGAAAATTCATGTTCGTCCTATAGATACCCAGATTAATGACCTGAAAGAAGAAATCAAAAAACGGGCAGACAAAAATGAAAGAGTGCTTATTACAACTCTTACAAAACGAATGGCAGAGGATTTGACGGATTTCTTTATACAGGAAGGTATCAGAGTCCGTTATCTTCACAGCGGCATCCAGTCGCTTGAACGTGTTGAAATTCTGAGGGATTTGCGACTCGGAGAATTTGATGTGCTGATAGGAGTAAACCTCCTCAGAGAAGGACTTGATATTCCGGAAGTGTCGCTTGTGGCGATTATGGATGCGGATAAAGAGGGCTTTTTGCGTTCGGAAACAAGTCTTATACAGACTATTGGCCGTGCTGCAAGAAATGCCTGCGGTGAGGTTATTATGTACGCTGATAAAATTACCGAATCCATGCAAAATGCAATTGACGAAACTGAAAGACGCCGTAAAATTCAGCTTGCACATAACGAAAAATACGGAATTGTGCCGCAGACAATTAAAAAGCCTATAGAAAACAATCTTCTTTCTCTGGTTGCAAGCTATAGAGAGCTTGAAGATATTGTTGCAGAAGAAATGGTTGATATGGGCATTGAGAAAAAAGATTTACCGAAACTTATTGACAAACTTGAAAAAGACATGCACAAAGCAGCTAAAATTCTTGATTTTGAGCGTGCGGCAGAAATCCGTGACAAATTGAAAAAACTCAGAGAAATGGTTTAATTTCTTTCGTTAAGCCTTTCTTCAAATGAGAAGATTTCTTCACTCAACTGTGCCAGATAATTTGCCCCGATGACAAGGTTGTACATTATTGTTACACACCAGATGTATTTTATCAGGTAATTGTCAAACCCGAGAAACAGCCAGAATAAATAGCTTATAAACCCGATAACTATAGCATTAATAATAAACAATTTCACAATCATGTAAGCCCCGCTCAAAAAAGCCTCCGGATAGGCTTTGATAAATTTTACCGGATTGTAGGCTTCAAAAACATTCAAACGCCTCACAAAGATTATGTATCCGGCAAACCAGAAGCCTAGAAATAGGAACCATATCATAATTTCGCAGGTCATATCAACGGCTTCATCGCCTGTTTTTACAAATCCGCATGCAAAATTTGCCCCGAAATAACAAATAAGAGCGTAAATTCCGGTTGCAAGCAGTCCTAAAAATCCATTAAATCCCATAGATAAGAAATTCGCACCCGGAACAATCTCCGAATTTTTAGCGACGGTATTATAGGAGATTTCAACGAGGAAACCTGTTATAAGCACCAGAAATACAGCTCCTACTGTAGAGAGCAGTGCAACATTCGGCTTTGCTGCAAGCAGCCATTCTCTGAACCAGAATAACGGAATTGCCCATAAAATAAGTTTTAAGCCTGTAAAGCTTTCGCCGATTGTACTCTGATATGCGTCTTTAATAGATGCCACCCTGTTTACCTCCAAATCTCTAACTATTTATAGTTTATCATTTTTTTTGTTAAATTACAACATTTTGAAGTTCAATTATGAATTTAGTTCCTTTAGAAGGTTCACTCTCAGCATAAATTTTTCCTCCGTGCAGCCGGACAAGTTCCTGCGTAATAGTCAGTCCGAGCCCTGTTGACGCTGCATTTGAGGTATCCGGATTTATTTGAACAAATTTTTTAAATATTTTTTTCAGATGTTTTTTATCTATTCCGGTGCCGGTGTCGATTATATTTATTGTTAAATTTTTTGAAGCTGTTTCTGTTTTTATCGTTATTTTTCCGCCGGAAGGCGTAAATTTTATTGCGTTGCTTAAAAGATTAAAGAATATCTGCTGAATTTTCTGATAATCGGCAGTTATTTCGATATTTTCCGGAATATCAAGCTCGTTTTTCAGCTTCTTCTTTTTCAGAAGTGGTTTCAGAATGTTTAAAACCTCCGCAGCATTCTGTCTGAGGTCGAATTGTGTCAGGTTAAGCGTCATCCCGTGAGCTTCTATTTTTGAAATATCAAGCACCTCATTAACCATTCCGAGAAGATGCAGGCTTGCAATACGAATATCAGATACGTATTCCTTCTGCTTTTCGTTCAGGCTGCCGCTGAACGGCATCTCAAGAAGTTCGGAAAATCCGAGTATTGAATTAAGCGGAGAGCGCAGTTCATGCGACATGTTTGCAAGAAATTTGTTTTTTACTTTTTCGGATTTTTTAAGCTTTTTCTCCTGTTTTTTTGCCTCTTTTATACCTTCCTGCAGTGCTTCTACCTGCAGACGTACAATGGATGAAAGTTCTATATCCTTAATTATTCCGGAGATTATAACAGCACAGGTCTTGAAAACATCGGCTTCACAGTCTGAAAAAGCTTTATCTCTGCCGATTTCTATCATACCGAATTTACATTCCTGGATAGCAAGAGGCTCCTGTAATTTCGCTGCAGTATCTTTATTCCCGTGCTGATATTTAATTTCAAAACTGTCTGAATTCTGTAAATAAATGGTGCCGCCATCAAATGGAATAATTTTATTCAGAATTTCAAACAAAAGTTTCCCTGAATTTTTTTCTGTGTATTGCGGGCTGTAAAATTCTATAAGTTTAGAAACGGCATTTCTGTAAAATTCAATTTCTTCCAATGGCTACTCCACGTATCCGATAAATTTAAGGTTTCTGTAATATCCCTCATAGTCAAGACCGTAGCCGACAACAAATTTATCATCAATATGAAAACCGTAGTAATCCGGTTCTATATCTGTTTTTCTTGAGATTTTTTTATCAAGCAGCGAGCAGAATTTTGTGGATTTTGTCTTGAAGTTGCATGCCATAAAGTCCATTAAGAATTTTGCAGTCAAGCCGGTATCTATAATATCTTCTATAATCAGAACATTTTTCCCGTTTAAATCAGGAAGCGAGATGTCTACGGCGTTAACTTTTCCGGTTGTATTTCTTCCTGTTCCGTAGCTTGATAACCTTATAAATTCCATCTTTAAAGGCATGTCAAGATATTTTACAAGGTCTGTCGCAAACATGACGGCTCCCTTTAAAACACATATTGCGCAAACTTCTTCCCCTTTATAAAGACTGTTAAGCTCTGCTGCAATCTCTTTTATCCTGCTTTGAAGTTCTTCTTCAGTAAAAAGCGGCTTTATATCCTCAAGTTTTATATCTAACATCGCTAACCTTCCTTTTTTGTTAATTTTAGCACATGAGTCGGGTTTGTTTCAACTTTTATTTTATTGCTGATACCTGCGCCTGCAGCCCACAAAACCTCGTTATCCCTGCATAAGAAAAGCATTTCATCTTTTATGTGTTTTGGAATTTTTTTATCTGTAAGATATTTTTTTAATTTTCTTGAGCCTGAGGTTCCGAGCGGGCTGATGATGTCGCCGTCACGGCGTTTTCTTAGTGTAAAATTAACTTCTTTTAATTCCGCGTATGCCCTGTAATCACTGTCCGGCGGAAATTTATACGGTTTCACTGCGCACTTTTCTATTGAAAAAATATAATTACCCGTGTCGTATGTGCCTTCTTTGGTTACTGAAATTTCAGGCAAATGTGTAGACTGCTTTTGAATAACTTCAAAATAATTTTCATTTACAAACATAAAATGATTTTTTGTAATTGAGCATTTTTTGCCGGATTTAGCGCCGGAATTTTCTTTTATAAAGTTTTTTATCCGTAAAATAGATGCTCTGTCATAATCGATACCATTCTTAAGAAATATTTCATAAATAATTCTGTTTTGCGCTGCATCAGGTGCTTTCAGAAATTTTTCCGTTGAATTTCCGATTTCTTTTTGCAGCTGGTTTAAATATTCCTGCAGAAGATTGTTTTCATCCGTAGCTATTTCAGAAAGTGAATTAAGGGCTTCTTTGCACTTGGGGTTGATTTCTTCACACAGAGGGAGAATTTTTTGCCTTATAAGATTTCGTTTATATTTAGTATTCATGTTTGAACTGTCAATATTCGGATGAAGATTTTGTTCTTTCACGTATTTTGCAATACGGGCGCGTGAGACTTTTAAAAGCGGTCTGTAGAAAATGCCGCGGTGTTCTTCTATTGCGGAAAGTCCTGCAATTCCGGTTCCTTTAATAATTCTGTAAAGTACAGTTTCGGCGTTATCGTCAGCATTATGTGCAGTCAGAAAATATTCGCTCTTGAATTTTTCAGCACACTTTTCAAAAAATTCGTATCTTGCTTCCCTTGCTGCGGTTTCAGTTTTCGGAACCCCGTCGTCAAGTGTTTCTGAATAGAATTTTATATTATGTTTAGTGCAGAAATCCCTGCAGCGTTCAGCATCCTCTCTGCTTTCTTCCCCGCGCCAGTTGTGGTTCAGGTGGATTGCAATTACAGGAATGTTTAATTCATGCAAAATATTCAGCAGACAAAGAGAATCCACCCCGCCTGAAAATCCGAGCAACACAGGCTCGCCGGAAGTTTTAATTCCGTATTTTTCAAAAAAAGCTTTAACAGTTTCTACAATATCGCTCATTGTTTAAACTTTTTAACGCCTTCTCTTATTTCTACGGCGTCAACTCCAAGCTGTTCAAGTGCCTTCATTGCAATACAGGTCGGCTCTGTTGTGAGTGCCAGAAGCATGTGGGCGGATTCAATTCTGGACTTGCGTTCTTTTTTTGCAAGTTCCCAGGCTGCTTCAAGAACTCTTTTCGCGCGTTTTGTAAACACTATTTCTTTGTCGTAATATTCATTTCCGAAGCCGATAAGATCTTCTACAACTTTTCTTGCATCTTTAATATTAATTTCAAGCTCCGCAAGAACCTGTGCGCCTACTCCTGTTGCTTCCCCTATAATTCCGAGCAGGAACATCTCTGTTCCGACAACGTTACGTCCTAAACGGCGGGCTTCTTCTTTTGCCAGCCTCAAAATAGTAAGCGTCTGCGGCATCTGCTTTTCAATAGGTTTTATAATACTGTGTGCAAGGTCATCATCTGAAATCTTCAATTCCTTGAATATTTCGTAAGCAAGCCCTTTTTTGGTTTTCAAAACCCCGAGTATAATGTGCTCCGGCAGAACGACCGATGAGCCGAGTTCTTTGGCTGTCTGGAGCGCAGAGTTCATTATTGTAAAGGCATTCGGCGTAAAAATTATCTGTCGGCCCTCATATTCGGCCTGTCTTGACTGGATATTTTTAAGTTTTTCATCAAATAATTCTTCTGTAACTCCGTTTTGCGCAAGAATTTTAGTGAGTTCACACTCCTTATCCTCGAGAATTGATGAAACAATCTGTTCTGTTCCTAGAATTTCGTAGTTTGAGGCTGATAGTTTTGCGACCGCACGTTCAAACACTGCCGTGGATTCAGCACTATCAAACAGGGCATCAGTTTCTGCAGAACGGTTATGCTCTGTTTCGCGGCTATCATCAATTTCAGGATGATATAGTTTTTTGACTTTTTTCTGAACAAGTTTCTGGAGAAGGGTTCTCGCTGCATAAATGTCAAAGCCGAGTTTTTCTAGAGTTTTTACATTGTTTGAATTTTTGTCGCTTATTACGGCAAGAAATAAATGTTCGTAAAGAATTGACGGATTGCCTGATTTATTTGCAATATCAAGCGTGTGTTTCAGAATATTCTTTACGTGATGACTGAAATTCGGCACCGCATCAGGACTTTTTGCTTTTGTAATTTCAAGAGTTTTGTTTATTTCGTCATATAAATCATCGTATGTGATATTATAATTCTTAAAAATTTTCAAAGGAATGCCCTTTGCCTCTTTTGCAAGTGCAAGAAGAAGATGTTCTGATAAAATATACTCTGAATTCATCTCCTGTGCGATTTTTTGTGCCTCAGCCACTACATTTACTGCTTTTTCCGTAAACTTTTCAAACAATTATTCTTCCCCGTCTTCTTCATCCATATTTTCTACATATTCAGCAACCCTGTTGAATTCATCGTCATCGTCAATTGTTTCAAACAGGTAATCTTCGCCGTCTTTTGTTAATCTCATAAGGATTAATTCATCATCTTCGCTTTCTCCTTCTTTTTCAGCGGGAAGCAGAAGCGCATATTCCTGATTGTCAACTTCTACGATGTCAAACAGTTCAAATGTGATGACTTTGCCATCCTCGTCAATTGTTTCGATTAATTGTTTTTCGTCTTTTTCCATTTTTTACGCCTTTCATTTTTATTGTTTACGTGACAGGTACTGTTCCAGTATAATACAAGCACTCTCAATATCAACTAAACCTTTGTCTTTTGTGAAGTTAATTTTCTTATTTCTCAAATTTTCTTCCGCTTCCTCGGAGGTTAAGCGTTCATCTTCAAAGAAAATTTCATAGCCCTGAATTTTTCCTGCAAAATTTATGCAATCCTCTGCCTGAGCACCTTTTGTACCGTCCATGTTAAGCGGCACTCCGGCGACAATTTTTTTTACATTATTTTCTTTTGCAATTTTATAAATTGCCTCAAGCGCCTTCTCCTCAGGCCGGCGCGGAATATACGAGTGCCCGTTTGCAATCATCAAAAGATAATCGCTCAAGGCTATACCTATTCTTTTTGTTCCTATATCAAGAGCCATTACTTTATACATTTTTCACCCACTTTGCTTCTATTTTTTCAATAATTTTGTCGAGTTCTTGAAGTGTAAACCGGTTCTGATTTTCTTCAGTATTGAATTTTAGTGAAAAATAGTATTCGTAAACGCTTTTTCTTAAAATATTAATGTATAATTGAGGCAGCATTTTTTCATCAAGATAAAGCCCGTATAAAAGCGCTGCTTCAGCATCTTTTTTATCTGCCATCTTTAGATATGCGCATACAGGAAGCCTTTCACGCCAGATTCTTTTTTCGTCCTCATAAAATATAATATCTGTGTTCCGGCTGACTTCCTCATCTAAATCAACATTTTCAATACCTGATTTTAATTTTTTATTAAGATTTTCAAGAAATTCTTCAAATTCGGTGCTGTATTCACTGTCCAGAAACCAGTGCTCCATAAAATCCATATTCAGAATTTTTTCAAAATCTTTGCTCTCGATTTGTTGCGGTTTATAGTTTTCAGAAAGAATTGTCTCGAAATCCTCCTTTTCGTAGTCAATATCCGCCAGAAGGTTTTTCCAGCATACATATTCATAAGGCAAAAGCCAGTTATTGATTTTTGTCTTAGAGATATTTTCTCCGTAAAGAAGCAGTGTTTTTAGAACAGCAGGCGGAACAGCTATGGATTTTTCGCCCTTATAAAATCTTTCTATAATCTTGTCGCATTCAAATTCTGATATGTCATTAAAGCCGAAGCAGTCACGGATACCGTTGTAATCATTCAGTACAACCGCAACAAACTGCACGCGTTTGTCAGTGTTTGTTCTGGAAAATATAAGCGCCTGATTTCCGTGCCCGTCAGGATATGTTACACAGCAGCGGTATGGCTTCGAGCCTGAAAGGAGCTTTTTGTAAAATTCCTGCGAATTATCTTCTCTAATGCCGGCAAGTTTCAGCTTTGAAAGATTTCGTTTAATCAGCGGCTTCATATTGTCGCTTACAAAATCGCAGGCAGTATTAAGTGCATGGTATGCAAGCTGGGAACGTGAATTTCCGAGAAGTTCCAGCGCCTCTTTGCCGGTCACGGAATCCGGTCTTGAGAGAAATACCGGCACAAGAATATTTGCAAGTGCGTCCTGTGTGTAGTCATCAGCGAGCGATTTTATCAAAAGAAGTTTGTCTTTTTCGTCGACAGCATTTAAAAAATCAAGAAAATCAATCTGTACTTCGGGGTTTACTATTGCCTTATCCAGAAGGTCTCTAGTATCCTCGTCTATTATATCAAAGTTTTCTGCGTATTCGCTGTAATCTTCGTATTTCCAGTCGGTTTCAAGCTCTCTTAAGAAACTCAGAACAATAATCTTTACTTCGCTTGAAGCCATGTTGTTTTTCAGGATAGCCCAGAGCTGGTTTATAAGTTTATCGCGCTCTACGTAGCGTTCAAGCAGAAATCTTATAATCTTTTCACTGCCTGTTTTGATATTAAGCAGTTCTTTGAAAAGAAGTTTTTCTATAATTTTTCTATCAGGCTGCGCATCGAGCCGGGAAAAATCGCACTTTGAAATATCCGAGGTTTTTGAATATTCTCCGATAATTCTTAAAAGTTCGGCTTTTACCTCAAAAGGGTTTAGTTCTTTTGCCTTATGGTTAATCATTATCTTCTGGCTTTCCCCCAGAACGCGTCAAGAATTTGCTGAGCCTCGGCAGACGGCATTCTGTCGTTTAAAATCAAATACTGCACTGCAATCATTGCGCATTCAGAACAAATGTTAACCCCCGGGCCCTGAACCATTTTCAGAACCTGTGTATTAGGACGTTTGCAAAAACTGCAGTATACTACTTCGTCATTATTATTTTCAGCACTGTCAGAACCCCTTTCCTCTTTGTGGTGGTTATTCCGTTTTGCCCCTAATTTGACTACTTTATCTTCCGACATGCTTTTCTCCTTTTAATTTAACACATAACCTTTTTATAATGTCTATTGTAACCCAAATCTGAAAATTTGCCAAATTTTTATTCTTATTTTATAATATAAAAAAATGTGTTTTTTAATAAAGAGGGATGAGTTTTATGAGAAAAGCGCTTTTACTGGTCAGTATTTTAATGATTTCGGTGATTACAACCGCATGTATTAATAATTTTGCGGTTCAGGAGCTTAACAACAAAGCCCTGGGGTTTATGGAACAGGGAAATTATAAAGAAGCTATTGAACGCCTGAAATCCAGTGTTGATTTAGATGATTCAATTTTTGAAACCCATTACAACCTTGCAGTTGCTTATACTAAAAATGAAGAGTACTTGAAAGCGCTTGAAGCTTACAGTAAAGCTATTGAACTTAAGCCTGATTTTACAGATACATATTATTCAATTGCTGTTACGCAGGAAAACCTTGCATCTGATTTAATCTCCGGCGCTTTAATCCTTGATGAGACAGGAAATATTCAAAAAGCGCCTGAAAAATCTCTTGAAGAAGCTGGAAAACTTCCTGATATTTCAGAAAAGACCTCGCAAGCAGCAAGACAGCTAATGGATGAGGCTGTCAAAAATTATGAAATTTATCTGCAAAAGTCGCCTGAAGCAAAAGACTTGCAGGAAGTTCAGGCAAGAGTTACAGACTTAAAAAACAGAGCAGCATCGCTTTCGGGTGACGCCAGTGCTGAAAAGGCTCCGGCAAAAGCAGAATAGTTATGATGTTTCAATCTCCGGGGGATGTTATATTTAAAATTTTTGACTTTCCTGTCTATTATTACGGGCTGGTGCTTGCTGTTGCCTGTCTTACCGGTGTTGTAACAGCTTTTAAAATCTTTAAAAAATATAATCCGGACAAGGATTATGAAGCTATCTGGGATTTTGCAGCCTATGTGATAATTGCCGGAATTCTCGGGGCAAGGCTGTATTACTGTCTTTTGAACCCCGTATATTACTACTATCATCCGAATGAAATTCTTTTCATAAGACAGGGCGGTCTGTCTATTCACGGAGGAGTTACGTTCGGTGTAATTACTTTAATTCTGCTTGCAAAATTTCATAAACTTCCGGTATGGAAGCTTCTTGACGCTTTTGCCTGCGGTACTGCCGTTGCACAGGCAATCGGTCGATGGGGAAACTTCTTTAATTCTGAAGCCTTCGGGTTTCCTACGGATTTGCCATGGAAACTTTTTATTCCTCTTGAAAGACGTCCTGCATTGTTTGCGGATTACAGCTTTTTCCATCCGGCGTTCCTGTATGAAAGCATTCTTGATTTTGTTATTTTTGCGATTTTGTTGTTTGTGATGAAGAAGTGGGCGCATCGCAATCCGGGGGTGACTTTCTGTTTGTACTTGATAATGTACTCGTTTGTAAGAATTTTTACGGAATATATAAGGATAGACAGCGCACTTAATCTTTACAGCATACCGGTTGCACAGCTGGTTTCGGCTGCATGGATTATTATTGCGCTTGTTATTATGGTGCTGCTTTTCAAAAGAAATCACAGTTTGTACGGGTAATCTTTTTTAAATTCCCAGTTGTCAAATTGCAAAAGAGTAGTGCAGCTTTGAGGGGTTGTTTTACATTTTTCCAATGCTTCTTCTCTTGTTGAAACGTTTTTCCGTAAGTAGCTGCAAATAAATTTACTTTTTCCGCACTCTCCATTATTGCATAATAAAAAGTCGAAACGGTCAAATCCCCATTTATTCGGTGCTTTTGTTCCGTTTAGATCAAGTATCATGTCTATGCAATCTCCGTTGAACAAGTAAACGAGGCTGCCATCTGACATTTTTACCCGTAGATGTGACTGTTGCGCTGTATCTTCTATATCCTGAATATATCCATTTCTGTCATAAGATGTATATTTCAGGTATGGTTCAATATACTTTAAAAAATATTTATGTAGTCTGTTGTAATTGTTTGCTTTATCATCACTGTCAAGACTTTCCTTGTCCCAGTATGCCGCATCACCGTTTTTGACCTGCGACAGTAAAATTGCCTGCTCCATTGTTGTATAGAATTTTTTTAACCTTACACTGTTCTCTTTTCTTTTGTAAGATTCTGTCAGCCCGGGCAGCGTCATTGCTGCAACGACTCCGATAATTACGAGTGTAATAAGCGTTTCTGCGAGCGTAAAAGCTGATGTCTTTTTCATATTTCCTCCTTAATTTGTTCTCAATTAGACTACATACTAAATAAAATTATACGCGAAAATAAAAAATATGGACAATAAGACTACAAAAATTTTACAATTAGGTAGGAAAATTTTTAAAGTCCGCAAAGAACACGGCTTTTCCCAGAATAAATTTGCGGAAATGCTTGATATTTCACGTGAGCACCTCGCAAAAATTGAAACGGCAAAACGTTGTATAAGTCTCGGGCTGCTTATTGATATTGCAGAGAAACTTGATGTACGTGTCAGAGATTTAATTGATTTTTAAGATATTTTGTTTTATTAATTATTTTATGGAAAGTTTTACAGAAAAGAAGCCCCGAATCTGGTTAAATACCGCGCATTTTATTAACGATATTTACACCGGTATGCTAAATCCTATTATGCCTTTTATTGCTGCTAAACTTGCTATTTCAATGGCTGCTGCAACTATTATTGTGAGTATTTCGCATATTTGTTCATCACTGTTGCAGCCGGTTTTCGGATTTTTTGCCGATAATATTTTAAAGCGGGTATTTATTTTCTGGGGGCTTTTGATGACGTCTGTTTTTATATCATTTGCCCCGGGAACTAATCATATATTCCCGCTTCTTGTCTGTGTAATTCTCGGAAGTCTGGGTTCAAGTCTTTTTCATCCGCAGGCACTCGGGTTTTCAGTAAGGTTTGCAGGAAGTGACGTTACAAGAAATATGGGAATATTTATAGGGCTAGGCACTCTAGGTTACTCATTAGGGCCGGTTGTGTCTGCATTTGTAACCCAGTATATGGGGCTGGACAGTGTAAGATACCTTTCGGTACTCGGGGTTTGCTGGGTGCTTTTGATGTTTAACTTTGTTCCGAAAATTTCGGCTGCGGCTGAAACGCCTTCGCACAGCAGCTTTATACAGGCGTTTAAAGATATTTTAACTAACAGAAAGTTGAATATTTTAAATATTATTGCAATGTTAAAGACGCTTGTTACAACTTCAAGTTCTATTCTATTACCGTTTCTGTGGAAAAATCTCGGTTACAAACCTTTCCATATCGGAGCTGCTCTTTTTGCATTCAGCTTTGCGGCTGGAATTGCCTCTTTTATAAGCAGAAGCGTTGAAAACAAAGTTGGTGCGCAGAAAGTTTTTTATTTTTCAATGATTTCAACTTTGCCGCTCATGATTATTTTCGCACTTGTTTACAAAGATTACCCTTCACTGTCCTTTTTTATATATATTATTATGGGCTTCTGTACAGGTATGGCAATGCCTATAACAATGGTTATGGCGCAGAGTGTTCTTCCTCAGTATAAAAGTATAATAGGCGGGTTTATAAACGGCTTTTCTTGGGGTGTTGTCGCGCTTGTCATGTCGGTTGTAGGTTTTGCAGCGCAGGCTAAAGGTATTGTTCCGGTTCTCATTGTTATTACTTTAATCCCTGCACTCGCTTCTTACCCTGTACTTACAAGATTGTTTAAAAAAATGTAATATTATTTAATATTATTTAAAAATCCGGCAAAAATTTTTTGTTATGCTTTTTAATTTTTCATACAAAATTAGAAAGGACGTGACTCAATGCAAATTAGTAACAATTTTAACAGGTATTCCGCTCCAAAATTCGGTATGGCACTTAAATTGAATAAAGGTGCTGAAGAATACTTACAGAAACAAAGTATGGGTACTCTTGAAAAACTTAATAAAGCCGGAGAAGAAATGAAAAAATTCAAATTCTGGGATTTAGAGGTTAACAGTAACGGTTTGAGGATTAAATCAAAATCTGCCGGCAATGCTTACATAAATCCGGAGGTGCTGACAGACCGTAATCCAAATACATATAAATCATTTACAGATGTTACTATAAATACAACATACGACGGCAACAATTTATATCCAAAAGGGTCGCCGTATCCTATTATGTTTGAAACCGGCTCAAATGAAAAAGCTGTAAAATTATATAATGATTTTCAATCGCTTGATTACGTTGATAAAAACATTGAATTAACAAAATTACTGGAAAAACAGCATGCTGAACGTGCTGAAGATGCGGCTGCTAAAAATCAGGCTAAAGCACTAAAAGATAGTTTTATCTCAAGCATGTTTGATAAATTCGGAAATAAACAGGTTTAAACATAAAATTATTTATTGCGAAAAAAGGCTCCTGGCTAAAGGGGCTTTTTTTATGCAATAAAGTCTAAATTTCTTTTAACTTCCAAATCCTGATGTTTTTTTGCAGCTTTTTCCTGTAACGATGATATTTTATACAAAAGACTGTTGGATGCCATATCTAAACTGTTTTTCTTATCCATTTCATGCAGCATGCTAAGGCTGTGTTCCCCTCCGAATGTATGTGTTGCATTCATCATGTTGTTTGATGTAATCATCATATTCATAGCTGCAGTGTTCATATTGTTAATAGCATTAAATCGTGCAATTGAAGAAACTAACATTTCCACCCTCGAAAAAACATGTTTATTTACATATTTAGAATATATTAATTGGAAAAAAAAATCAATAGCATTAAGTTTAATTCTAAAAATTTTTCATTAAGTTTTGTAACAAAAATAAGAGTTAGTGAAATTCAGTTAAAAGTATATACTTTATATATACAAGAGAGCAAACATTAAATAAACACAAAAAAAGAGAGAGTAAAAAATCCGTTTAACAAGAGAGAGATTCTATTTCCTATTCCTACCTTCCTAAAACAAAATTTAAGCCCCTTTTAAAAGGGGCTTTTTATTTATTTATTTATCAATTTTGCCGATGAATTTTTAGCCTGCAATTCCGATTGTATGGATTTTAATAAAGTTTGTGCCTCCGATAAGTAATTCCGGTACAGAACCTGTAATTACAACGGTATCTCCTTCATTGTATCCGAGGTATTTTGTCAGAAATTTATCCATTTTTTTCAAAGACGGAGGGTCTATTCTTCCGCTAATATCAAGCTTAATCGGGAAAACTCCTCTATAGAGCTTTATATCCCTGCAGATCTCCTGCTTAGGGCAGCAGGCAAAGATTGGAATGCTCAGGCGGCCTTCTGACAGAAAAGAGGCGGTAAATCCGCTTCCTGTAAGCGCAATAACTGCTTTAACCGGCATTTTCTTTGCCATATCAGCAATTGACATACCGATTGCCATTGCCTGAGAGTCTTTTTCTTCTTCAACCATTTTTCTCGGGAATTTATTTTTCCTCATAAACGGAGATTCTTCCACTGCAACTGCAATTTTTTTCATCATGGCAACAGATTCAACAGGGTAAGCACCGGCTGCGGTTTCTCCCGAGAGCATAATAGCATCGGTTCCGTCTAAGATTGCATTTGCAACGTCAGAGGTTTCTGCGCGGGTCGGTATAGGATTTTCAATCATACTGTCAAGCATCTGGGTTGCAACAATTACGACTTTTCTTTTTGTGTTTGCTTTTCTGATAATTGTTTTTTGTACAATAGGCACTTTTTCTGTGGAAATTTCAATACCGAGATCGCCTCTTGCAACCATGATACCGTCAGAAACTTCTATAATACTGTCTATGTTTTCAACAGCCTGCGGTTTTTCTATTTTTGAAATAATTTTTGCGGTTGTGTTGCCGTGTCCCTGCAAAAGTTCTCTGAGTTTTACTACGTCGGAGGCTTCTCTGACGAAAGATAACCCGAGGTAGTCAATATCGTTATGCGCTGCAAATTCTACAAATTTTAAATCTCTTGCAGTCAAAACGTCAAGGCTGCCCTGAGAACCCGGTATGTTTATACCTTTTCTTTGTTTTAAAAGCCCGTCGGTAAGAACTTTTGCGTAAATTATTTTATCTTCAACTTTTTCTACTTCAAGCTGAATTTTACCGTCATCAATCATTATTTTTTCACCGGGGGTAACGTCATCCGCCATGCCTTTATAATCAACAGGAATAATATCGTCTGTCATCTCAGGCTGGTGACGGAATTTTAAAACCTCTCCCTGCTTAAGTTCAATAGGATTATCGAGGTTTCCTATTCGAATTTTAGGGCCCTGAAGATCCAGAAGAACCGGAATAAGCGTATTTCTGGCTCTTTCCAGTTCTCTGATGTAAGATAGATTCTGTTTGTGCATCTCAACATCGCCGTGAGATGAGTTTAGTCTGAACATTGTAACTCCGGCATCAAAAAGTTTTGTAATCATATCTTTACTGCTGGTTGCAGGGCCTAGTGTTGCAACAATTTTTGTCATGGTAAACGTCTTCATTGTCTTTTCTCCTTATTGTAATTGAATTTTAGGGCAAATAATCATAAAAACTTATACTATTCTTTATACCTTTACAAATTCTTATAATTAATATATACTATAAAAAAAAATCGTTTGCTAGTGTAAGAAAAGAGGAATTAGGAAATGAAAAATTTTGTGGTTAGTGTGATGACACTCGTGCTTATGGCCTTCGGTGCAACACAGGTTATGGCAGCCGATATTCCTGATGTAAGTTCGGATTACTGGGCTGCCAAAGAAATCAATGATGTTGTTGACAGCAATATCATGGCACTTCAGAACGGCAAGTTTAACCCTGAAGGCAGTGTTGCCAGAGTAGATTTTGTACAGGCTTTATTGAAGCTGCTTTCAAATGACAATCTGGATGTAAAAATCCAGAATTCTTTTACTGATGTAAAATCTACTGACAAAACTTATGGCGCAATTTTGCGCTCACAGCAGTTAGGACTGGTTTACGGTTATCCTGACAACACATTTAAGCCGGCTAAGCTTATGACAAGATCAGAAACACAATCAGTAATCAGTCATATTACTGAAGATATGAACGCTGATGTTTCTGTGTTGAACAGATTTTCTGATCAGGAGGAAATTCCTTCATGGGCAAGAAGTCCGTGGGCCAAAACTTTAAATTACGGTATTTTCGTAAATTACCCGCGTCCAAGCGAACTCAGACCTAATGATATTCTTTCAAGAGCTGAGGAAGCTGTTATCCTTGCAAGACTTAAAGACAAAATCGGTCTTGTTAAAGATGAATACAAAAATCCGGAACTTCTAGGTATTGAGCACTTAAATGTTTCTAGAAAAGCTCCGAATAACGAAGTTAAAGTTATGTCAGACGGCAACCTCGTTCAGGAAGGCAATGTTATTGCTGTAGCTTTCTCGGAAAAGTTCAAATCTGATGCCGCTCAGGCAGGAGATGCTGTTTACTTTGTTGCAGACAAAAACATTGCAACAGAAGAAGGAACAGTTATTTTCCCTGAAGGTACAAAATTCAACGGTAAAGTTCTGAATATTCAGGATCCGAAATGGTTCAACAAAAATGCAAGAGTTTACGTCCAGATTGATTCTGTAACTCTTCCGGACGGAAAAACTACAGCTCTTACTGCAAAACCTTTCTACAAGAGATACGAACTTAAAGAAGGACCTTGGATGACTGCAGGGAAACTTGCATTATACACAGTTGCCGGCGGTGCTGTCGGTACCGGTGCAGGTGTAGGTTTTGCGTTCATTCCAAACCCTGCTGAAATCGGTACAGGTATTGCAATCGGTACTCCTGTAGGTGCAGGTGTTGGTCTTGTAACTGGTCTTGTTACAAAAGGGCTGCACTACCATGCTAAAGACGGTGAAGTTATCAATGTTATCCTCTTAAAGGATGCAAAGGTTTCTAAAGTTAAAACCGCTTTATAGTAGCGCAGTAAGTGGCAGTAAAACAAATAAAATTGAGCCTGAAACTCCGGTTTCGGGCTCTTTTATTTTATACTTTTTCGCTACTACTTTCTGGCGAGTAGTTATAGTCTATCAGGTATCGTAAAATTATTTCAAAAGTTTAATATGTTTATGTAACCTGACAGCCTGCCGTAAATTAAATTTAAACATACGCCCGCAAGGGTCTGAACGGAGGCTGAAGGCTGCATAAACATATTTAAGGAGAAATGTATGAAAAGATTTTTGATGTATTTAGGCGTATTTAGTTTACTGCTTGTGCCGGCTCAGGGTGCGTTTGCGTGGAATGGAATTTCAAGTCTTAACCCTCTGCCGTATCTGTCTTATCTTAATCCGCTTCCGTATATCGGTATCGGAGAAAATAAGACTTCTTTCAGCCTCAACCCGTTTACCGGATTTAAAAACTGCAATCCTTGCAAGGTTAAAGCTGACCCGTGTGATACCTGTACCGGTGCTGCTGCCCCAATCTGTCCGACCTGTGTAAAAGCATTCCCGAAATGTGATACCTGCCATTCAATGCAGCCGCAGAGAATTTATGTTCAGCCGCAGTGCCCTTGTATGAACAGACGCTAGTAAAAATACAATTTGAGCCGGATTAAAAAACAATCCGGCTCCTTTTTAGTATTCAATATTTTTTAATGTATGGAAAATTCTATCCGTAATATCCTGAATATATTGTTGCGATACCATACCGTTTATTACAGCGTCAGAAATCTGGTATGCCGGTCTGATATACTGCTGGGCGGTTCTGTTTACATCCTGAAACTGTAAATCAGCCGCTTTTCCTGTCTTGCCGCGCAGGGCAGCCCTTTTGTACCAGCGGTCTTTAATTACTTCGAGCGGGGTGTATACGTAAACTTTTACGTCCATTATATCTCTCAAACCCTCATTTAGAACGTATAACCCTTCTGTAAGAACAACTTTTGCCGGTTTCTTAACCTCTCCGTCAGGATTGGATTCGCAGGTGACAAAATTGTAATCAGGAGATACAATGGTTTCACCCTTCTTTAAGCCCATCAGGTGCTCCTTCATCAAATCGAGGTTTATAGCATCAGGAGTGTCAAAGCTGAAACCTGTTTTAAACAGTGCTTCGTAGCTGCCTGCCTCCTTAAGCTCTTTTGATGTGTCTTTGTAGTAATCATCACATCTGATTACGGTATAAATACCTTCCTTTTTGTCTTTTACACAGGCTTTAATGGTGTTATCAACAAAAACAGTTTTACCGGAGGCGCTTTCGCCTGTAATACCGATAAGGAATGTTTTTTTCTTTTCCTGTACAACTTTTCTTGCAATATTTAAAATCAAGTTGTCTGAAGTTTTCAAAAACAGAGGCTGTGCTTCTCTTTTATCTTCCTCAAGAATTTTTTTTAGCGATTCGACGATATTTGAAATAATTTCCATGTCGTTTCTGCTTGAGTAGTATTCGTAACTTGTCAGATGAAAACTTGTTGTCATAGCTTTTCTTATTCCTTTTTCAACTATTTTAACATTGTACTTTAAAGGAAATTTATTTTCTAATATTTATAACATTTGTAACAAAAAACTTTAAATTGTTAAAGCCTCTTATAAAAAATGCCGTATATATATCTGTGATAGTCAAATAGGAGTTATGTAACTTATGGATTATGATGAATTATTTCGTATGTCATTCAATCAGGCAAAAGAAGAAGTGAAACAGGAAATGAAGGATGACATTTCGTTTGCACTTGAAAAATTTTTTAACAACGTGATTGAATGCGGATTTACGAAAGAGAACGAACTATTGACAAAACTCTAAAATAAAAAAAGAACTGATTAAATTCAGTTCTTTTTTTATTAAACTGTCTGCATAAATCCAAAGCCGGTGCCGAAACCGGAATATCCGTTTATATTTGCTACAAATTGGTCAATATGCTTATCTAAATCGCTTTTTTCGTCTTTAGGTTTTTCCGATGCAGGAAGTGCAGGGCGTTCGTCAGATGGAACTTCTGATGTACCTCCGGATTCCGCTGTAGTTTCTCCTTCTGCTGCGTATGCAAGTTCTCTGAACGATTGCAGTGCAATTGGAGTATCTGGGTTGGATTCAGCATCTTCACTAAGAAGTTTGTCGCCGGCTTTTGCCATAACTCTATCAAACTGTTCAGGATGAACGCTTGCCTGCAGCGCAATCCTTCTTGCCTGATCTTCTTTAGCTTTTTGTAACTCATCTTTGCCGACAATTGCTCTTACACCTTTTCCGGCAAGCCAGCTGCATGCAAGACCGGTCAGCACTCCGGCAACAGCGCCTACTGCTGTACCTATTCCGGGACAAATTGCCGTACCTATAGCTGCCCCTGCAGCGGCTCCAGCTTTTGCTCCTACGGCGTATCCTGCTGTTTCTGCACCTACTATTGCAGCAGATTTCAAAAGCTGTTTGTGTCCTCTGTCTGCGCCGAGTTCTTTATAGGTATTATAAATATTCGGAGCTTCACAGGCAAGTGATAATAGCGCGAAACCTCCATTGCCGCCCATAAATTTACCGGCCTTTGCCAGCATTCCGCCTTTTGCAGCCGCTGCTGCAGAAGCTTGTTGTACTGCTTTTTGATGTCTTGCTGTGTTTTTTACTGTTTCGTAGAAGTTTTTGCCTTTAAGACTTCTTTCAAAGGCGGCATTTTTCTGAAAGTTTGCTTTTGCCCTATTAATTGCACCTTTGTAGTCTTTGCGGTTTTTAATTAGCCATCTTCCTCCCTGAATAGCTTTTGCGCCGCCCATTAATAAACCGTAGCCGATTACACCGTCAGCGAAGCTCACTTCAGTGTGGTTAATTGCCGCACCTGTTGCGTATTTTGCTACATTTTGCAAGTTTGTCATGTTGTAATTTACGTAAGTCATTTTTCCCCGTGATAAATTATTATAAATTTTCCCCTGTTATTTATATAAAGTATTTTGCTCTTAAAAAATTGCCTTTTCAGGACAAAAAAGGCATTAATGGGGGTAATGCCTTTTTGCCCGGGTTTGTCGGGTGGGAAGTTTTTTCTCACTACCTGCTGACTTTAACCCTTAACTTTTATATGAAATTGTCTGTCCTAAATAATCATTGTTTAATCCGTAGCCTGACTGGAGGAGCATTCCCATCCGCATAATTTCTTCCGGAGTCATTACTGAACCCTGAGCAAACGGGTTTGTTGTTCCTGTATCAAACGAACTTCCTGTTTCTTTGGCTGTTTGTTTAGATTTTTGTGCAGCCATTTCAGCTTCGGCTTTGCGCTCTGTGTAGTTTTTGCCAACGACAAGTTTTGCAAGCCAGTCGCCTGCCATATAACCGACGATACTTCCTACTACAGGAACAGGAATTAATGCTGTGCCGATTGCCATACCGAGCATTCCTGAGCCTACCCTGACGGCAGAGCGGCCTGCTTCTTTAGCACCTCCGATAATTCCGCCTTCTTTCATTCCGCCGTTTATATTTTTGATTTCTGTGGCAAGCATTATTAAACCACCCAGCAGCGGTAGTCTTTTCCCTATTGCACCCAGCGAACCTTTAATCCCGCCTAAAAAACTGTTTTTACCAGCTGATATTGCGGAATTTGCGCCGACTTTCCAGCCTTTACAGATAAGTTTCGGGGTTGTTCTTATCTGGTACCACATATCTTTCCAGAAGCCCCCGTGGAGCCTTCTTACACTTTGATTATGCTTTTCGGAAGCCTTTATCGCATTTTTAAACTGTGTCCAGAAGTTTTTAAAATAAAGTCCTCCTGTCCTTTTTCCATCAGCGCCTTTAACTCCGCGGAAAGAATCTGCAAGTGTTTTGGAAAATTTTTCGTTGCCTGTTCCGATGATGAAATCAGGTGCAATCTTGCCGGCGCGTTTTATATAACGCCATGCGTTGTTTAGTGTTGTCGCACTAATTCCCATAACCATAACTTACTTCCTTAATTCTATAAACTACCTTACCTTACTTATATAAAGTTTTTCTTTTGTTATAAATTGCTATTATTTAAACTTATGTTACAAAATTTAATATTTAGACGTTATATTTACAAAACCTTAAAATGAGCGTATAATAATGATTATGTACTGCAGTGAATCCAAAATCTTTATTGAAGATGACGACATTTGTGTTACGTGTGAAAACTATGTCAGAGACTTAAACTGCCCTCTGTTGAGCGCGCTTGTTCAGGGGGATGTTTTTCTTGAGGATAGTCTTGTTGTCAGAAGCTGCGGGTTTTATAAAGAGTTTAAAAGATACTTACATATAGTTAGGAGCAGAAAAAATGAGAACAATAACGCTAATTAACGGTGACGGGATAGGGCCTGAGATTTCAGATGCAGTTGTAAAAATTATCGAAGCAAGCGGGCTTGAAATAAACTGGGATGTTCAAACAGCCGGTGCTGATGTTGTTCCTGAAGAAGGCACACCGCTGCCGCCAAGGGTTCTTGAATCTATAAAGGTTAATAAAGTAGCTTTGAAAGCGCCTGTTACAACTCCTATCGGATATGGTTTTTCTTCTGTTAATGTCCAGCTCCGTAAAGCTCTCGATTTGTATGCAAGCGTTAGACCTGCCAAAAATTTGCCTAATGTTCAGACAAGATATGACAATGTTAATCTTGTTGTTGTAAGAGAAAATACAGAAGACCTCTATGCGGGTGTTGAACACAGAATTGATGA
This sequence comes from uncultured bacterium, assembly GCA_949294395.1. GTDB lineage: Bacteria > Cyanobacteriota > Vampirovibrionia > Gastranaerophilales > Gastranaerophilaceae > Scatousia. The sequence continues at coordinate 70,808 of CASFGU010000044.1, forward strand.
AAATTCAGCTGAAAGTATTAAAATTATCACAAGAAAAGCTTCCGAAAGAATTTGCCGTTATGCTTTTGAGTACGCTGTTAAGCATAAAAGAAAAGAGGTTTGTGTTGCAACAAAAGCTAATATCTGTAAACTTTCAGACGGATTATTTCTTGAATGTTTCAGAAAAATAGCACAAAATTATCCTAAGATTAAAACCAGAGAAATTTTAGTTGATAATCTTTGCTTGCAGCTTGTACACGACCCGTCGCAGTTTGAAGTTCTAGTGATGCCAAATCTTTACGGAGATATAGTTTCTGATTTGACTGCAGGTTTAATTGGCGGCCTTGGTGTTGCTCAAGGAGCAAATATCGGAGAATACTGCGCTGTGTTTGAGCCTGTTCACGGCTCAGCTCCTGATATAAAAGGTCAGAATAAGGCTAATCCGACAGCTTTGCTTTTATCTGCAATTGAGATGCTTAAGTATATTGATGAAACAGCCTATGCCGAAAAAATTGAAAAAGCTCTTTATAAAACTTTGAAAAGCGGCATAAGAACGGTTGATATAGGAGGAACTGCCTCTACAACCGAGTTTACTGATGCAATAATATCAAATTTATAATAATAAAAAAATTCCTGCTAGTTTATAGCAGGAATTTTTTTATACCTGTTCCGGCGGAAGCGTCTGCGGTTTAGGCTTTTTTAATTTTAATAAGAAGTATCCTGCGGCTATGGCTGCTATAATTGCAGGTATTGCAATTTCTGGTCTGACGGCAATCCATGCTATTCCTATTGTAACAGCAGATAGTACAAGTGCTATAATAAATGCCGCAAAATGAACCGCTCCTGAACCTATTTCACCTATTATTGGAATAAATGACATGACTGATGTTACCGGCGAGATAAATAAACATAATCCGAAAAACATCAATCCGAAACCTAAACATCTAAACAGCATTGTAGATATATTGTTCTTATTTATAAAATGTTCAACCATTTCTTCTGCAGAGTATTTACCGGGTTCCAGAATTGAAATCTCAAATTTTGAGTTCTTAAACATAGAAAGTGTTTTGTTATATTGTGTTGATATTACAGATACGTCACTGTTATTTGGTATAACTGTATAAGAGATTCTGTAGTCGCCGACGTTACCGGTCTGTCCGCTTACAACAGGTATATAGATGTGGTTGTTTACAATATTATAACGTCTGCTTAACGAAGCGAGCGAAAGCTGGCTTGACGGGGTTACATTTTGTAAAAGTGATGACCCTGCTGAAAAATCTCCTATTGTAACGTTCTGTGCGTATTGAGTTTGAGATTGAAGCTTCATTACCGGATTTTCGTAGCTGGCTGATCTGTAGAAGTTTCCGGAATCAATTTGTTTTTCCGACCAGACCTTGCTGTAAGAATATCTGCGCCTGCCGTCCTTTGTTCTGCTGCGTTCTTTCCATTGATACATCTCAACCTTTCGCGATAAAACTGGCACATTTATACTTACATATTCATCGCTTAAGGTTTCAGTTGTATTAATTTTCCCTGAATAATGAATAAGTTTTCTGTCATTTTCCGGTGAATAGCTGTTTACGCTAATAACATTATCTGATATAAATCGCGCTTTTTTTTGATTGTTAACAAAGTTACCTTCATTCCAGCTAAGCAGCCAGAAAGATCCCAGAAACAACAAAATGCCTGCTACTACGTTCTTGAATGAGGCTTTTGTATTGTCCAGCGGATCGTAGCTTACATGGTCATTTAACATAAACTATCTCCTAAAATTATAATACATCTTAAACTTACAATTTTAGGACGACAGTGTCATCATACATTTAATCTAAAAGCCCTAAATCCCGCAAAAATCTGGAGTTATCTGCAAGTTTTTCAAGCTTTTCATCTTCAAGCGGATCGACAGCACCTTTTTTAAATAGTTCTTCAACCAGCTGATTATGCGATGTGTTTTCAGGATCAGAAAGAACAAGCTTTGAAAAGTTTTTTATGTCGCAGTTTTTTTCGTAAAGGTTTACGGCATGCTTTGTTAAATTATCCAGAAACTCATTTTTAGACAGATCAAAATCCACATCAACAGGCTTTATCATCCCGTGATTTGGTGCGGTAGTTTTGGTGCTTAATTTTTCAGATAATCGTTTAAATAATTTCATGCCACATATCCTCTACAATATTATCCTATTATTTGCAAAATTTTGCAATAAATCTATAGATTTAGCCTGCAGAATTATTTTAATCTTGATTATTACCTGTCTTTCATTTAGAATAAATGTGCTTGTTATGAAAAAGAAAGAGGTCTGAGATGCTTGATATAAAACTTATTCGGGAAAATCCTGAAAAAATTAACGAACTTTTAAAGAGAAGAAATCCTGATTTATCAATTGATGAAGTTATTAAGATTGATGAAGAAAGAAGAAAAATTCAGACTGCAGCAGATGAATTGCGCGCCAGAAGAAAAAAAGATTCGCAGATGATAGGTGAATTGAAGAAAAAGGGTGAAAACACCGACGCTGTTCAGGCAGAAGTTAAAAAAATCGGTGATGAGATTAAAGAACTGGAAGAAAAGCAGACAGAACTCGACACAAAGCAGCGTGATTTGCTTCTTCATATCCCGAATATTCCTGACGAAACCACTCCAATCGGAGCTTCCGAGGATGATAATCAGGAAGTTTATAAGTGGGGAGAGCCGAGAAAGTTTGACTTTGAATTTAAACCTCACTGGGATTTGTGTGAAGAAAAAGGGCTTGTTGACTTTGAACGGGGTGTAAAGCTTTCGCAGAGCCGTTTTACTCTATATCGCGGCAAAGGTGCAAAGTTAGAGCGCGCAATTATTAATTTCTTCCTTGATTACCACTGTGGCGAACAGGGGTATGAAGAGATTTTGCCTCCGTTTATGGCAAATGCTGCTACAATGACAGGAACAGGACAGCTTCCGAAGTTCGCAGAAGATATGTATAAGTGTGTTGATGAGGATTTATACCTTATTCCGACTGCCGAAGTTCCTGTTACAAATATTTATGCAGGAGAAATCCTGTCGGAAGATGACCTTCCTAAGTATATGACAGCCTATACTCCTTGTTTCCGCCGCGAAGCCGGTTCTGCAGGAAAAGACACCAGAGGCTTAATCCGTGTTCACCAGTTTAATAAGGTTGAACTTGTTAAACTTTGCACCCCGCAGACAAGTAAAGAAGAGCACGAAAAATTAACCGAAGACGCCGAAAAAATGCTGCAGCTTCTGGAACTTCCGTATCGCCGTGAGGCGCTTTGTACGGCTGATATTGGATTTTCTGCAAATAAATGCTGGGATTTAGAGGTATGGATGCCTTCTTACGGCACTTACAAGGAAATCTCCAGCTGTTCAAACTACGGCGACTATCAGGCAAGACGTGCAAATATCAGATACCGCGATAAGGCAACCGGAAAAACTCAGTTTGTCCATACGATTAACGGTTCGGGACTTGCTGTGGGCAGAACATTTGCAGCGATTGTTGAAAATTACCAGCAGGAGGACGGAACCATTATTATCCCGGAAGTCCTCAGGAAATACACCGGATTTGATAAAATATAATGATTTAAAAAAGCTCCCATTTAGGGAGCTTTTTAGTGTAATGGTTTATTTAATGTTACCTTTATAATTTCCTTTTTCAAGCTTGCCTGGTTTTTTAGAGGCGTCGGCAAGGCTATCTATGCCGTCGAATATTCCTCTGACAAGGCTTGCGAACTTCTGGTTTGAAGAATATTTTCTTAATTCAATTTCAAGTTTGTCTTTAGGCATTGTTGTTCCCATTTCAAACCCTTTTTGGTAATCTTCCATATTGTTTGCAATTTTAATTTTTACTCTTTGTCCGCCTGTGAAATTTAAAGGGGTAATTTGTATATTCATAAATTTTTCTATCCTTATTTTAGATGTTACTATCTGATTAAACAGTGTAAAAATTTTTTTTTGCTAATAAAGTTAAAAAATTTTTAAATTAATTAACCGTGTGATATAATCGTAATGTATTTTATGTTATGCGGGAAAGTTGACGATTATATGACAGCAATGAAATTCGATATAGACAGACTGTTAAAAATGCTGGAAGAGCCTTTTACTTACAAGGACACAGCTTATCACAAATTTTTGAAATTTATCTGTGAACTTATTCTTATTGTCAGGTATTTTTATATCTGCCAGCCTCTGATTTTAAAACTCTTAATAGGATTGCCGGTGCTTTATTTCGGGATTTCTGTTTACGTCTGGTATGCTGTTTTTGTTGTGTGGACAAAGGTTATTGATGAATATTTTCTCTATGACCTGTCTGCTGAAACTTTTTCAATGCGTAAATATTTTAAAATAAATTTTCTCAGACAGCTCCTGTTTATTTTTACATTCATATTTATGTATGTTTATTATAAGGTTCCTCTGGGTTGGATTTGTTTTATATACACTGTATTTATGCTGATGCTTGCTTCTGGCTATATCGCGCCTGAATTTGACAGAAGAATTTATGCGCGGGAAAAATAAAGTTAAGAATTCTTTTTTGTGATATTATATGAATACCGGCCGGTATTGTCGTGTGTAAGTCAGGACGGCCGGATTTGAAGGATTATGATGTACGGATTCCCATTTGAGCTGGATGATTTTCAAAAACAGGCGTGCGAATATATTGATGCAGGCAAAAGTGTTGTGGTCTGCGCACCGACTGGTGCCGGCAAAACTGTTATTGCACAGCATGCAATCCATAGAGCACTGGAAGAGGGAACAAGAATTTTTTATACTACTCCTTTAAAAGCTCTTTCAAACCAGAAGTATTACGATTTTTCTGAAAAATACGGATCTGATAAAGTAGGGCTTTTAACAGGCGATACCTCAATTAACAGAAGCGGACAGATTGTTGTCATGACTACCGAAGTTTTCCGTAACATGCTCTATGGAACTAATTTCGGTGCGGTTGCTGATAATTTAAAAGACGTTAAATATGTTGTTTTAGATGAAGTTCACTATATGAACGACGAGCAGCGCGGAACTGTCTGGGAAGAAAGTATAATTTACTGCCCGACTAATGTTCAGATAATTGCGCTCTCTGCAACTGTTGCAAATGCGGATGAACTTACTGCATGGATTAATACCGTGCATTCAAAAACAGAACTTGTTGATACTGATTTCAGACCGGTTCCTTTGAAATTCTTTTATTTTGATAGTTCACAGCCTGACAAACTTCTTCCGCTTTTAACTCCATCCGGTCAGCTTAATAAAAAAATTAAGCCGGAGAAAAAGTTTTACGGTCACAATCGAAAAAAACAGCGCTCGTATGTTAAAGAGGTGGTTAGAAATCTTTTTAATCAGGATATGCTGCCTGCAATTTATTTTACATTTTCCCGCAAAAAATGTGATGAACAGATGGAAAAATGCGCCTCGTTAGAACTTGTTACAAGAGGAGAAAGAGCTCAAATTAAGCAGTTCATTGATGAATATATTGCTGAAAACCCGCATCTTTATAATAACAAACATATTGATTATCTTCTCTGCGGTGTAGCCTCCCATCATGCAGGTCTTTTACCGGCGTGGAAAATTCTTGTCGAAAAGCTTTTTCAGAAAGGTTTAATTAAAGTTGTATTTGCAACGGAAACTCTTGCTGCAGGAATAAATATGCCTGCGCGTTCTACCGTCATAAGTTCAACAAGTAAAAGAACTGACAGCGGGCACAGAATGCTCACCGCAAGCGAGTTTTTGCAGATGTCCGGGAGAGCCGGCAGACGCGGAATGGATGAGGTCGGCTATGTTACAATTGTCGGCTCGCCTTTTGAATCGCCGGAAGAAGTAGCGGAGCTGGTATTAAGCGGTGCAAACCCTCTGGAAAGCAGATTTTCTCCGAGTTATTCAATGGTTTTGAATCTTCTCCAGCGTTTCAGTCTTGAGGAAGCTAAAGAACTTATTCTGAAAAGTTTTGGTTATTTTTCATCAGGTTCACGTTTGAAGCCGCTTTTTGATATGCAGATGGTACTTGAAAATGAAGCTAAAGAAAGAAGTTTTGTTTGCCCTTTTAAGCATACTGACGAGCAGCTTTTTGAATATGATAAAATCCGTCATATTTATGTGCAGAACAGGCAGACTTATAAAAAAATCTGCAAGCAGGAGCGTGCCAAAAACAGACCGCTCTCCCCGGAAGCCGTGCAGTTCGGGAAAGAAACAAAAGCCATGCTTGAGAGAATGCACAGTTTCCCGTGTGATAACTGTAAGCTGTATAAAAAGCATTCAAAAAGTATTGAAGTAATTGCAAGAATTAATGTCCGCCTTAAAAAGCTTCAAAAAGAAATCGAGCGGCAGCGTGATATTTTCTGGAATAAGTTTCTTGCCCATAGAAGTGTATTGCAGGATTTTGGCTATCTAAAAGACGATTATCCTGAGGAAAAAGGGGTTACAACCTCGCAAATTCGCTCTGAAAACGAACTTTTTATTGCAGAAATTATATTCTCGCATGTGCTGGAAAATCTTACACCGGCGCAGCTTGCTGCTGTAGTCTGTGCTATTACTACAGAGGAACTAAGGATAGATATTCCGTATCTTCCAATATCAGAACCTGTTCGTAAAACATTAAATCAAATCAGAAATATCAGGCGCAGAATAGAAAAAGTCCAGAATAATTATTCTGTTGATGCTCCATTATATATAAATCCTTATTTTAGTTCGTTAATTGAACTCTGGGTTGAAGGGGCTGAGTGGGAAACGATAACAGAACAGATTGATATTGGCGAAGGTGACATTGTCCGTTCATTTAAACGTGTTGTTGATGTTCTGCGACAATTCACCACAATATCAAATGTGCCGGAACCTCTTGTCTTCACCGCTCGCGAGGCAATAGAAAAAATCCAGAGAGAACCGGTTGATATTGATTAATTCTCCTTATCAGGAATATATTCCATTATATCCGAAATCGTGCAGTTAAAATATTTGCACAGTTTGTTCAGGGTATGGATGCTTATATTTATATTTTTGTTATTTCTTATTGTAGAAATAGTAGATTTTCCTATTCCTGTTTTTTGATATATATCTTCAGCAGTTGTTCTATGCTGCCATATCAAGTCATCTAGCTTAAATACAATCATTGTTTCATTATATTTCACAATATGATATGATTGACAAAATATATGATATATCATATTATTAATATTACATGTAATATTATTTGGAAATAAATTTAAATGTATAATTCAAAATTTGAAAATTTACCTGATATTATATTAGGAGTGCTTTTAATCCTTTTAATTTTATTTATGCCGGTATATTTTTGTTTAAAATAAGTGTAATTTTACCTCTATTTAGTTTTGTAAAACCCTTGCAGCCAGAGGACTTGAGATATTTGTAAAAATATGTTACAATAATAGTAGGAAGTCCCTGTAAAATGGTTGACGCTGGTGAAAAAACTTTATGGTTATAAGGACACTTTCAAACGGGTTAAAAACAGGCTTCTGATGAGTGTTATTCCCCACCCCACTCTTTAATCAAAAAGGTATCCGGTTACTTTTAAGTTATGAGGTGACGTTATGGATACGCTATTTGACATGCCAGAATTCAGGAGATTGGTCGATTTTGCTTTAAGTGCTGCGATTGTAGGTGTATTTGTGCTTGCACAGAGTCTGTTTTTTAATTCTCCTATCTTAGCCGACGATATGCAGGTTGCCCATGCTCCGGTACCTGCTTTAGAAATTGACACTGAGCAGCTTAAAGAGCATATTTTGAATGAATATTCTATGGAAACACGTGCAAAAAATTTTGATGAAGATATTAAGAAAAAATACCCGAATTCACTTATTAGTACAGTAGCAGATGGGGTAAAGCATATTAAACTCACAAAATATTACAGCGGCAGACCGGTCAGGATTAATGTAGTTGAGATGGATTTGAAACTTGCCGGGGACTTTGAGCTAAAGCCGGCGCTTTCCTCAACCTCAAATAACCTAAAGAGCCGCAGAACAATTACTACTATCGCTAAAAATACCAATTCCATTGTTGCCTTGAACGGCACTTATTTTAAGCCTCAGACAGGGGTTCCGCTCGGAACGTTAATGATTGATGAGAAAATTTATACAGGGCCTGTTTATGACAGGGTTGCTCTCGGAATATTTTCAGACGGCGGAAAAACACGATTTGATTTAGCAAGAGTGCAGCTGAATGCGTCTGTTGAGGGTTCCGGAAAAGTTGTAAAGGTTGATAATTTAAATCAACCGAGAATGCTTTCTACTCACGTTATAGTTTATACACCGGAGTGGGGCAAAACTTCGCCTTACGCTCCGAAATACGGCATGGGGCTCAGGGTTGAGGACGGTGTAATTACTAAGGCTTCAGCAAATCCGATTGCAATTCCCAAAAACGGATACGTAATTTCAGGCCCGAAATCTTTACTGCAGCCGCTTTTAAAAGATAAAAAGATTAAACTAGATATAAATACAACTCCTGAGTGGAAAGATGTTACACATATTATAAGCGGGGGCCCGTATCTTGTTAAAAACGGTGAAGTTTTTGTTGATATGACAGCGCAGAAGCTTTCCTCAATCGGTGGCCGCAATCCGCGCAGTGCAATTGGTTACACTGAAGATAATCGGTTAATTCTTGTTGCTGTTGACGGCAGGGAAGGAAGTTCAATCGGTATGACACTTATGGAGCTTGCTAACTTTATGAAAGCTGCAGGCTGTGTCGGTGCAATGAACCTTGACGGCGGAGGGTCAACAGTTATGTATGTAAACGGAAAAGTCGTAAATAAACCTCAGGTTTACGGCGGAATCCCCATCTCAAACGCTGTTGTTATATCTAAAAAGATAAATTAATCATTTGTCCAGATAAAAATATTACGGATACTGTTTTGACGCTTAAAGCCCAATTTTTCATAGAATCTTATGCTGGAGCTGGTGGAATTCAGCTCTATTTTTTTTATATGTCTCTTTAAGGTAGTTAACTATTGATGCTCCGATATTTTTTATGTAGCGGCGGCGTGATGCGTGTGCATACTGCGGTCTTACCTGCAAATTTTTAAGCTCAATCCCGCTCTGCTCGGTTTTTGAAAGTGAAATTTCCGCAACACCCAGAATATCAGCTGTATTCAGTTTCTGAAAATCATTTCCCTGTTTTGTAAGAGCAAATAAACGCATATTCCCTGCTTTTCCACGTTGAAATGCTGAATTTGCATGTATATAAACATTGTTTGCAAGAGTTTCGCCTCCGAAATTTCTGGCGGTATCCTCAAGAGCATTTACATCATTTATATCGAGCGGGTTAAGCTCTACAAGGCTTGCTTCTGCAGGTTTGTAGGCTTTTTGATTATAGGAATATACTTTTACGGGCATTTTGCGCAAAAAGTTTGCACCGAACGAGATTTGAGTTTCCATTTGTAAAACTTAAAATCCCGTAAAAAAATTTTTTGCTATCTGAGATTTTCTTTTATAATCTCCGAAACCCACGGGAAGTAGCTGTATTTTCCCATAAATGCAAAGACTGCAAGATAAAGGATTACTGCGTAAACGATTGTTTGTATAATTGAATACCCGAAAAATACAGGCGCATTTGTCCAGAATACAAGCTGGGCAACGAGTTTGTTAATTAAAGGTACATAACTCAGCATGTTTACAATAATTCCGATAAGCAGCGAAATCACAACGTAAGCAATTGACAGAAATATTGACTGGTAAATATGATACATTGTAAACAGCCGCGGTCTGGCTTTTGTTATCAATCCCAGAATTAACCAGATAAATCCTATCATTCCCATCGTCGGATAAGTCAGAGCCGTAACGATTCTTTCAATCATATACGGGTTTTCATTATTCTTAGAATACATTATGCTTCCTGTCCCACATCGCCTTTGCGTTTTCTGTCAATATATTCATCAAGCACCTGATAATAGACGAGCTTATGTTCATCATTTTCAGGTTCAATTTTAATAGCTGAACGGTAAGATGCAATAGCCATTTCAATATCGCCCTGCAGGTAATGCGCGTTGCCTAAAAGCATATATGTTTCGGCATTATTTGGAGCAAATCGCAGAATTTTTTTGTATTCCGCCATAGCGTCATCAAGTCTGTTCATATTGGTATACAGGTTGCCGAGAAGCTCATAAGCGTTTGGTTCTTTAGGAAATATATCAATTGCTTTTTTATACATTTCAATAGCCATATCGTATTCGCCGAATTCAGAAAGCGAAATGGCATAGCAAATATACGCTCTATAGTTGTCGCCTTCCATAGTAAGAGCTTTTTCAAAGTATGAATAAGCTTCTTCACGTTTGTGCATAAGAGTGTAAGTATTGCCGATACAGATGGCAACGACTTTGTTGTCAATGTTAAGAGCAAAAACTCTTTTATAAAGGTCTAAAGCTCTTTCGTAATCAAAAAGTTTAAAGCATACATTACCCATATCAACAAGCGCTGTAAGGTTCTCTGGATCAAGCGAAAGCGCTTTTTCATAGTAAGCTTTTGATTCGATATAATCTTCGTTATCATAATACAGCAGCGCAATTGCATTATAAATTTCCGGATTAAATGAATTTAAATCAATTGCCCTGTTGTAATAAAAAAGAGCTTTCGGAAAGTTTTTCCATTCAGCAAAAACGTTTCCAATATTGTAGTAAATCAAATAGTTTTTCGGGTTAATCTCAAGTGCTCTGTTGTAGTATGAGAGGGATTTTCTGAAATCTTTTTCATAAAACCACATAGTACCCATACCGACAAGCGCCTGAACGTCGTTCGGGTTAATTGAAAGTATGCTGTCCAGAACAGACATAACCTTGTCATAATCCTGCATTTGCAGGTATAAACGTGACAGTTTGTGGTAAATTTCCGTATTTTTCGGATCTTTAGCCATTTCCAGAACTGTTTCGTTAATTTGTTTTTCTAATTCCTGTTTATTTTCAATATTTTCCATAAGATTTATTATAGACGTCTATTTTGAATTTGTAAAGTTATTGCAATATGTAAAGATTTATTTGCGAGGGGGGATATTGTCGTTAAGTGCGAAAAAAAAGTGAAGGGTGAGAAGTGAAGGGTGAAGCGGGCTGCCCTCTCCCGCCTCCGGCACCCTCGCCCTCTGGGAGAGGGTAGAATTACTTAATGAACGTAGTGAATTTAGTAATTCGGGTGAGGGTAAACCCTCCGGTGCTGCGCACCACCTCCCTTAAAAAGGGAGGTCTTAGTTCTAATACCCCCTTTTTCAAAGGGGGGCAGGGGGAATTTAAAATAAAAACCCTCCGGTGCTGCGCACCACCTCCCTTAGAAAGGGAGGTCTTAGTTCTAATACCCCCTTTTTCAAAGGGGGGCAGGGGGGATTTAAAATAAAAACCCTCCGGCACTATCGCTCCACCTCTCTTAGAAAGGGAGGTCAACCATTGGTCTTTGCCCGACTAAAAGACTTTAACTTTTATAAGCGGAATACTCTTTTGAAACTTCTCTCCACTCAGTTTCCGGAATACTGAATGCGTTGTTCCAGAATTTTTCAATAGCATAGGTTTCCCGCTCATCCCTGTGGAGAATGTGTACAACTACATCTCCGTAGTCAAGAAGGTTCCACCGGTTTTTTAAATCATTTTCAACCCTGTTCGGCAGGCGCTCAAAAAGTTCTTTAATCCTTTCTTTGACGCTTTCCATCAATGCTTTAACCTGCGGGGTAGAATCGCCGGTAACTATTACAAAATAATCGGCAAGCGATGATACATGGCTGATGTTTAATATTGCAATATCTTTTCCGAGTTTGTCATCAAGGGTTCCCGCTATAACACAGGCGAGTTTGTGTGAATCAATTTCTTTTTTCATATCTTTTCCTTTATTATGGAAATAATTATAGCAAAAAGAGTTCCCGCCGGCAATAGCGGGAACTCTTTAAATTATTCTATTAAATCAACCCTGCGTTTGTGTCTGCCGCCTTCAAAGCCAGTTTTCAGCCAGATGTCAACAATATCAAGCGCAAGGTGTGCTCCGATAACACGTTCCCCGAGACAGAGAACATTTGCGTTGTTGTGAGCCCTTGAAACACGTGCCGAATAAGTGTCACCGCAAAGTGCAGCTCTTATCCCGTGAACTTTATTTGCTGCAATAGACATGCCAATCCCTGTACCGCAAACGAGAATCCCTCTGTTCGCCTTGCCGCTGATAACCTTTTCACAAACCTCTTTTGCAATATTCGGGTAATCGCAGGATTCTTTAGTATGCGTACCGACATCAACATAAGGAATATTACGCGATTTTAAATACTCAATAATATTTTCTTTATATTCAAACCCGCCATGATCTGACCCGATTGCAACTTTTAAATCTTCCATAATAAACACCTCTTTCATTTTGTATATATTAATTATACTACTTTTTAACCCTCTTGCCAACAAAATGAGAGAAGTTTGTTACAAAAGGCATAAACAAACTCCCCGGAGGGAGTTTGTTAATTAAAGTAACTATCATAATCTTCCATCAAATTATTATAGATGTTAGGATCATTGAGGTCTGTTACTCTGATTGAATTCATGTTTGTTTTTAAGATGCCATTACCTTTATAATATCCCTGTATTGTATAGGAACCATCGCTGTTTTGCTTAACCTCAACCCGTCTCAGTTTTCCTCCGGACTGTTGTACCAGAGCGTCGCCTATATTTGATGCATTATAGTTTGTTTTGGTTGGTTGGTTTGAAGTTGTTGACGATGGCTTAGCGCCGGCGGCATTAATTTCAGCTTCTATTGTTTGTTTAGTTTTCAAAAAGTTTGTATCATCAACCAGCATTATACCAAGAGATGCTGTATTTAATTGATTTAATAATTCAGTCTTAGTTGCGTCATCAAGATTAGAATTTTGGATACTGTCGGCAAGTTTTATTATTTCCGTTTTTCGTTCAGGTGTAAGTGCAGAGTTAGTGCTTACAGTACTCATTATTGATTCGACAGGATCATTTGTTGGTGTAGCAACACCACTGCCTGGACTACCCATACCGACCGAACTCTGGCTGCTTATCTGGGCATCGGTTTTTAAGCCGCTGCCATAGCCGCCCTGATTTGAATACTGTATAAGTTCGCCGTTGTCGTAGGTGTACTGGTTACCCTGGCTAATTTTTTGACCGTTTTTAGAAGTGCAGGTGTATAACGGCTTGCCATCTGCGGTTGTGCCTGTTAACTCGTATGTATATGTATTGCCGCCTGCGTTTTCAGTTGTGTCAGTTATTGTAAATTCCTGCGGCGGGCCGCCTGCTGTGCCTGCCTTTGTTACTGTTACCTGTCCTGCAGCACCGGTAATATTTCGTGTTTTACCGCTGGCATCCCTGCAGACAAGACCGTTTTTACCGAAATCTTTAAATGGATCTTCTGCAGGAGGCTGATCTGACGTTGGAGTCGGAGCCGGCTCTGCAGGAGGTTCTTCTACCTTAGTAGCTGCGGGCTCAGCCGGTGGTGGTGTAGGTGTATTCATATCCTTTATACGTTTCTGTAATTCTTCAATCTGTTTTTGAAGGTCGGCTATCTGATCGCTGCTTGTAGTAACAGGAGGGCCGCCGGCTTCTCCTGCATCATCTTTTTTGAATAAGGAGAGAATACCGCCGAGTAAAGTTGAACCAACGCCGAGACCCATTAACCACTTCATGCCTTTGCTCATTCCACCGCCGTCGCAGCAGGATGTTGTATTGTAGTTAAGTGCACTGTCGTAATAGCCGCCGTAAGCCCCGCCAAAGAAGTTGTTCTGAACGTAAGTTGTGTTCTTACTTACGCCTCTGAACCCCATCCACTGTCCCGGTCGGAATGGCTGGCGTCCTACTGAACTTAAATTTGCTCTCGGTTGCATGTTAACCATATACTCTCTCCGTAGTTTTACTCTCTTATATATATAAAGTATATGTGTGTTTAAGAATTGCCTGTTTACTATAAAATGTGTTACATTTCTTTACAATTGTGTTAATTTAAAAGCGCCGTGTGCGGCGCTTTCTTTAATCTTATTCGGTAATTGGAGTGTTTTCCTGTGTAAATTCTTCAATATCTTCTTTTGCGGCATTTATTGCCTCATCTTCGCTATCATAATGCCCGCCGTTATAAGTGTGTCCGTTAATTGTCGGTTCCCATTTGTTATCGCTTGTTTTCACTGCGCTGAATGAGCCGGCTCTTGTTATATTTGAATTATTTGTGCTGTAGGATGACGGGGTAACTGTGCCGTTAGGGTTGTAGTTGTAAGTTTTACCGTCTACCGTAATTGTGTCAGGAAGTTTTACGAAACCTTTTGGTAAGTCCATATTGCTTACATCAACAAGATTGTTGTTTTTGTCGTAGACCTGACCGTTAACAACATGACCGCCGTCTACGTACTGTGCTCTTAAAGCTGTATAAATTGCTTTAATATCATCCTTTGTGAGCGCTACGCCGTTTGCACCTGTGTACATACCGCGTGCAACTTCAAACCATGTTGTTTCACCTGGAATTACTTTGCAATCGTTTGTGTGAACTGTTGATGTTATTGTTACTGGTGTTGCTCCAGGTGTCAGGTTCAATTGATTTCCGTTGTTTCCGTTAACTCTGCCGCCGCCTCCGACAGAATTGTCGTCATCGTTATCAGCATCGCCGTCTGAATCGTCATCATCATCACCGACCCTGTTGTCATTTCCGGTTCCGTTATTTATATCAATGTCATCGTCGCCGTCAATATCACTATCACTGTCGCTGTCGCCGACTCTGCCGTCGTCCTCGCCGCCGTTGAGTATTTCCTGCATTTCATCTAACTGCTGGTTTATTTCCTGAAGCTGCTGATAAATATTTGTTATTGAAATATTTGTTTCGCTTGACGTTCTGTTGGAACTTCTTGTATTAGAGTTCTGATTGGCTCTGTCATCAATTACAGTTGTACCGGCAGAGTTTCCGCCGCCCAGACCGAACATATTCATAATACCGCCGACCAGTGTCGATGCCATACCAACACCGAGCATCCAGTTCATACCGCCGCCGCAGCCTCCATGACAACATCCGCCTCTAAATCCTCCGAAACGGAATATCCCGCCAAATCCCATCGGACGAGGGCCGCCGCCGTAAAAATTATTCTGAACAAATGTTGTGTGTCCGCCGCCCCATCTGAATCCTGTCCACGGATTCGGACGGTAGCCGCCGAGCGGTCGATAAAATCGGTTCATAGTTTTTCCTCGTATTTTATACTCTTATATATAAAAAGTATATACGCGTTAAATAATTGCTAATTTTGATTGATTTTGGTTTACAAAAGTTAACAATCCTATCCCATATAAATTAATTATGCCCGTTTTTAAAGGGTTTCTAACCTATATATCGAGCCCGCCAAACATTTGCAGCGTGGTAACTTTTTGCAGCAGTGGAAAATCTTCAATGTTGTGTGTTTTTAGAAAGTCAATGGCTTCCATCCTTGCAAGTTCAAGGATTTTGGCATCTTTCACAATATCTGAGATAATTAAATCAGGCAGACCGCTCTGGCGTGTGCCGAGGAACTCGCCCGGCCCTCTTATCTGGAGGTCTTTTTCAGCAATTACAAAGCCGTCGTTGGTCTGTGTCATAATGTTTAAGCGTTCTCTTGTTTCCTGAGATCGGGTTCCGGAAACCAGAACACAATAAGATTGAAGCGCGCTTCTTCCCACGCGCCCCCTCAGCTGGTGAAGCTGTGACAGCCCGAAGCGTTCGGCATTTTCTATTACAATAACTGTTGCGTTAGGCACATCTACTCCTACTTCCACGACGGTTGTTGAAACAAGTATATCGTACTTTTTATCTTTGAAATCTTTCATAACCTGTTCTTTTTCGTCATTTTTCAATTTCCCGTGGAGAAGTCCGATTTTATACTGAGGGAAAACTTCTTTTTGCAGGTATTCAGCTTCTTTTGTGGCAGCTTTGGCGGAAAGTGTTTCACTCTCATCAATCAGCGGATATACAATATAAGCCTGCCTGCCTTCATCCACCTGCTGTTTAATAAGGTCGTACACCCCTCTGTGAGAACCTGTTAAAGATGTTTGTACCGGCAGCCTGCCTTTTGGAAGTTCATCAATTATTGTCAGGTCTAAATCTCCGTGTACTGTCATTGCAAGTGTTCGCGGAATAGGGGTTGCTGTCATTGTGAGCATCTGCGGGTTCTGTGATTTTTTACGCAAAATATTGCGCTGCTTTACTCCAAAACGGTGCTGCTCGTCAACAACTATTGCTCCGAGGTTATTAAATTCAACCCCTTCCTGAATAAGCGCGTGAGTACCTACCGCAATATTTGTCTGACCGTTAATAAGATCATGCCGGAACTTTTCACGGACTTTTTTCCCCTGCGAGCCAAGGAAAAGCCCGACGCTCAGACCAAGCGGGGTGAGCCACTGTATAAGATTATTATAATGCTGCTGGGCCAGAATTTCGGTCGGTGCCATTAATGCCCCCTGATAGCCGTTTTCTACCCCTGCAAGAAGCATTATGCACGCAACAACAGTCTTTCCGCTCCCGACATCTCCCTGCAGAAGCCTTGCCATCGGACGCTCGGAGTTTAAATCATTGAGAATTTCATTAACGGCTTTTTTCTGGCCTCCTGTAAGTTCAAACGGAAGACTCTCTATGAATTTTTGAACGAGCCCGTCCTTTTGTATTTTTAAAGCCAGTGCTGTGTGAGAACTGTTTTCTTCGCGCAGCCGGACAAGTTTCAACTGCACAAGAAAAAGTTCCTCAAAAACAAGGCTGAAGCGCGCACGCTCAAGCATTTCCATGCTGTCCGGAAAGTGTATCTGCACTACTGCATTTCTCTTGTCCAGAAGCCCGAGGCGTTCGCGGATTTCATCGGGGATTATGTTTGTTATGTAGTCTTTGTAAAGTTCTAGCGCATTAAAAATAGCTTTCCTGAGAGTTTTTATGCTTAAATCCTCACAAACAGGATAAACGGGAACAATTCTGCCAAGATTAAGGCTGCCGTTTTCCAGAAATTCGCCCGTCATGATAGAATATGATGGTTTGTCTATTGTAAGTTTTCTGTTGTAGTTGTTTAATTTTACTGTTCCCGAGAGCATTATTCCAGCGTTAACAGGAAACTGTGATTTTGTCCTCTCCAGAGTAAACCTGTTTGACTTTGCGTTAAAAAAGCTAAGTTCAATCGAGCCGGTTTCATCTGCGACAGTAACTTTTACAACAGAAAGATTATTCTTTGTGTTAAACGCAGAAACAGATTTTATATAACCGAAAATGGTGGTATTTTCGCCCTCTTTAAGGTCTTTTATCGGGGTTCTTGAAGAATAGTCAACATGGCGTTTCGGAAAATAGCACATCAAATCGTTTGCAGTATAAATTCCAAGCTTATTAAGTTTGTATGCAATTTTCGGGCCAACGCCCTTTACATACATAACGTCAACTTCGTTAGGATTTTTTAAAACGGGTTTATTAGTGCTTTCCTCTCCGTCCGGATTATTCTTTGAGGTTTGAATTTCGGATTTAATCGCTTTTATAAGATGTTCTATCGACCTGCGGCGTTCGTTTACCGAGGCGTAAGGATAGTGCTCAAATGTTTCCGCAATGACCTGCCAGCGCGGATTTTTGCCTGAAGTTTTATATATTTTTTTAGCTTCATTTCTTATGAAAGCGGAAAAACACTGTGCTTTCCCTCTTATATCAATATATTTGTACTTAACTTCTACATCAATTGCAAGTTTAAGCTTATCAAGATTTTCTATCATAATTCTAGTCCTTACTTAATCTGAGGACTTCATAAATATCCATTTTTTTAGCTTTTCCGCGGATTTGAACTTCGCTGATTTTTATTACGTCGGC
This sequence comes from uncultured bacterium, assembly GCA_949294395.1. Classification (GTDB taxonomy): domain Bacteria; phylum Cyanobacteriota; class Vampirovibrionia; order Gastranaerophilales; family Gastranaerophilaceae; genus Scatousia. Next base: position 88,523 of record CASFGU010000044.1, read on the forward strand.
AATTGAACTTACGTAAGAGTATGTGGAGCTGCTTATAAGAAAGTTTGTTTTATAAACCTTGTTATAGCTTTCAATTCTGCTTGCAAGGTTAACCGTATCCCCGATAACAGTGTATTCAAGACGTTTTTCAGACCCGATATTGCCTACAAAAGCTTCACCTGTATTAATTCCAATTCCGATTTCAATTTTCGGTTTCCCTTCAAAAAGCCATTTGTCCTGAAGCTGGCTCACTTTCTTAAGCATATCATTTGCGCATCTGACAGCATTTACAGGATGATTTATATCCTGCACAGGCTCTCCGAAAATTGCCATGACCGCATCCCCGATAAATTTGTTTATTACCCCGTTGTATTTTGTGATAATTGGTTCAATTTCCGTAAAATATTCGTTTAAAATTACTGAAACTTCCTCTGCAGTCATTTTTTCGCTCATGCTGGTGAAACCTCTTATGTCTGCAAAAAGAACAGTTACGTTTGCACGTTTGCCGCCGAGCTTTATGTCGTCTATATTTTGTACAACGTTTTTCATAATATCCTGCGAAAGGTATTTGCCCATTGCCTGTTTTATTTTTTCCTTGTTTTTCCCCTCAAGCAGGAATCTGTACGAGTATCCGAATATTGTGGTCAAAAGCTGAATCGCAAGCGGGGTAAGCACGTTCACAGCAACCCCTGCTTGATAGCAGACGACACAGAACATTACATAAAATGCCGCAAGCAGTATAAGCAGAAACAGCGATGCAAAGTATGAAAATTTACTTATAATAACAAATGTCAGTATAGTGATAGTAAAAAGAATTGCAAGATCCTGCAGCAGTGTTGTCGGGCGTATAAAAGTATTATTTAAAAGATTGTCAAGGTTTGTTGCCTGAATATCAACCCCGGGATGCTTTTGCAATACAGGTGTCGGCAGGGCATCTTCAAGCGCAAGCGCAGCAGCCTTAGCATTAGCACCGACAAAAACTATTTTCCCTGTAAATTCAGACGGGTCTATTGCCGGTTTTTCCCCCTTTTTCAGAGCTTCGAGCGATTGTATAATATCAATTGCTGAATATTTTTTATGTGTATATGAATCAGAATCATTTACCCTGTAGTAGCTTATAAGGCTTTGTATTCCTTTTGAATTTGACACCGCAGGAATGGAAAGTCCGGTTTTGGGTACATAAATTTTATCCTGCAGAATTGTTACACTGTCGGCATCTTTCAAAAACATGTACATTCTCAAGCCAAGTGAAGGGTAATAATTCCCGTTAACAGAAACTATCTGATCCATATAAGTCAAATATCCGTTGGCGTTTTGGGAAATATTAACGGAGCCTGTTTGTTTTACCGCATTAAAATAAGGTTCCGGAAACTGCGAAATACTTTTGTATCTCCCGAAATCGTAAACATCATATTCTCTATTTATTTTTACGCCGAATTTGTTTTTGAACTTTAAATCGTACTTTTTGCCTTCCTCAATATTCTCGTAAGGCTGCTGCAGCGGACTAAAACCTGTAACAAGGTTATCAATGCGGTTTACCGTATTAAAAAAGTATTCGTCAGATTCAGGGTTTTCTTTATCAAGAGAACTTAATATTGCATCATATCCTATAATTTCAGGTTTTGCATAATCGTTTAAATACTCCATAATTCTGGCATAGTATTCACGCGGCCACGGCCACCTGCGGTAGGCAATTGATTTGTCGTCAATTACGATAACCGCAATATTGTCAGAGCCGCTTTTTGCTGCTGAAAAATGCTTGACCATAAAATTGTATGCAGTCGGCTCTATAAACTGCCATGACAGAAGTATTACAATTATCGACAAAAATAAATGTAAAAAGAATGATTTAATAAAAAACAACTTTGATTTTAACTTCTTCATTTTCACAAATCCCGATCCTGTATTTTATGATATAATAAATTTTGAAAAAAGGATAGATTATGAACGAAAATTTAATTAAGCTTCTTTCTGATGAAAAAATATTACCGATTATCAGGAAAAAAAATCCGCAGGAAGTCATAGATACCGTAAAAGCGCTTATTGATGCCGGCGTAAAAGTTGTGGAAATAAACGTTGAAAATGCTGAAATTTACGGTGCTATTGCAGAAGTTTCAAAGGACATAACTGTTTGCGCCGGCGGAATAATCACTTCACTGCAGGCAGTTTCTGCAATAGGTGTCGGCGCCGAAATCCTTGCTTCGCCTATTTTTCAAATGAATCTTGTTAAAATATCTAAAGACAGACAAATTCCGCTTATCGCGGGTGCATCTTCCGGAAATGAAGCTTACAATGTCTGGAAAGCTCGTGTTCCTTTGATAAAACTTTATCCTGTAACTGCTCTTGGCGGAACTTTGTATGTTGAAAATATTTTAAGGCCGATGCCTTTCTTAAAAGTGCTTCCTCAGGGAAATATAAAATTAAACGAAGCTGTTTCATACATAAAAGCAGGAGCTTTTGCTGTTGGTATAGGCAGAAATCTGTTTGAAGGTTATTCATATAATGAAATTACAAAGCGCGCAAAGAATGTATTAAGAGATTTGAAAGGTTAATATGGATAAAAAACTTGATATTATTGCAATCGGGGAATGTTTAATAGAATTATCCAGCACAGAGCGTCTTGCAAATTCGGATTGCCTTTACAAATACTACGGCGGAGATGCTTTAGCCTCAGCTATTGCAGCGCTCAGGCTCGGGTCTAATACAGGTTTTATTACAAAGGCCGGCAATGACGCGTTTAAGGATTTTCTTATGGATTCCTGGCAGGCTGAAGGGCTTGATATTTCACAGGTTAAGCTTACAAACGAGCCGAATGGATTTTATTTTATAGCCAGACCTGAGGGTGAAGAGAAGGAAATAGTTTATTACAGAAAAAAAATTGCTCCCTCAAAGCTCTCTGTAGATGATATTTCCGAAGATTATATTTCTGGCGCAAAAATTCTTTATTCAACCGGAACTACCATGTCATTATCTATTTCTGCAGAAGAGGCGGTATTAAAGGCTTTTGAAGTCGCTAAAAAAAATAATATCACAACTGCTTTTGATCCTAATTTTTCAACTCTCTGCACTACAAAAGAAAACGCAAGAGAAAGTTTTAATAAAATAATTTCAAACGTTGATATTTTGTTTATGAATGATAAATATGATTCTACATATATTCTTGAGCTAGAATCTGCAGAAAACATAATTAAAAAACTCTGGGATACAGGTGTTAGTACAGTTATTATTAAATCATCACTTAAGGGCGGTTACTATACAGGTTATAACAGCAATATAATGTTTTCAGAATTTTATACAAAGGATACTATTGATACTACCTGTGCGGGTGATGTGTTTAACGGAGGATTTATGCACGCTCTCACACACGGTTGCAATCATGCCGAGGCAGTAAAGCTGGCGTCAATTGTCGCCGGTTTACAGACACAGGGAGTCGGTGCAATTAAATCTATTCCTTATAAAGATGAAGTTTATTCTATAATGCGGGGAGGCTGCGGGGCATAATGCCAAAAGGAATATTAATTTCAGGTTATTACGGATTTGATAATTTCGGTGATGATGCGATACTCGGTGTGCTTGTAGACAAGCTTAAGTCTCTGGGAAATAATATTGCAGTTATTTCTAAAAATCCTAAAAAAACTTCCATGCTGTATCAGGTATTTTCTGTTAAAAATTTCAGCTTTTTACAGGTGTTTCTGGCTATGTCTAAGTCTGATGTTCTTATTTCAGGAGGCGGAAGTCTTTTGCAGGATGTAACCAGCTTTAAAAGCTTATTATACTATGCTTTTATTATCTGGCTGGCAGAGGCAATGCAGAAAAAAGTTGTTATTTTTGCGCAGGGAATCGGGCCTCTCAAGCGGGAAAAGTCTGTTGAAATAGTTAAAGGTTTACTAAAAAAAGCAGCTTTTGTATCTGTTAGAGATCAAAAGAGTCTGGAACTGGTGAAAAGCTGGGGAATAAATGCCTCGCTTGTTAATGATCCTGTCTTTTCTCTTGAAGTTACGCCTGCCAATCCTGACGGAACAGTCGGGGTACAACTCAGAGACTACAAGACAATGAATGATGAACTTTTAAACCGTCTTGCTCGACAGATTTTGAAAGAATTTCCGGACAGAAAGATTGAAATTTATGCTTTTCAAAAATCGCTTGATTATAAAATATGTCTGAAGTTTGAAAAATTACTCAAAACATTAAACCCGATGGTTAATACGGAAATTATCCATTCTATGACCAAAAATGATTTTATATTTAAGATGTCGCATCTGGAATATATGATAGCAATGCGTTTCCATGCCGTTCTCGTGGCATTAAAACTTGGAATTAAAACTATTGCTATTAATTATGATGCAAAAGTTACAAAACTTGCTTATGAAGCGCTTATACCTATTCTTACCATGAATGGGGATGACGATTACAATCTTGCTTTTGCAAAGATGAAGGCGCTTGATAAAAATGCACTCTTAAAATATGCAAATACCAAACCGTTTGACTGGTCTGGTATTATGCCGTTTATATCTTAGAATGTCTCCTGGTAAGGGACGTTACTTATTACGGGTTAAAAATGTCTTTATAAGCCGCTCTGAGTTTTTGAGTTATTGTCTGATTATTTTTGTCAAGCATTAATGAGTTGCCGGCTTCAAGTTCTTCATTAGTTATTACGCCGTCATATTTTCCGTCTTTAATACCGTCATAAACAGTGAACATTGCGGACATTTCTTTCCAGTCAAGCTTGCCGTCGCCGTTCTGGTCTAATTTGTTAAATATAACTGCAGAACTTTCGTTGGCTGCTTTTTTCATATCATCTGTAACATCGTCGCCTAAATCTGTTTTTATATTGTATTCTTTAAATTCATCAAGCGTAATTTCGCCGTCGGAATTGCCTGTGGTTTTATCCATGTGCATTATATATGATTTTGCAAAATTATTTGAGGCATCTCTGTGTGCATCATTTTTTTCAGCCCCTTCTTGCATATCTTTCCAGCTGTTTGTAACAAATGTTGTTGATTTTTTGTCCTTAACATTTTGTTCGTATTTTTCAGCAAGGGCTGTGCTCTGATTTTTGTCAACCTTATCTGCTGCAGGATTGTTTGTTGGTGAAATTGTCTGTTGCGTAGCAGATGCTGTTGTTACTCCTGGTAAATTCATATTAAGTGACGGCATACCAATCATTGAAGGATACATAGCACCGTTCATAGAACTAAGATAATTAAGCTGCTGGTTCGCTGCAAAGCCTGCTGCGTACATTTGACCCATCATGTATCTGTCGCTTGCAATTTGACCGAGCCCGAAACCTCCGCCGTAAAACATAGGCCCTGTGGAATATCCTATTCCATAATAGCCGCCCCCGCCTCCGCAGCACCCGCTGCCGAATATTGAGCCGCCGCACCCGCCATGGTTTATTGATTTTGCTGCAGCATAAAATGTGCCTAGCTGTAAAAAGCTTGTGCCCATTTTTAATAGCGAATTGCTTAAGTTTTGCATGCTGAAGCCCATAGTAATCCTCGTTTTTATACTCTCTGTATATATAAAGTATTTATTTATTAAATAATTGCCAATTAATTAAAATTCTTGTTGATTTTTAATGAAAATCGTTTCAGGACGCGGGCTTTAGATATTTACAAATCTTAATAAAAAAAACTTCCTACAAAAGGAAGTCTTTTAAATTTGCCCTGGGCCAGACTTGAACTGGCACTGGGTTATTCACCCAATTGGATTTTAAGTCCAACGCGTCTACCGATTCCGCCACCAGGGCAGGAATTTCATTACTTATTTATTCTATGTAAAAAGTTCTGGAATGTCAAACATTTATTTCACTGTAAGATTTAAGTTCAACAGTTTTTTCGCTTATGGCGTTCAGTGTTTGTTCCAGCTTTGCCCATACAAGATTGGTATTTTTTAATTTTGTCTTGCCGAAAAGTGCCGGATACTGAATATTAGTTTTAAAAACATCTTTAAAATCCTTTAGACTGTGATAATCATGTTCATCAATTATGTCTACATAATCGCAAAGATACACAAACAAATCTCCAAGAACTGATTTTGCCTTAGCAATATTGTTTGAAGATATGTTTTTCTTAATCTTTTTTAATTTGGTTTCTAATTCTGAGTATATCTGTGTGAGCTTTGCCTTTTTGACAGGTAAAGTTTTTTTAAAGTAGTCCATTGTTTGCGAATAACCGATGTCCATAAGGTTTGCACGCTTTTCTTTCGGCATGTTGAAATCTACAATGTTCACATCGCCCGTGTTGATTACAATGTAATCGTATTTATCTTTCTGATTGTAAATACTCATTATAAATCCGGTTGCAATTGATGTTGCATAACTGTAAAGAGAATTGATATATTCGATTGTGTTTTTGTCATTCCCTTCAAAATCACCTTCAAGCCGAAATTCCAGTATTCTTTCATCTTCCGGCTGTAAATTTTTTGAAAGTTTCCACATCGGAGAACCCTTCTGCAAATCTCCGTCAACCAGAACCCTGTTATTGTATTCAATAGGTTTCATAAGTCCGGGCATACTGCATGAAATTCTGACAGCAGTTGCGATTTCAAAATCGGAGGTTTCCCATTTTGAAAATTCTTTGCAGTCAAAACTTGATAAATCAGTTGTTATTATGACAAGATTTTTTTTAATATCAGAAAAAGTAACAGCTTTATGGGTTCCTTTTTTATATTTTTCGCCGTAAACTTTTTTTTCTATCAAATCCCTTATCCAGTCAAGAAAGACTTCCCCCTTGCTCAACGCAAACTGCGGCCCGAGTGCAAACTGTATGTCGCTGAAAAGTTCGAAGTTTACCTGCATAAATATTTCCCGTAATTCTTCCGCTGAATAGCCCACTGCGAGAAGTGCCGCTATAATTGAGCCTACAGATGAGCCGGCAATTGTATCCGGATTAATTCCGAGTTCTTCCATTGCCTTTACGGTACCGCAGTATGCTGCCCCTCTTATTGCTCCGCCGCCGAATAGGCAGGTATATTTAAATGATTTGTTTTCCATATTTATATTCTATTATAATTTAAAATTTTATTGATGTATCAAATAATGTATTTTTATAGTAATTTATGTCGTCAGACGGCAGTTTGTAGGTTCTCAGTCTGTCTTTTTGTTTAACAAACACCCCGAAATCCTGACCCTCATATACTTTACACCAGATTTGAGATTTACTCAACATAGCATATACCGGATAGTATTTTTCAAGAACCATAACGTCAGGAGGATATTTTTCAAGAATTTCCTGCCAGCCAGGATTTAGAAGATAGAATTTTTTGAGGAGAGGCACCATGCCTTCATAATAAACTTCCTCGTATCGTCCATCCATGAATATTAAATTCTGAGGATAAAGTTTATAAGACGCGTAACTTCCCAGTCCGAAATTAATCAAAAGGTTTCCTTTTATATTGTTTATTTTAAGAAACTCTATCTCCTTAACCGGATAAGCCTGAGTATTTACAGGTATTGAAATATTTTTAGTAAAAAAGTTAAGAGCAATGATAAGTAAGAATGCAGCGTAGACAATTCTGTCTTTCCAGATCGGCATTTTTATATTATTGATTAACCGGTAGAAATCTTCATAAACAAAGCATGCCGCAGCAATTGCAAAGAATGGAAGCAGTTTTATGTGAGATACTGCAAGGAATAACGTTCCTGCAAGAACAATAAATTTAGTTTTATCAAGTTTTAAGTACCACTCTTTAATGTTCTGCAGGCGGAGTGCTTTAACGGTCAGCAAAAGTTCAGCGCCGAGTGTTCCGAACATAAATATTTTAAAAGAAATTTGTCTGAACAGATGAAATTTTGAAAAGAGGCCCCACCACTCGGCAACATCCGGCCGCTTCATTGTGTTTGCCATCAGCAGAAATTTTATGTAGTCAATTCCCCACGGATTAATAGCAAGAACCGGAATTGAAAAAAGAAGGGTTATAATATATTTTTTAAACGGTTTTTTGTTAAAAAATTCACCTGCCGCGTACATACAAAGCAGCCCTATTCCGGCAACAACGCCTCCGTGAAGGTTGTTCCAGAGAATAATCAGTGGAGGAATTAAAAATAAAAGCTGATTTTTGCCTCTGCGTACAAGTTCCAGAATATAAATAAAAATTGTAAACAATAAAAAGCTGAAAAGGTGGCATCTTACAGGATTGTTAAAATTTTCTGCAAGCGCCATTACAGGAAACAGGTAAAATAATATATTGTAAGGGCAGTTACTGTTTCTTAGTTTTATAATTCGCGATACTGTAAAAAATATTGAAAAATAGAGTAAAATTTCAAGAATTATAAGGCTGTAAGGCCCGAAAAGCTTTAGAAATGTATAAAAAACAATTCCTGAACCGTATTCATGATCATACCAGATATGAGTCGGCGTGTAGGAAAGAAAATCCTGTTTCAGTACCTGACCGCCTTCCACAAAGCCCATGCCTGCAATCAGCCTTGCCCATAAATCAAAATCAAAGTGTGTTGCATTTACGCAGATTGCAGCAATTAAAAGAAAAAGTGTTATATAAAACAAATAAGGCTTAAATCTCTCCATAAACAGAATTCTAGCATAAAAAAGTCTGCCGGTTAAGACAGTCATTAAGATATTTATACCGCAGCTTACTGCGGATACTCAAATATTCTCATGCAAAAATACCCTAAATAAATTCAGGGTATTTTGCTATATAAAATCTGATTTTAGCTCTCTGGCGTCAAAAGCATACTGACGCGTAACTAAGCGGCAATCTCGCCTTTAATTTCTCTTATGAGATATTCAGCAACCCATTCAAAATCTTTATTTTTCTGAGCTGCTTTTTCAAGATATTTAATGGAAGCATCACCGATTCTGATTAAAGTCATTGCAACAACGCCTCTTTTAATCCCTCTGACAACTTGAAGCTGGTCAACAAGCTGAGGAAGAACTTCTGTACCCTGTTCAACTAATTTATTTTCAAGTTCATTTTTTGTAGTGTTGTCTGCATTTTCTAACTTTGTAAGAATTTCTTTAACTGATTCCATAATTATCTCCAATTATTTTTCTAACCTATGTTCTTATTATAATTCAAAATAATTATGAACTTTGATTTCCTTACATAATCTTTATATCGTATAAAGATGCCGTGAAAAGTCAGGCTCTATCAGGCTTTATGCTGTGAAATATTTAAAGTTCCTTTCAACGTTTTTGTCTATAACTGATTTAATAGAATCGTATTCAGTCTGGAGTGACTGGTGTTCGGTATCGATATTTTTCAATTCAAGGTCGTAGCGTTTGTCTTTTGCTTCAATTTTGTTCATAGCTTTGGTGTATTCTGCTTCAGCCCTTGTAATATCAATATCTATAGATGATTCTGTAATATCAACGCAGTTGGTGTACATTGTAGAAACCCAGTCGCCTTCATCATTTACCTGTTCCATTGAGATAAGGCTGCTTTCCAGTGCAAACTGAAGCCATTCCGAACTTGAAGCAAGCCCGTTTTCTATTGCTTTGTAGCCGCCTTCCATCATGCGTTCGAAAAGATTTGTATACCATTCAGCCTTGGCGTCTGCGTTTTCGTTCGGATTGTTTACATCTATCCAGGTGTAATTAGGTACACCGTATTCTTCCATCATTTTTTCGCATAAGTAAATATCAATTACTGCCTGAAAGTTTGGCTGATAAGTTTCATTTACAGTAGTTGTAGTTGTTTGCCCTGTTACCGGATCGGTTGTTGTAACTTCATAAGGCACGGTTATAGTGTTTTCTGCTACAATACCGCCTTCTGAAGGATCTAAGGCTGTTGTAGGGAAAATCTGTCCCCATCCGCCGTTTCCTTCTCCGTCAATATCATCGTTCCATACCTGCTGGCCCATGCACCATTCCATATCATCAAGATTGTCATAGTATTCAGCGCCTACATCCTGCCCGAATATGAACATTGAAAGCTGTTTTGCGGCTTCGTAGTATTCAGCTTTTGCAGCCTGAGCCTCCGCTCCTGATGAAAAATCTTCTCTTTTCAAGGCATTCATGATGTTTGTCTGGAAGTACTCCCACATGTAAATGGTGTTTTCTACATACTGAGATTCTGTTACTGTACTTTTTATAACTTCCTGATAAGTTCCATCTCCGTAAGCAGTTTCCGGTTCTGTTTTTAAAGGTAAACCGTTTTCATCTAATTGCTCTTCCGGTAAAGAATCAAGAACTGTTTCATCATAGACAACCCACTTGCATGGATCGCCGGTTGTCGGATCTGTGTGCATCGGTGTTCCCGGAGGATTTCTGTTGTATGCTTTATCTGTGTCGACAAGCTCATATCTAATATCACCAATATTTGGCATTGAAAGATACTCTTCCATTGTATTGGCAAAGGTGCCCGGAATCTGACTTTCTGTTGTTGAACCATCCGGTGCGGTTGTTGTCTGGGTTGTTGTTTTAAGATGTCCTTTTAAGGCATTATAAATATCCTGCATAGCTGCAACAAGTGCCTGAGCCTGAGCTACAGCGTCAGCAGGTGCTGTAATAGTTTCGCCGTTCGTATCATAAGTAAGATCCGCATCAAGTTTTGACATCTTTGAATACCAGTTTTTATAGGTATCGCCGTTGCCGACTGTATCATATACGGTCTGCTGCATTTCTTTTATTGTTGCATTAGTGTAGGCGTCGCTTTTTGTCTGGTAATCGTCAAGTAATTCGAGGTATATACCGTATTCTACGGATGTCTTTGACAATTCATAACCGTAGTGGATTCCTGATACTCTGCTGCCGTCGGTGTTATATACCATATCGCCTTCATAGATTGCCTGAATATTAGGATCAATACTAAATACATCCTGATTTTCAAAGTAGGTTGTAGATTTTTCAAGACCGTAAGATTTCAAAAATTCTTCGAGAGCTTTTGCATTAAGTCCTTCTGTATCGCCTTCAATAATTGATTCATCCTGCTCTGCCATTTTGAAGGCTTCTTCAAATTTAGCGGCATCAGTTTCCGCAACGAGGAGTTGTCCGCTCTTATCTCTCAGACCGTACTGGTTATTGTAAGCACTGTAGGCTGTTAAACTGTTAAATGTCAGGTTTTGATACTGAGATTCTCCTGCAGTGTTATAATTCTTCATCATTAACTGGGTTTTGTTAAGCGCATCAACATATTCCTCACTTACCTGAGAGCTTTCTGCTGTGAGGCGCATTTTGGCATTATTAATCAACTGCGAACGAAGTTCGTTGTCAGCCATACGAGATGTTATTGATAATAATCTAGCCTGTGATGCTGCCAGTCCCATATTTTACGACTTTTTCCTTTCAAAATTCCTTATCGTAACATATTCTTACATACGGTAACGGCTTTTCTGGGCGAAATCTTTAAAATATATCAGGTGTTTTTTACAAAATGTAACATTATTTTATATGTCTTAAAACGTCAAATAATTTATATAAACTTTTTTCAGACGTTCCTATTCCGCAAAGAAGCATTGTGGATTTTTCGTTTGTCTTTTCATCTTCTATATTATATTTTTCAAATAGAATTTTAGAGAGTTCATATCCGGAATATTTCGGATGTTTAACAAGAATTTTTGTAACGTCATCGCCGGAAAAGTCACAGCCGGTGCAGGTGTCTTTGAGTGTTTTGATTGTTGAGATAATATTTTCAAGATTTTTACGCCCGCGCTTAGAATTAAGGTAGTTAATGTTAGCCTCAATTGATGCAAGAAGAGGATATGACGGCGAAGTTGTTGAGATAAGCTTTAGAGCTTCTGTCGTATCAAGTTCGCAATTGCAGTGCAGAAGTGCTGTCGGGTTAAGGCCTCCTGCTGTCTTATGAAGAGATTGAACTGTAAAATCCGCAATTTTAACCGCGCTTTCCGGCAAATTGTCAGAAAACGGGTAGAGCGCGCCGTGCGCCTCATCAACAATTAAATACGCTCCGTATTTTTCGCATAAAGCCTTTAGTGCGGGTATATCTGAAACAATACCTTCATAAGTAGGCGATGTTATGATTACTGCTTTAATTTTTTCTTTTTTCAGAGCATTTTCAATTGTTTCAGGCTTAACCGCAAGCGGAACCCCGAAATCATTATCTGTTTCAAGATTATAATAAACAGGTATTGCTCCTGCAAGCTTTAGTGCGTTAGCATGGCAGGGATGAGCCTCCTGCCAAATAAGCACTTTTTCTCCGGCTAAAACACATGTTAAAACTGCAGCAATTATGCCGCTTGTTGAGCCGTTTGTCAAAAATTCGGTAGATTTGGTGCCGTAAATCTCAGCAGCACGTTTCTGTGCCTTAGAAAGTGCTTCCTGAGGATTGTAAGCCTCAGTTTCAGATATGTCATATTTGTATAGATTTCTTAATTTATGGTAAATAAAAAATCTTTGTGCATGCGACGGCGTTGTAAAAAGTATTTTGCGGCAGGTTTTTCGTAATAAATTAACTAAACTCATAACTATTTATTTTTAATTTCTATACTGCGTTTAGCGCAATACTGGATTAAAGTCATTTTGTCTTTGTTATCGAAAAATGCAAACCGGCCGGAATGAGTGTACTGCCCGTCCTCGCCTTTTTCAATTCTAATAGGCAGATATTTGCAGGTAACCTTCATTTCTTCTGTCAGCGGGAGGGTAACTTTGTATTCATCCTCAATGTTTACATTCTCATTAGTCCGAAACTTCATACCGCCTGCTGAAATATCAAGAGTTGTTATTTTATGATTAACGCTATCAGTGAAAAGTTCAATTTCATGAATAAATTTGATACGTGTATAGCGGCGTCTTTGCAAAAATTTATGTTTTGCAGGGTTTGCAATTAAGAGAGTGTTGCCGTCAATAGATTTTGCGTAGGAATCAAAATAAAGAGTTCCGTGCGCTGTGTCAAGGTAAAATTCGCAGTAATTGCTTTTCAGAATACCTTCTGGTTTGTAGTCTAATTCCAGACTGAAATCCTGCGGAGTCACCTCTGTAATTGTACCTTTGTTGGCAAACTTAAAATCTGCCGGAACCATTATAACTTTTTGTCCTTTTTCCAGTAATTCTCTCATCTTGAACCCTTTCTAAAATACTTATGAGTTGATTATATTACATTTCAACTGATATTGCAAACCCTTTACAAAGAAAAGCCCCGTCCAAAACCGGCGGGGCAAATACTGAGCAATCAGAAGAGTTGAGGATTTACATATACATACTACCCTCTTAATCCTTCTGAAACATTGCCGGAAATAAGTAAATTTGTCCGCTGATTTTTAACACTAAAGCACTATAATTTTAATGCAAGAATAAGTCTTACTGCTTTTTCCTTATCTTCCGGGGAAAGTTCATCAAATGTTTTATTTAATATAATTTTTAAATCCTGCTCGGAGTTCTTGTGTTCATAAACAAAAAAATCTTTTAAATCAATATTAATTTTGTCTGCAATTTTTGCCAGATTGCTGAGAAGCGGAAAATTTTTTCCGGATTCGATTTTACTAATTGACTGCGGTTCTATTCCGGCAATTTCGGCAAATTTTTCCTGAGTATAGCCTAACTTTTTCCTTATTTCCCGAAACCGTTTTCCCAGCAAATTTTTACACATAAATTCTCTCCGATTTTTTAAATCTATCAGCTAAGCGACTATATTAAAATATATCTGTAAGTGAATATATTGCGAAAAATAACTTAGTAATGTATAATATTAATATACTAAGTTAGTTTTTTCTAAAAAGGAGTGATTGAGATGAAAAAGAGTTTTGCATTTACGCTTGCTGAGGTATTAATATCACTCGGGATAATCGGGGTAGTTGCAGCAATGACGCTGCCGGCGCTTGTACAGAAAAAGACCAACAGCGAAGTTGAGGCAAAGTTAAAGAAAATATATTCCGCTATGAATCAGGCAATTCTCCTTTCAGAAATAGACAACGGGCCTAAAGAGTACTGGCCTCATTCATGCGGCGAATATGCTGATATTGACTGTGAAACATACTATAACAAATATTTTCTAAAGTACCTAAAAAATGTTTCTCATAAGGAATTTGAGGCATACGGCGGGTATAATATTGCAATATATTTTGCTGACGGAACTGTACTTGTCGGGAAAGCAGCCTATGACTATTTTTTCTTTCCAAAAGCTCAATATTTTGATGAAAAGACTTTCGGACTTCTAAATGAAAGCGGATATACATCCCGTGAAGGTTGCGGCAGTACGTTTTTCGCATTTAGATTTTCGCCTTCTAATACGGCTGCAGCTAATAAATTTCACTATAAAAAAGGGTTTGAGCCATACAAATTGGATCTTGAAGAACTTACAAAGGAAGCAATGACTGAAAGTTCAAAATATTCCTGTTCAGCAGGACATGTTAACGGTGCCTATTGTGCAGCATTAATTCAGCTTAACGGCTGGAAAATTCCTGATGATTACCCGTATAAGGTAAAATAGTTAATTTCCCCGCCGTTCTGGCTTCACAATTTTGGAATAAAAGCACAAAAATTATCCGTATGAAATAAATAGCAGCTTTTTTAAAGACCAAGCAAGTATATAAAAATTTGGTCTGGAACTCCATTCGCTAGTCGTGTGTAATCAGCTCAACCCGAAGCAAGTGAACTCGCTGCGCTCAGACAGCACTTGCTTTTGTCATTGTTTCGCTGAACAACGACTGCTCTTTGCGTTAAGGACAAATTTTAATATACTTGCTCAGTCTTATTTTCATAACTGGATTAAAACAAAACAGACGGCCTATATTTTGACCGCCTGTTTTTTATTCTTAACATTGTATGCTTACTGCTTCAGGAAGGATTCGTAATTCCTTGCCAGCAGATGTGTTCTTACCTGATTTATCAAATCAAGCGCAACACCGACCATGATTATTAACGAAGTGGCTCCGATACCCTGCAGAGTTTTTATATTTGTAATATAACTTGCAAAAGACGGAACCAGCGCAATAATACCGAGCCCGATTGCACCGATAAATGTTGTCTTGGTAAGAATTTTATCAAGAGCATCAGCGGTCGGCTTGCCCGGTTTAATACCCGGAATTGACGAGCCGTATTTCTTAAGGTTAGTTGCAATGTCTTTCGGCTGCATGTTCGGCATAATCGATGCGTAGAAGAAAGTTAATGCAACAATTAATAAGAAATACATAATGTAGTAGACAATTCCGTCAGGACTGAGCCAGTGCGCAAGATTCATTACCGCATCTTTCACAGCAACTGATTTAAAGTTTGCCTGTCCGACTATACTTAAAACAGTAGACGGGAAAAGCAAAATAGCTACAGCAAAGATAATAGGCATAACCCCGCCCGGATTAAGTTTGAACGGAATGTAAGAATTCATACCTCCGTAAACTTTGTTACCGACCTGACGTTTCGGGTTTACGATAATGACTTTTCTGACAGCCTCCTGCATTATAACAATGAAAATCATTGTTACAAAAAATATTGCAAGCAACGCCAGAAGTCCCATCTGAAGCTGTGTGCTGTGTGATACCATCTGCGCGGTTCTTGTTGCATAAACAGGAATTCCCGAGAGAATACCTATAAAGATTATTAACGAACCGCCATTTCCGATACCTTTTTCAGTAATAAGTTCTGAAATCCACATTACAAGCATTGCACCTGCTGTGAGAACCGTAATTGAACTTATATAGAACATTATGTGGTTAACATTCGGCTGAATGGCTCCTGGAAGGTGGCGCATAAACAACATAAATATTAACGACTGAAATACAGCCAGCACAACAGTAAACACACGAGTATACTGGGATAATTTTCTTCTGCCTGCTTCCCCTTCTTCTTTCTGAAGTTTTTCCAGCGACGGAATTACAACCGAAATAAGCTGAACTATGATTGAAGATGTAATGAAAGGCCCGATACCCAGAGCAAAGATTGATACATTGCCGAGTGCTCCGCCGGAAAATAAATCCAGAAATCCGATTATATTGTTACCCTGAGCGATGTTGCTGAAAACAGAGTTGTTAATGCCGTAAAGCGGCATCTGCGCACCAAATCTGAACGCTGCAATCATCATGAAAGTAAATAAGATTTTCTGCTTTAAACCGGAAGCGTGCCACATTGACATCAAATCATCGGTAGAAGGCATTCTCATTCCCTGTGCCATTATACTAACTCAACCTTTCCGCCTGCAGCTTCAATTTTAGCCTTAGCTGACGGAGTTACGTAGCTTGCTTTAACGGTTACTGCGGACTTAATATCACCATTACCGATTACTCTCAAGCCGTCTGCTGACGGATGAACTTTTTTAGCTTCTTTCAAAGCTTCAAGAGAAACTTCTTTCATGCCGAGTCTGTCGAGTTTGGTAACAGTGATTTCAGCGTAGTTGAGTTTGTTGATAATTTCAAAGCCTTTCAATTTAGGCAATCTTCTGTAAGCAGGCATCTGGCCGCCTTCAAAACCTCTTTTTGCAGAGCTTCCGGAGCGCTGTCCTTCACCGTTGTGACCGCGGCAGGAAGTTTTACCTCTGCCTGATGAACGACCTCTGCCTACACGTTTTGTTCTGTGTGTAGCGCCTTCAGCAGGTCTTAAGTCTTCTAATGTTATTGTATTTGCCATTTTATTTCCTCTTTCTTTCGATAAATTATTCTGCTACTTCTAAAAGGTGTGATACTTTGTTAACCATACCCATGATAGTAGGTGTGTTGAAGTGTTCAACAACCTGATCTTTTTTAGTAAGACCGAGGCCTCTGACCACTTTTCTCTGAGCTTCGGATGCTCCGATTAAACCTCTTTTGAGTTTAATTTTTATCTGTTTATTTTCTGCCATAATTTTTATTCCTTTTTATTATTATAATTCAACTTCTAAAAACAATTAGAGCAGTGACTAATTTAAGAGTTCTGCCATAGTAAGTCCGCGTCTTTTAGCAACTTCTGTGAACGGAGTTAATCTTTTCAGTGCATCCATTGTAGCGTTGGCTGCATTAAGCGGAGATTTTGAACCTAAAGATTTTGACAGGATGTTGCCGATACCTGCAAGTTCAAGAACTGAACGAACAGCACCGCCGGCAATAATACCTGTACCTTCTGAAGCAGGTCTTAACATAACAGCACCCGCACCGGATTTTCCTGTAATCGGATGAGGAATTGTTGTTTTAAAGATAGGAACTGTGATAAGATTTTTTCTGCCGTCAGCAATAGCTTTCTGTATGGCTATGATAACTTCTGAAGCTTTAGCACAGCCGACGCCAACCTGCCCTTTCTGGTTTCCTACGATAACGATTGCGCGGAAGCTTAATTTCTTACCGCCTTTAACAACTTTTGTAACACGGCTAATCTGAACAACTCTTTCTGTCCATTCGCTCTGCGGTTTTTCTTCGGAAGTTTCTATTTTCTTTCTTCCTCTGCCGCGTCTGCCTCTTGCCGGTTTTTCTTCTGCAGGCTGTTCCTGTACAGGAGCGGATGCTTCTGATTCAACAGTTTCAGTTTCAACTGCTGCAGTTTCTTCAACAGTAATTTCTTCTTTGTTTTCTAAATCCATTGATTTTACCTTTCATAATTAATATGTAATCATTTTCTATATGAATTGAATACGCCAAAAATCAAGCTGTTTAAAGCCTATTGGAATTCGTATTCGGGTTAAACTTTTCTGACAGACTTAAATTAACATAAAAAAATTTAGAAATCAAGCCCGGCGCTTAGGGATTTATATAGCAGCTTTCACTAAAGATGTGTAATGCCGTCATAGTGAACCAAAAGTTAAGACGATACAAATATATAAAAATTTGTCTTTAACGAAAAGAGCAGTCGTTGTTCAGCGAAACAATGACAAAAGCAAGTGCTGTCTGAGCGCAGCGAGTTCACTTGCTCCCGGTTGAGCTGATTACATACGACTAGCGAATGGAGTTCCAGACCAAATTTTTATATATTTGTATCGTCTTTAAAAAAGCAGCTATTTTACCTTAAACGGGTAATCCTCAGGAATTTGCCAGCCGTTAAGCTGAATTAGTGCAGTGCAAAAAACTTTATATCTTGAAGATTTTGTGCAAGCGTACTCATGACTTCCTGTAAGCCCATCATGTGTGAGCTCATCCAACGCATATTTATATGGTTCAAATCCTTTTTTTAAATGAAATTTGTTATTTGCATTTGTATCTGCAGGGGCAAAACGAAATGCGAAAAATGTGATACCGCAGTCTTTTCTTTCTGTTCCTTCTTCGCTTGATGAGCCAAATGTCTCCTTATTAAAATTTTTACCGTTCGGGTAAAAATAAAAATCAAGTGCGTTATAACTTTTACCGTTAGTATTAATTTTCCCTACTAATACCGAACCGTCGCCAAAATATAATGCTGTATTAAATCCAAGGTCATTGGTGAAAGTTTCAACTTTTGTTGTTTTTACATAGGGGGCAAAGTATTTTTCAATTCCTTTCTCGCAATCTTCATTAGCATTATTTTCTTCATCTGTAGTGCAGGTAAAGTCCCAGTATTCCTTCGGCCCGTTATCTTTTTCGGACATCATGATTGCCTGATTCATAACGGAGTAAACCTTCTTTAAGCGCGCCTCAACCTCTTTATTTTTATTATTCTGAATTAGTGTTGGCAGGGTCATCGACGCAACAACTCCAATTATTCCGAGTGTTATTAAAACTTCCGCAAGTGTAAAAGCATTCCTTTTCATAAATTCTACCCCGTGTAAATTAAGATTACATGTATGATTTTATCATAAAATCTCCAAAATAGCAATATTTTTATTCGTATTATTTGATATATCTTAATTTATGGCTAAGAAGTTTGATAAAGTTTTCCACAAGAAATTCGGGCAGCGTATTCGTTTTTTACGCAAGGAAAGGGGATTAACTCAGGAAGAACTTAGCTTTGAGATTGACGCTGATAATTCATATATTGCAAACATTGAAAATGCTCACAGAGATATACCGCTTTCACGCGTAAACAAAATCGCAAAAGCTCTCGGAATATCACTCAAGGATTTATTTGACTACTAACTACTTAATTTTAATTTCTTCTAAAACTCTCTCCAGAAGGCTAATCATACAATCCTGAAATCTTTTGCATTCATCCTCTGTTTTGGCTTCAAACCTAAGTGTAAATACAGGTTCTGTGTTGCTCTGTCTGATTAGGGCAAAGCCTCCGTCAAAGACAATTCTCATACCATCAATGGTTATTATATCTTTTATCGGAGAGCCGAATATGTCTTTGTTATTATTTACTGTTTCCTTGACCTGTTCAAGAACTGATTTTTTAAGGTCATTCGGGCAAGGAAATCTTACTTCCGGAGAGGAGAAAACTTTTTTATACGGCTCAAGCATATCCTGAATGGTGAAATTCGGATTTTGCGCTTTGTGCTTGGCGATAATTTCTATAATCCTGCAGCCTGCATAAATTGCGTCATCATAGCCGTAGTATCTGTCCTTAAAGAATGTATGCCCGCTCATTTCTCCGGCAAGAACAGCTCCGGTTTCTTTCATTTTTTCTTTGATGTAACCATGCCCTGTTTTGCACATTATGGCTTTTCCGCCGCAGCTGTCAATGGTGTCATAGAGAACCTGAGAGCACTTAACTTCGCTGACAATTTTCGGGCAAACACCCTCCGGCTTGCACTTTTCAATAAGGTCAAGCGCATAAATCAAAAGGAGTTTATCGCCTGTGAGAAAAATTCCCTTGTTGTCCACAACGCCTATTCTGTCGCTGTCGCCGTCGTAGGCAATCCCAATATCCGCTTTTTCTTTAACAACTGTAAGCTTTAAAACATCAAGAGTTTTTTCAACACTCGGATTCGGATGGTGGTTCGGGAAAGTTCCGTCCGGTTCCGAGTATAATTCTACAACTTCGCAGCCGAGTTTCCGGTATAATTCAGGGCCGACAATACCGCCTGTTGCATTAGCGCTGTCAACGACAACTTTTACCCCTTTTCCGATATGTCCGAAGCGGTTTTCCATGTCTTTTATGTAATCCGGAATGATATTGTAATTTTTAACAATGCCTTTTGTCAACTGAGGTTCCGGTCTTTCAAACTCTTTAAAAGTAAGTTCTTTGACTTCTTTAATCTGGCTTTCGTTGAGGGTCTGGCGGTTGTAGGTCATTTTCATACCGTTGTATTCTTTAGGGTTATGGCTTGCAGTAATAATACAGGCTGCAGTAATCTTTTTCCCTCCGGTAATATCAGAAGGAACTCCTGCGGCTTCCGAGTAATATCCGATAGGTGTCGGGGCAAGTCCAAGGTTAACAACATTTGCGCCTGTGGAGGTAAGCCCGTCAATTAAAGCATTAGAAAGCGACGGTGAGTGAGTTCTTGCATCCATACAAACACTAATCCACATATCAGACGGCTTTAAGCCGGATTGAATTTTTAAATATTCAACAAGTCCTCTGCCTGTATATTTATATAATTCTTCAGTAATATCTTCTCCGTAGATGCCTCTGATGTCGTTTTTACCAAAAGCGTGTTCATATTTTTTCATAAATTTAATCCTCACCTCTTTTTATTTTATAATTATCATAACATGAACAGGATAAAAAGATTAGTACAGTGGATTTCTAATAATCAGAAGGCTGCGGGGCTTGTGTTTATTCTGCCTGCGGTGCTCGGAATTTTTATATTTATTGTGATTCCTGTTATATGTTCATTCGGTTTAAGTTTTGTTAAATGGGACTTCCTTAACCCGATAGAGTTTGCGGGGCTGGAAAACTACAGGGAAATTTTTACGGAGCCGCTATTCTTTAAAATTCTGTTGAATACAGTAGTTTTTGCAGGAGCAACTTCAATATTCGGTGTAATTATTCCGCTTGTGCTCGCCGCAATTCTTAATACAAAAATCAGAGGAAGCGAGTTTTATAAAACCGCATATTTTCTGCCGTTTATTACTCCAATGATTGTAATCGGGATTGTTTGGGAGTGGATTTTTGATCCGAATATAGGATTAATGAATAAAGTTCTGCATCTGCATATAAACTGGCTTTATGACACGCACTGGGCACTTCCGGCGCTTATTATAGTATCTGTGTGGAAACTTATAGGTTACAATATGATAATCTTTTTATCTTCACTGAGTGCTATTTCAGAAAGTATGTTTGAGGCTGCAAAAATTGACGGGGCAAATCCGGTTCAAACTTTCCGGTATGTGACAATTCCCTTGTTGTCGCCTTCTATATTTTTTGTGGTTATAATTACTGCGATAAATTCCTTCCAGATATTTGATTTAATCTATCTTATGACGCAGGGCGGGCCTCTTGACAGCACCAATGTTCTTGTCTACGCGATTTACAAAAATGCTTTTGAGTATTTTAATGTAGGAAAAGCCAGTGCAATTGCCTATGTATTGTTTGTGATAATTCTCGTTTTAACGCTTGCACAGTGGAGCTTAAGAAAAAAACTTGTTTATAACGAAATTGATTAAACACTATTACAAAAGTTTACAATATTTAAAGTTTTGCCAGTTTTTTGCCGACAAATAGTGTTGTATACAAGAAAAGGAAAATTAGACCCATGGGCATGGCAGCAGGACAGGCGAGATTGTTATCGATAACAGCGCGGATAAACCACAACGAGTTACGTGCGCAGCAGATAACTAATGCGAAATTACGCCTCTCCGACAGCACACAGGAAGCCAGCGACGAGTATATAAAA
>CASFGU010000045.1 GCA_949294395.1 uncultured bacterium
CCCCGTAAATCCTTACTATACCTGCGTTTTCCATCGTTTAATCTCCTTTGCTTTTTTCTTCTTCTTTTTTGAGATCCTGAACCTAGTTCAGGATGTCATATAACTTTTAATTTGATTCTTTATTTTGGGATCCTGAATCAAGTTCAGAGCCTGCCCTGAATTTAGTTCAGGGATGACATGATGTTTTATTTTGTCATGCTGAACTTGTTTCAGCATCTCTTTGGCTTTCCACTGTCTTTTTTTATTATAATCTATTTTTCAAAAATTTTCAACACTTAAGGCACGGGATCGTTTCCGCCGGGGTTCCAGGGATGGCAGCGGCAAATTCTTTTTATACCGAGCCAGCCGCCTTTAATAAGCCCGTATTTTACGATTGCCTGCCGCGTGTACTCCGAACATGTAGGATAAAACCTGCATACAGAAGGTGTAAATCTTGAAATCTTCTGGTATATTCCGATTAGAAATAAAACAAACTTCTTTAGCATCTAAAACCGCGCCTAACTCATCGCAAAATTATCACCGATAGTGTCTACTGCCTCAACCTTAATATCAGTAATCAGTTCTGAATAAGAGATTACCACAATTGTCGGAATATGACGTTCAAGAAGCTGATAAAGCGGCAGTCTAATCCTCGGAGAACACAGGATTACCGGCTGCTGTCCGCATGCCTGCTGTGCTCTAATCATTGTGTTTGCGGCGGACTCAATTAATTCCTGAACCTGCATAGGATTCAGCAGAAACATAGTACCGAGTTCTGTTCTCTGACAGCTGTCATCAAGAGTTTTTTCCCACTCAGGAGAAAGTGTAAGCGCATACAAAACCTTGTCATCCCCGACATTTGAAAGACATATCTGCCGGCCTAGTGCAGCACGCAGACGTTCCGAGAGAATATCCGGCTCCTTTGAAAACCTTGCATAGTCACAAAGTCTTTCAAATACAAATATAATATCCTTGATAGACACTTTCTCTCGGATAAGATTAACAAATATTTTTCTCAAGTCGCTTGTAGAAATAATTGTCGGCACAAGGTCGTTAACAAGTGTAGGGTCTTGCGAGCGGACAAGTTCCATAAGCTTGAGTACATCAGTTTTTGTCATAACCTCATCAACGTGTTTTCTTACGCATTCCTGAAGGTGGGTAACAATTACATCTGTCGAATCAATTGCTGTTACAGAACGAGCACCCTTTGCATCGTCCGGTGTAATCCAGTATGCCTGAGTTTGATAAGTAGGATCTATCCCGATAATTGCATCTTGAGGAACTTCACGCTTCACGGAATCCCACTGGTCTGCAATTACCATCAAACGCCCCGGATAAACGTAACCGGTAGCAACAGTATTTCCTCTGATTGCAATAAGATACTCATTAGCATCCAGTGCTGAGGAGTCCATAATTCTTATGTTCGGAATAATATAACCGAGTTCATCTGTAACTCTCTGACGGAGAGCTGCAATTTTTGCAAGCAGCTGCCCTTCCTGATCCGGATCAGCAATTACAAGCAGGTTTGAACCGACCTGCAAACTTAAAACGTCAACCCCTAGACGTTCGTACATTCTGTTAGGGTTAACAAGATCCTGCATGTTCTGCCGAACACTTTCCAATTGACCGAGTTGGGATTGAACATCTGCGTTAATAAGAGTAGAAAAGCCTGCAACAGCAAGCCCCAGTCCGAACAGGAAAAACGGCCAAAACGGCAGACCTGTAAACGGTGGCCCTGTAATTGCTAACAACCACAGAAACCCCGATGCAAGAAACAGTGCATTAGGCTTGCTTACAATCTGTCCGGTAACATCTGTACCTAATGAGTTTGCAGCGGAAGAACGTGTCATAAAAATACCTGCCGCAATTGACATTAAAAGAGACGGAACCTGTGATGCCAGACCGTCACCGATTGTAAGGATTGTGTATTTTGAAACAGCATCGGCAACAGGCATCTGATTCATAAGACAGCCGATACACAACCCGCCGATAATGTTAATCAACACAATAATAATACCTGCAATAGTATCCCCTTTTACAAACTTCATCGCACCGTCCATACTACCGAAAAGGTTTGATTCTCTTTGTAAATCCTCACGTTTTTTAGTTGCTTCTTCCGGCGAAATCAAGCCTGCGTTAAAGTCCGCATCAATTGTCATCTGTTTACCGGGCATCGCATCCAACGCAAACCTTGCTGCAACTTCCGCGATACGTTCTGCACCTTTTGTGATTACCATAAACTGTACAACCGTGATGATAAGGAATATTACGCCGCCTACAATCATGTTGCCGCCGGTTACGAATGTTCCGAACGCATGGATTACCTCACCAGCCTCGCCTTTTGAAAGGATTAACCTTGTTGATGCGATTGAAAGTACAAGACGGAACATTGTACCGATAAGGATAATTGACGGGAATGACGCAAGTTCAAGAGTTTTACGTACGTACAGCGAAATCATCAGCAGAACAATTCCGAGTGCAATATTCAAACTTATGCAGACATTAACAACCCAGTTTGGCAGCTCTACGAGCAAAAGCACGATGAGCAGCAGGACGAATAACGCCATAAAAATTTCGCTTAAACTATTAGAATTTCCGCCTTCCTGTGCCATTAAACTCCCCTGAGAGCCTCACTCACTACCGCCAATTGGGTTTCAATTGTCGCATCTACCACCCCGTTTGTTGTTGTAACAAGACAACCGCCTTCGCTTATATTTTCATCTGCGAGAACGGATATTTTTGCGTCCAATCCTGACAAATCCAGTATTTCCGGAACCGACTGACGCAAAATATCCACCTGCACCGGATTTACACGAAGAGTAATTCTTGTTTCCTCTTTCGAAAGCCCTTTCAACACTTCCACAACTGTGTTAATCAGAACTTCCGGAGATTCGCTTACTTCTTTTTTAATAATTTTTTTAGCAATTTCAACACTCACAGAAAGTATTTCCGGAGCAATATGTTCGTAAACCTCCTGTGCAGAATTAAGAAAAACACCTAAAGAATTTTTCAATTCCAGAACATCTTCTCTTGCTTTTTCAAGTCCTGCCTGATAGCCTTCCTTTGAGGCGGCTTCTCTTATTGAGGCGGCTTCTTCCCGTGCCCGGGAAACAAGGTTTCTGTCATCAACTCTGCGAAAACCGCGGCGCCTGTCGCCTTTGCGGCGTTCCTGACGCTGTTTGAAATCAATATTATCAAGGTTAAATAAATCTATATCATCCGGCTCAATTTCTGTTATATCTTTTTCTTTTTCCGGAATTTCTTCTTCCGCAGGGGCAGGGGCTGTATCTTCCGCAGGCAAATCCGGCACAGTACCGGAATTTTCTTCCTGTTCCGGCGGCTGCGCAGCAAAATCCTCCTCAAGAATTTCAGGCTGTATAATCTTTTTCTTTTTTATAATCATGATTTAATTGTATTATACACCATGTTCAAGATAGGTGGCAATAACATTTGCAACGCGCGGAGGAATGTCATAATATTCACCCTCAAGAGCATTAAATACAAATCGTCTGACTTTCTGTCTTTCAAGCTGCAGTGACTGTTCCAGCTTCTGCCTGTCATAGAGTTCCGCTATTTGTTTAACTTTTTCTACAAGACTGTTTTTGTTAATTTCTGTTGCGCCCGGCATTTCTCCTGCAATATCGTCCAGACATTTCATTGTTAATGTCGGATCAACCTGATCTTCCAGACCGTCAACATACATATATTTAATGACAGTCCCTGCAACATCCTGATCAAATCGTTCCAGAATTGACTGAACCTTTTCCTCATCAACACGTTTAAGCAAAAGCGCAAGCGTAACGAGTTTGAGAAGTTTTGGCGGAGCGTAAGGGGATTTTTTTGCAGGTACAGGGGCACCGCCATTTCCTTGAACGGCAGGAACCGCACTTTGCGCCGGTTGTGGCGGTTGAGTTTGTGCAGGTTTCGGTTGTGCCGGAGGCGGTGGCGGCGGGGCTGCCTGCTGCTGCGCGGCGGCTTCAGCTTCGCCGGTTTCTTGCATTTGCTGCATCATTGCATCTATATTTGATTGCTTGGCAGCCTTTTCCATAAGGTTTTCATCGATTAAGTTTTTTTCCTTAAGTTCAGCAATTGATTCAAGATAGGTTTTCTTTACATGGTGCTCTATCAGCTGTAAAATCTGATCCTGCGGAAGACCTTGCTTGAAAGTTTGTTTGGCAATTTCAAAGATTGTGAAGGCAATCTTCTGCATAATCGGATCCCAGTAATTCTGCGGAATACCGGATCTTATGAGGTCAACGGATTTGTGATACGCCCATTCCGCGATAATCTGGGTAATCATTGTTGCCTGCTCGGCGTTAAATCCGAGTTCTTTATCGTTGTAAAGAGCTTCACCGGCAAGCATTGAGAAATTCAAAAGCGTATTGGTAACATAAGCTTTCTGGTTATCATCAAAATCAGGCGGAACTAAATCCTTTGCCTGTAATGCCAGATTCTGTGCGAAACCTTTATAATCAAAACCCTGTATTGCCATTTCTTTCACCATGGCTTACAACTACCGTTGTGTCGCCTTTTTCTTTATTACCTTTCCACTTTTACCTTATCGCCTTTAATTGCAATTAACGTCTTTTACTTTCCTGTCGGATTAGTAAATCCGACCTACTTTTCTTATCGCCTTTCTTCACTAACCTTTCTCTATCCAGCTTTTAATCTTGTCAGCAGCGATTTCGCTGTCTGCATCTTCAAGATTTGCAGAAACATTTTCCAGAGCGCTAATCATTTCTTGCGGAGAACGGATTGCAATATATTCTCTGTTCTGCTGTTCGAGCAGTCCTTCTGCAAGCTCTTTCTGTCTGTCGGTAAGCTGTGCAGCTCTCATGTTAACATCACTGAGTTCTCTATCCTGCTCGGCTTCTTTCTGTCTTAAGCGTTCAACCTCAATAGCATTTGCTTCCTGAAGCTGATGAACTTTGTTAGACACAGCTCTGAATACTATCACCAGCCCGACAGCACTCAGTGCTACAGCCAGCCACCAAGGGTTTCCGCTCTCATCAGGTTTAGGAAGATTTACAGGTCTGTCTGATGCCAGATAAGGATCAACTGAATCCGAGAATGCTATAGACACATTTTCTGGATCAACTTTCGGGCTTGCAGCACGAGCAACAAGTTCTCTCAGTTCTTCCAGCGTAGTTTCTGCAGGAAGCGCGCTTTTCTCAAGGGTTACGGCAACCGAAATTTCTTCAACCATCCCCGGTCTTAAGTATTCATTCAACTGGGTTTTGCTGACACCGTACTGGGTTTCTGTAGCGGAACGGGAGTAGTTTCTGTCCTGACTTGAATTTGTACCGCCGCCTGCAATACCGTTCGGAAGATAAACGCTTACGGCGTTAATATTTCGGTTATTGTCACGTGTCTGGTCGCCCAAACCTTCAGTAAACGACTGCTCGTTAACGGAAGTTTTTCTATCCGGATCGTAGTCTGTGCTGTATTTTTCAGCAGGAGCCTGACGCAGGAAGGTGCTTACTGTAGCCACGTAATTACCTTTTCCGATAAGTCTGTCAAGCTGCTGCTGGACTTTCTGCTGCATGTATTTGTCGTTTTCTTCAAGCTTAGCAAGCATTTCATCTGATGCGTTCATAATACTGTGGTAAACATTTCCGTTTGTATCGGAAATCGCAATATCTTCCGCACTCAATCCTGAAACGCTGCCGAGAAGAAGGTTTGTAATAGCTTTTATTTTCAACTGGTCTAACTTGGTTCCGCTCGGTACAACAAGCTGAACTGTTGCGGTTACAGGTTTCTGCATTGAAGTGAACATTGTCTGTTCCGGTATTGAAATAAATACGGAAGCATTTTCAACCCCTTCAATTCTTTTGATTAAGCGGGAGAGCTCTCCGTTGATTGCACGGGTAAGCCTGATTTTTTTATCTTCTTTAGTTGAAGTAAAGTCACCCTTATCAAAGACTTCCAGCCCCACATTCTGATCCATCAGACCGCTCTGAACGATTTCCATAATGGCAATATCGCGCTGTTCTGTGGTACATTTCTTTTTACCTGTTGTGCAATCGCCTTTTTTCAAAACAATACTGGATTTAGTACCGTCAAGAGTACGTGTTGCGGCAATCCCCTGTTTTGCAAGAAGTGCCTGAATTTCAAGAGCTTTGCCTATATTATCGGTAGTCAGAAGAACTACATCTTCCTTAATAGGCTGTTCACTGACGTTCTGGGCGCCGCTCTTGCTGCTGCCGGCAAAAGTAACAATCGTCACAATCATTGCCAGAACTATAATTGCTCCGCCGATAATCCCGTATAGTAAAGCTTTGTTTTCCAGTAATTTTTGAAAATCCATTTTTCCCCGCCGGTCTGTAAATTTTAATGGTTAATACAAATATATTTTACACCTGAATCTGCATAACTTTGTCATACGCCTGAATGACTTTTCCGACCATCTGAGTTGCTATGTTAACACTGATTTCGGATTTTGCCATCGCGGTCATAACATCGTGAATATCAATGTTTTTGTTGCCGGACATAACGTCTTTGAGCATATTATCAGGCGCATTCAGTTCGGTGTTAAAGTTTTCCACAAGTCCGGAAAAAACCTGCTTAAAATCCTGAGTAGCCGGCTTTTCCATTCTGTCCAGCCTTGCAGAAGGAATCCCGTAAACACCCGAATCAAGTTTCGTGTGCTGAATTCTGCCTGCCAGATCATATTGCGGATAAAAACTCATAAATTGCCTCCTAATTTATTTTAACGTAATTTTGTTAATTTTGTTTAACCTGTACGCCAAAAATCCTCCGTTCTATGTAGAAAACAGAACGAATTTAGTACATACTGACTAAACATACACCTTATATTTAATGATTTCCGCCCAAAAGTCATGCAAATTTCTACAAGAAAAGCTCCTTAAATAAGGAGCTTTTTAATAATTAATATTGCTCAGGTTCGCCGAAAGTCAGTGTTAACCTTCCGCCGTTTGTATAATATTCATCAGTTTTTTCATAAAGCCGGATAAGACCTTTATCCCCGTATTCGGCTATTCTTATAGATTCATGACCTTTTTCATCATATTCAACTTCCTGACGGTAAACTTCTTTTCCTTTTGTTTTATTTATCTGAATTTCTTTTTCTACTGAACCGTCTTTTCTAAATATAGTTTTATCTTCACGTACCAACCCTTTTTCTTTATTGTAACCAAATTCCGACAGCGAAACTTGTCTGCCTTGCTCATCTTTTACCACTATTGCATCTGTATATCCATCTCCGTCATAGTCTGAGTAATAAGAAGTAGTGCCATCAGAGTTAAGACTTTTATAAAAAGGTTTGCGTTCATTTGAATTAACTTCAAAAGGTTTAACAGGATTATTAAAGATTGACTTTGGCATAGGTTCAGCTATTTTATTTTTACTCTTAGTTGTATTTGTTTTCCCATCCTGAGGCGAAACATGTATAAGTTTATTTAGTTCAAACATAATAATCTCCTTACGTGTTTATTTCCGTGCAGTTTTTATCTGCCGCCAGAACTGAAATATTTACAGCCCTTATTTTTATAAACACGATAGGCACGAAAAGATTGCTATACCGCCACCCCATCCTATCCTATCCTATCCTATCTCAGAGTATAATTCGATTTCAGGCATTTTTAAACTCTTGTTTACATTTTGTTACAATACTATTCTGCTTCCAGTTCACGCCTGATGTCATCAACTGTCACATGAAGCACAGGGGAATTTTCGTCCTTCCTTAAGACAACATCCTTTATGCCTGACTGCACAATAAATCTTTTGCAGAGTATGCAGATAAAGTTATGCCCCCAGATATACATAGTAGAACCCTTACACCTGTCCTGACCCGCCTGAATAATTGCGTTCTGCTCCGCATGGATGGAACGGCAGGTTTCGTATCTTGTGCCGGACGGAATATTATTTTTTATTCTGTAACATTCACCGCGCTCATAGCAGGATTCAACCTTTGACGGCGTTCCGTTGTAGCCGGTCGCTTTAATCTTTTTATCCTCGCCTACGATTACTGCGCCCACCTGCGCCCGGATACAGTTTGAACGGCTCGCGCAGGTCTTTGCTAAATCCAAAAAATAATCTTCCCATGATTTTATTTCCATACTTCAGATTCTCCCTTTTTCATTTTCCATACACTTATATTATTACAAAATATTTTCACTGCAAAGAACAGTTTGACTTTAATCTTTTTTATTATACGATTGAGGAAACAGGGATTGGTGATGGTTAAAATTTTTGATTTACTTAAACTTAGAAAAGGTCTCAAAGGTATCAACAAATCTGCACTTGAAAAAGAAATGCAAAAAAATAAAAATTTCGGGCTGAACTCAAAGTTCAGGGACAGAAAAATCATCGTAACACTTACCTCTTTCCCCGATAGAATGCACGATATTCACTTCTGCCTTTATTCACTGCTAAACCAGAATTTCAAGCCGGATAAAGTTATTTTATGGCTTGCGGAAGAACAGTTTCCAAACGGCGAAAAAGATATTCCTCAAAGCGTTCTGAAACTTCAAGAACAGGGGCTGACTATTGAATGGTGTGAAAATTTATATTCATACAAAAAATTAATTCCTGCATACAGAAAATTTAAAAACGCAATCCTGATAACCGCGGATGATGATGTTTACTATCAGTCAGGATGGCTTGAAACTCTATACAGATCTTATCTTACGCATCCTAATGCAATAACCTGCCACAGAGCACACAGGATAAAACTTGACCGCAATAACTGCATTGCGCCCTACAAACAGTGGAAGAAAAAAATAAACGGGCCGAGTTTAAGTTATCTGAACTTCTTTACAGGCGCCGGAGGGGTTCTCTATCCGCCGAACAGCCTTAACAAAAATATTGACAATGTTGAAATGTTTACAGAACTTGCACCAAACGGCGATGACATCTGGTTCTGGGCGATGGCGCTTCTGAACAACACAAAGATTTACGTGGCAAAGCACAATATAAAAAATCTAACTTACGTCAACCCTGACCGCGAGCGAGGTAAAAACGGGGAATATACCCTGTTTTCACAAAACAGACAGGGCGGAAACGACCTCCAGATGCAGCAGGTTCTTGAGGCTTTTCCGGAACTCTACGAGAGGATTTTACTATAATCCAAACCATCCGCCATTGCCCTCTCCCGCACGCAATTCCAAAATCAGTGTCTGTAGTTTTTAATACCGGTCATAATCATTGCGATATTATATTTATCTGCAAGTGATATTATCTCCGTATCCTTCGCCGAGCCGCCCGGCTGAATTATCATTGAAATTCTACCCTGAGCTGCCGCATGGATACAATCAGTTGTCGGAAGCGCATTATCAGATACCAGAACAGCATTTTTTGAGCCGTCGCAGGCTGCATCAAGTGCGTATTCTACAGCAGTCACCGGATTTATAAGACCCTGCGATATAGCAGTTGTTTTAAAATCTTTTGCTATTACAACCGAGTTTGTCCTTGCGTATTTTGAAATTTTCCACGCAAAAACCGCGTCCTCTATCTGCTCCTGCGTAGGCTTTGTCTGGGTAACAATTTTAAATGACTGTTTACTCAGCTGGCTTTTATTGAAATCCTGAACCAGTGTACCAAACGGAGTTATCTTAATATCTCTGTGCGCGTAATTTCTATACTCTTTAAGAGGGGTGTTGATTTTTATCAGTTTAATAAACAGATTTTCCTGCAGGAGTTTTAGAGCCCTTTCATCATAATCCGGAGCCACAACGACTTTTACGGACATTGAATTAATGTGCTTAGCAACCTCATAGTCAACGGTCTGCGAAAATGCTATTGTGCCGAAAAACGACGAAATAGGATCGCAGTCAAAAGCTTTATTATAAGCATCCTCTATATTGACGCCAAGAGCAACCGCGCACGGGCTGGAATGTTTTACAATTGCAACCGCGCTGACGTCAAAAAACTCGCTCACAATATTCGTTGCAATTATAACATTCATTATCTCATTGTATGAAAGTTCTTTTTTATCAATAACCTCATAATCAATCATCTCCGGAGATTTGTAAAATTCAGCCTTCTGCTGCGGGTTTTCTCCGTACTTCAATTCTTTATAAGGAGCAAAGTCAAATTCAGCCTCTTTCTTCCATCTTGCACCTTTTTCTTCTGCCTTATCAAAAAATTTTACATTGATTCTTTTTGCCATAAATCCCTCTTTTTCAAATTTAAGATTATCATAAAATCTCTTTTCTTTCAATCACTAATTCAATGCCCGTAGCGAACGACAAGCCAGCACTGGCTGCCAAAACTTACAAAATCTTATTATTTCGTAATCATACAGCCTCTTATCCGCCTGAACTGTTGAAATATATTTTTGTCTTTAATATAATTATCAGTGTTCAGATAAAATCATAGAGGAAAAAATGGCAAGCAATAAAATCACTGAAGGTGTAGGCAAAAAAATAGTTGAAGCTTTAAAACAGCAGTCAGATATAGAGATTACTCCCGTAAATTCCGGTATTAACAACGGAGGAATAATTTATAACAGTCCTCAGGAATATGAACCTGATATAATTCATACACAGGAAAGTCAGGAAACTGTTCTGCATAATATGGACGAACAAATCAGTCCTGCGTTTAATTTTAGCCAGCCTAAAAGAGAAGAACCGCTTGCGTCTATGAATGAACTTCACACTAATAATGCAGTTGAAGATCTTGAATTGCCTTCAAACGTTGCGGTGCTAAGACAGCTTATTGCAAAACTTCCGTCAGGTGTTTCAAAACAGACAGGAGCCCAGATTATCAAACAGACAATGGAAGCGCTCGGAATATCCATGGCAGGAGTTCTGCAGGAAGCCCAGCAGGTTCAGGAAAGCTTGAACCAGTCTGTTAAAGACTGCCAGAATAACATAATGGAATATAAAAAACAAATTAATATACTTGAATCTCAGGCTCACAAATATCAAAAACAGTTTGCGGCGGTGAATGATATTATCAGCCTTTTCATCCAGACAGGGGTTTAATACGGGCTACCGATTGCAGATTTCCCGGCGTCACACCAGCTTGAAATTCTCAAACTAGCAATGAGAGAGTGTAGAGGCTAACCCCTCATTAATTAATAGCTGAATGCGTGCTGGATATTCTTATCAAGTCTTTGACGGCAGGATGCAAGTTCAGTTTCTACCATCTTCAGTCTTGTTTGATACTGAATCATTTGCTGCTCTAATTTTTGTTCAAGAAGTTTTAATTTTGCCTGACGCTGTTGTAGAGTTTTTACAATCGGCGAATCAGGATCATAGTCGGTGCCTATCTGCATTAAATCATTGCCGGTCTGTGTTAAACCCATTCTGGTCTGAGTAACAAGCTGAATCTTGTATTCCAGATCCATCTTAACATTATTCAGATATTGCATTCTGATTGTATCTGTGAGGACACCCATAATTTACACTTCCTTTATCTGGTTTCGTTCAGGTTATTCCCCTTTAAGAAGCTGTGCTGGTTGTTTTCTGCAATAAGCCTTTCCATTTTCTGAAACTGATGCTGGTGATAATTCAATCTGTACTGAGCCATTTTTAGTTTTTTCTTCATTGTCAGAAATTCTTTTAACCCGTCTACAATTGAATTTGCCATTGCCTTTAAAGGGTTTTTCCTGATGAGGAAATTCCTTGAATATATCAAGAAGTCTAACATTCTTTTTATATTCATCTCTAAAGTATCTCGAAGCATTTTTCTCCTTACACTTTAGACCTACATGTATATAAAAACAATTACCATAAAATTATTGCCTGAACGGTAACATTTTTTAACATGTCTTAATCTAAAGTTATTAATTATTCAATTTCTGACTGTCAACATTTGCGGAAATAGAAGCTTGTTCGCTCTCCACACTATTTATCGGCACATACGGCTGAAACTTTAACTGATTAAGAAAATGTGCACCCAGCCCGCAATAAAATTTTACAATTTTGTTAAACACAACTGACACAACATTTGTTTTAGATTTTTTAATCATAATATTATAAATCCTGAATAGCCTTGCTATCGCCTTCAATTGACTCTTTAAGCATTTTCTTCACTACATCACCCTGTGTATCAAGCATTTTGCACACAGTTTCAATATTTCTAACTTTGTTTGAAAGGATTGTATCCGCGTTTGCGGTAATATTACCAGTTACGTTCTGGTAAGCAGCAAGAGCAGCAGAAGTTGTACCCTGCATAAGGTTACCCATAACAATTGCAGGAAGCCCGTATTCACCGAGATATGGCGCAGCAGCCTGCATAATACCGCCCCATCCGGAAATAATACTTGCAACCGGCAGAACAATATTTCTGCCGAGCCAGCCGTAACCGTTTGCAGCACCTACACCGTAAGCCGCAGTGCTTGCTATATCTGCAAGCCCGCCTAAGTTTGAAGCGTAACCGGTTGCGACACCGGTATCTGTTCCCCAGCCGGTTAGTCCTGCAGCGCCTCCTGTTGAATATCCGTCAAGTCCCCATGATACAGGAGCAGCACCGCTTGGAAAACCTGAATAGTTATATAAAGAATTTATCCCGTAAGATGAAGCTCCGGTAAAATTTGAATAATACGAAGTACCTGCAACGTTCATAGATTCAGAGGCGCCAAAAACATTAGCAAAAGATGACGGGGCTAACAAACTTGCCATTCTGTATAAAAAGCTTCCGGTCATTTCAAAACCGGTGCCTGCTCCGCTTCCGGAAACTGTCAGATCGCGAAGCTTGTCATACGTCTCCCACAGCTGTGCTTTAGCATCTCCGCTTGCCGAGCCGAATTTGTTTGCTATTACCAAGTAACTGTCATTCTTATAAGCCATTTGTACCTCGTATAAATTCTTTTTTCAAATCTATGAATCAAATGTTTTGAATGTAGATTCGATGTTTTTATCAATAACTTTTTTAACAGCTTCCATTTCAGTCTGGAGAGCTTCCTGTTCGGTATCAAGCTGACGCAGTCTTAGTTCAAGGGTTCTGTCCTGCTCCTGAATCCTTTCTGTTTTAGCGTTAATATCCTGAATAGCTTTTTCATAAACCTGCATATCATAGTTATACTGGTTCATTGCATCCTGATAAGCCGCTTCATCAGTTTCTGTTTCGGTGTTAAGGTAATGGACAACCGAAGAATCCTGATATTTAATCGACTGCGGACGACCGGTTTCATCAAGGTCAATCATTGCCTTTTCAGTAACTTCAATTTTAGTCTTAACGTTCTGGGCAATATAATATGTAAGTCTGTCCTGATTTTCAGTCGGCAGTGACTGATCCGGCCCGCTTATAGATGAACTTGTCAGGTCTGCGGCACAGGCAAACCTTGTCTGTCCCTGATATTCCCACACATAAATATCTTCAGGATCAGCAATCGCAAAGTCAGTATCCGGCCAATCCTTCAATATCTGTTCGTAAGCAGCCTTCTGGTCAGGATCGGTAGAATCGTATCTTGTAAGTTCACAGTTACCGACATAAGTCGGTATACCGGCTTCAACATAGTAATCTGTTATATCTTCTGTGCCTTCAAGTGCTTCCTGTGATACAAAGTGAAGATTTCCGTCGCCGTCTGTATAGCATCTTAAATCATCAGCATTATTTCCAATTGATGGATAATCAGATGCTAATTTGTCATAAACTTTTTTCTGATCAAGATTTGTCGGATCATAAGCTGTTACAGGGTGACCGTTCACTGTATATGTTTTATTCACAGGTTCTGTTGCAGTAATATTAGTTCTTGCAGTTGTAACCTCAGTTTCGGTATTGGTATTCGGATCAATATATCTGTCCTGAATATCACCGGTTCCTCCCAGTTCTGTTCGGGAAACAAAGTGAATAACGCCGTCTGCACTGGTATATGTCATCATATCGTCAGCATTCATATCAGGGTATTGTGCGGATAATCTTTCAAAAGCATCTCTTTGAGGCCCGTTTGCCTGATCGTAAGTAGTTGCTTCGTAACCGTTAACAGTATATGTCGGCTGCTCAAGAAAACCTATATCATCACGTGAAGTAGTGCCTTTTGTAGAAACATCACCCTCTACAACCTGCGGATTAGCAAGACGATTCTGTATACCGGTAAATACATCCGCAAAGTGGAAGTGGGTTACAAGATAGTTATAACCGTCAGGATCATTTTGCAGTTCTGACATGCTGGAAATTTCTTCATCATAAGTTCCGTCAGTATAAGTGTATTTTAACTTTGTATAATCCTGAGTGCTCGGAGCAGTCGGAACTTCAAGAGCCAGAAGATCGTTAAATGTATTTGCACTCTGGTTTGCCAGCGCCGTACGGGCCTGGTTAACCTGCTGACCTTCATATTCAACGTTTGTTTTTCTTGCTGTTAAGCCTAAATATCTTGCCTGTGACGCTGCCATACCCATAAGGCACTCTCCTTCATGTTTAAACTCTTTAATCTACTACACTTTTTCTTATAATTATGTTTTTTTAAAAGTCAACATAACTATAATAAATTATACGGTAATATTAAAAAATTTATACAGGGTTTTATTTAAAAATACAGTATTTGAAGGAGAAAACCCTTAAGATTTCAAACTTTAAATGTAGGAGGGGGCGGCTGAGAATTCAGCCGCCCCTTAAAATTATTTATACAGGTCTAATATAATATCTCCGTGCTTCCAGTTATTTGCGAGAATTCTTAATTGAGTAAAGAAACTTCCGCCCGAGGCATCAGGAGAGCATTCAAGCATAATACTTTCCACTACGTCTTGTGTAAGCTTTGTACCTTTTGCAAGTTCATTTTCAAGCATTACAGTCATTTGCTGGGTTTCTTTTACGAGGCCCGGGCCGTACATATCACCCCAGCCCTGCTTACTGAGATGTTCTACAAAGTCATCCGTAAAGCCCGGAGTTACCGGCTGATCAGGATTTTTTAACTGTTGGAACGCACGATAAGAAGCATCATCCACCGGAACATTCCGTTTTAAAAGTGATTTTTCAATATCGCCTACATAAGGGTTTCCGTCGACATCATACATTACGGCCTGTCCTTTTTTTACGGTAACTTCACCCTCAAGAGTTTTTATTTTTGTTCCTTC
This sequence comes from uncultured bacterium, assembly GCA_949294395.1. GTDB lineage: Bacteria > Cyanobacteriota > Vampirovibrionia > Gastranaerophilales > Gastranaerophilaceae > Scatousia. The sequence continues at coordinate 14,961 of CASFGU010000045.1, forward strand.
CGGTACAATCTCAAAACCGCCGACCGCTTTTTTAGTGGCTTTAATAACCTGTCCTGGTTTGACGCCTTTCATTGCGTTATAAGAACCGTTTGCATCCACATAAGTTTTTGAGAAAATTTTAGGGTCGCATACCGCAAAATCTCCGCCGGCCTTGTCGTAAATCATGATTACAGAACCTTTTTGAACTTCATAAGGCGCTTCCGGATTCCATTTGTTCGGAACATAGAGTTTGCCGTCTTTTTCAAACACAATACCGTCGGCTTTACCGGTATTAACATAAGCCTCAACTTCATTAGGTTTACTTTCAAACCGGATTGCAGAAGCCGGAATTGCACTGCCCATAACCGGTGCATCAATCCCTGTAGCAACCTTCAAGCCTTTACCGGCAACTCTGAAATTTTCTTTTATTGCACCGAATGTTGAAAGAGTCGCAGGATCTTTTGCAGGAACTCCTGCTTTTCTTGCCGCAGTTAATGAGCTTTTAGCAGAAGCTGCTGCTCCGCCGACCATCATACCGCCTGAAAACATTTCAGCACCGCCTTTCTGGGCTTCTTGTTCATTTTCAGCAGTTACAACATCATAAACGCCTTTACCGGCAATACCTGCACCTGCAGTACCGAGTGCCGCATTAGCAGCCGGAGCCGCAGCAGCTAACTTTGGAGCTGCACTAAGTGCTGCCTCTGTAACTGTACCGGCAGTTAAAACTGTGGCTGCAATAACCCATAAACCCTCGGTCGAAGTAAGATAATCAATAACATTACCTGCACCTTTTGCAGCATTCCAAGCTTTTTCACCGGCAGTCATTGTAGATGGATCACCGTCAGAAACTTTTTCGTCAATTTTTTCTGCAAGATTTTTAACAGGTTCTTTAACGTAAGTCAACGGATTAATTTTATCTATTGCTCTAAATCCGTCACGCGTACGGCTAACAACAGCATTTAGAGCACTTCCGACATCATCAACATCTTTAAAATCATCTTTAAATCCTTGTTTCCATCTGCCAAACGCAGTTTTTTCATTTTCGGCACGTTCGTGTCTTTCTTCTATTCCGGCAAGAAGCGCTTCGTTCTGCTGTTTTTCATAAGCTTCACGCTGCTCCGGAGTCATTTGTGCCTTTTTCGAATTTTCTTCTTCGACAGATTTGTTCAAATGTTCCTGCATTGCCTGCATATCAGGAGTGTCCATTATTTTTTTACCGGTAAGTTCTTCGATAAAATCTAATGGATTTTGCGGGGTATTTTTAGTGCCGCCGGTCATATCGATTTGAATGTTCTGTTTTGTTTCTGTTGTAGACTTTGGCTTTTTTGCCGCGTCAGAATTTTGCACACCGCCGCTACCAGTGATAGAGTTTGCTTTGTCAAATGTCATTTCAATCTCCTTAAATTAAAAACTTCACTCGTGTTTTTTATTTGGTATATAAATTAATAAAGTTTTTAGAGCCTGAACAGTTGACTATAGCTCACCCCAACACATCCTGTCCTATCCTATCTATCTCTGAGTATGATTGAATTTCAGACGTTTTAAAATTCAGGTTTACAATTTGTTACAAACCATCTTTTGTAACAATATTTTAACAATACTCATACAAAAAGACCGCCTCTTCCGGCGGTCTTTTCCTTTTGTTTATACCATTATTCTGCAGAATCTTCAGCTTTTGGTTCAGTAACAGTCAAAGCAATGCGTTTATCTGTAGGATTAAATTTCAGGATGTATGTCATAACCTTATCTCCTACCTGCAAAATATTTCCATCTTTGTTCTGAAGCTCAACTACTTCGTTATGCGGAAGAAGCGCTTCAACACCCGGAAATACTTCTACAAATGCACCGAAATGTTTAATTCTTGTGATTGTACCTTCAACTTTATCGCCTTCTTTAATTTGTTTTTCAGCCTCTAACCAAGGATCCGGTTCAAGGTTTTTCAAACTCAGGGAAACACGCTGTTTGTCATGGTCTACAGCAATAACTTCTACATCAATTTTGTCACCGACTTTCAAAATGTCTGTCGGATGGTCAATCCATCGCCACGAAAGCTGTGAAAGAGGCAGAAGTCCGTCTATACCGCCAAGATCAATAAATGCGCCAAAGTCAGTAATTCTAACGACATCACCTTTAACAATCTGTCCCGGTTCAATCTGAGAGAACACATTTTTTCTGGCTTCAACAGCGCTGTCCTCGTAGACCTTTTTATTTGAAAGGATAAAGTTATTCTGCTGGCTGTCAAGGGTTAAGATTTTCAATTCAATTTTTGAACCAACTTCCAAATCTGTTTCTTTAGCGCGCAGCTGGGAAGACGGAACAAATCCTCTAACGCCTGAAATCTCGACTAAAATACCGCCCTTAACGATTCCTGCAATTATACCGAGAATAGTTTCATCCGCAGCTTTTGCTTTTTCAAGTTCTTTCCATGCGTAGGCAAAATCGACTTTTTTGCGGGACAGCAGAAATTTGCCGTCCTCATCTTCTTCGCGTATAATCAAAAATTCGTATTCTTTGCCTTTTTCAAATTTTTCTTCAACTTTTTCATCTTTGTCAACGGCTTCTCTTGTTGGAACTACCGCAATTGTTTTGGCACCGATGTCTACCATCACGCCCTGACTGTCGTATCCGCATACGATGCCTTTTACTAAATCGCCTTTTTGAAAATTGTAATCATATTTTTTCAGCAATTCTTCAAAATCTAATTCACTTGATGTCATTTTTACTCCATTGTCCTAGACATATAACTATAAACGTTGCTACTATTTTAGCAGATTTTTGTCAATATGTAAAGGTTTTTTAAGCTTCTTTAACAAAATTTAACCATTTATCGCACTAAAAACAGGCGTTTGCACCTGACAAACACCTGAATTTACCTTATATAGCTGGAGTTATGCCTTTAATGATTTTATTAAATCATTTATTGCATTTTCCTGCACTGAAATCTCTGCAATGCGTTCCTTTGTCTGTTCAATAAGTTCTTTCGGAGCGTTTGCAACAAATTTCGGGTTATCAATTCTACCTTGAAGCGATTTTTTCTCGCCTGTAAGCTTGTCAAGTTTCTTTTGCTGACGTTTAATTTCCTCATTAAAATCTATGAGGTTTTCAAGGTTAAGAACGATTTTTGACGCCGAAACAACTGCTGTTGCTGTCTTTTGCGGAATTGGAGCATCTACATCAGCGTAAGAAATTTTCTCAACTTTTGCCAGACGTCTGATATACGATTCGATTGCTTCAAAAACAGCTTTTTCTTTTTTATCTGCTCTTATTTCAATATCAACTTTCAGAGAAGTCGAGATATTAAAGCTCTGGCGAACATTACGCAGTGATTTAATAGTTTCAAAAACAAGCTCAATTTCTTCAGCTTCTTCCGGGAACGTCAGTTTTTCATTGTACACAGGGAATTTTGCAACGATAATAGCTTTAGAAAGAATGCCGTCATCATATTCTGATAAACCGTGCGGGATTAACTGCCATACACTCTCTGTGATATGAGGCATTATTGGATGAAGCATTCTCAACGACATATCAAGAACATATCTCAATACACGCTGTGTATTAGCCTTCAATTCGGCATCTTGCAGCTGAATTTTTGCAATTTCAACATACCAGTCGCAGTATGAATTCCAGAAGAAATCATAGAGAATATGTGCAGTTTCGCCTATTCTGTATTCTGCAATACAGTTATTAATTTCTTTTGCGGTAGTGTTAAGCCTGTCAAGAATCCACTTATCGGCAATTGTAAGATTATCAAAGTCAATTTCTTTGCTGTCAACGCCTTCAAGATTCATCAACACAAATCTTGATGCGTTCCAGATTTTGTTGGCAAAGTTTCTGCCGTATTCAAATCTTTCATCGCTGATTTTAATATCCTGACCGCCGTAAGTACAAAGAGAAGTCATAGTAAATCTCAGGGCGTCCGAACCGTATTTATCAATAATTTTGACAGGATCAATAGTGTTGCCCTTGGATTTTGACATCTTCTGACCTTTTTCGTCCCTGATAAGCCCGTGGATATAAACGACCGGGAACGGAGCCTTTCCTGTAAACTCAAGCCCCATTGTAATCATTCTTGCAACCCAGAAGAAAATAATATCAAACCCTGTTACAAGAACTGATGTAGGGTAGAATTTTTTGAAATCAGGACTTTCAGTATCAGGCCAGCCCATAGTAGAGAAAGGCCACAAACCTGACGAGAACCACGTATCAAGAACATCACTGTCCTGAGTGTAATTTTCAGGATCCGGATTTTCTTTTGCAACAACCATTTCGCCGGTCTGATTATGGTAATATGCCGGAATCTGATGTCCCCACCACAGCTGGCGCGAAATACACCAGTCGCGGATATTTTCCATCCAGCCGAGATAATTCTTTTCCCAGCGTTCCGGAACGAACTTAATCCGTCCGTCTTTAACAGCTGCAATCGCTTCTTTTGCAAGCGGTTCCATTTTAACAAACCACTGTTCTGAAAGCAGCGGCTCAATTGTAGTTCCGCAGCGCTGGCATTTACCGACATTGTGCTCGTGGTCGCGTGTTCTGAGAAGGAAGTTTTTATAGGAAAGCATTCCTATAATTTTTTCTCTTGCTTCGTATCTGTCCAAACCGTGAAATTCCGGAGGAACAGCGCCGCAGGCAATCATCTTGCCCTGTTCGTCAATTACCCAGATAGGGCTTAAGCCGTGGCGTTTGCCGACTTCAAAGTCATTCGGGTCGTGTGCCGGTGTAATCTTAACAGCACCGGTACCGAAAGATTTATCAACATACTCATCTGCAATAATTGGAATTTCTCTGCCGGAAAGCGGGATTATAACCGTTTTGCCAATAAGTTCGGAATACTTGTAATCCGTAGGATTAACGGCAATTGCGACATCGCCGAAAATAGTTTCCGGACGGGTTGTTGCAACAATAATCGCACCGGATTCGCCTTTAAGCGGGTATGAGATTTCCCACAGATGCCCCTGCTCTGTTGCGTATTCTGTTTCAACATCAGAAATTGCCGACTGACAGCGCGGACACCAGTTTACAATATATTTACCTTTGTAAATCAAACCTTTTTCATAAAGCCTTACAAAAACTTCTTTTACAGCATCAGAGCAGCCCTTATCAAAAGTAAATCTTTCCCTTGAGCGGTCAAAAGATGCGCCTAAACGCTTGCACTGGTCGAGGATTGCGGATTTATGATCGTTTGCCCACTGCCAGGTTTCTTCAAGAAACTTTTCACGACCTAAATCGTAACGGGAAAGCCCTCTTTCTCTGAGCTTTTTCTCAACGACATTCTGAGTGGCAATTCCGGCGTGGTCTGTTCCCGGAAGCCAGAGGGTTTCAAACCCTGACATTCTGTGATAGCGCGTAAGAATATCCTGCAGGGTTTCGTCTAACGCGTGCCCCATGTGAAGCACACCCGTAACGTTCGGCGGCGGAATTACAATAGAATAAGGCGGCTTTTTGCTGTTAGCGTCAGCCTTGAAAAATTCACCGTCCTCCCAGAATTTATATATTCTTTCCTCTGTTGATTTTGCGTCATAAACCGTAGGCAAATCGTCAATTTTTATTGCAGTTTCTGTCATTTCAAATCCTTTTTACTTATACCTCTCTAACAACAGAATAGCACAAAAAAATATATATTAAACAAAAAAACAGGCAAAATCCGTAAAATTTTGCCTGTTTAAAAATATAAAAAATGTATTACTCTAAACCTCTGTTTCTAAATTCTTCTTTAGAAATTGCTTTGCCGTCAGGAGTATAGAACCACTGGTTTTTGCCATCCGGCGAGGTTTTTATTTTGTAGCCGTCTGCAAGCACCTGTTCTGTCGCATTTAGATAATCTTCTCTAAGCTTTATACCATCATGAGAATAGGTTGCAGATACTGTTGATTGCTCTGTAGTCTCAGTTACACGTTGACGTTTATTTTCTAAATATTCAACTTCGCGCATTCCGGGAACAACTGTTAGTTCTGAAGTCCCTAAATGGTCAGTAAGCATTATGCTCTGAAGCGACATTACGCCATCATGTGATTTTGTTTGAGGGGTATTTCCGGAAGAAGTCTTTGAATACAAATCCGCAACCTCATCACCTTTATTATACCCGACCCAGACATCAGAATTTTTTATAATTGTTCCATCGCTTAAGCGCAAATTTGCATTGTCAATTACATCTTTATCATTACCTTCATTGGCTTTAAGTACAACATCATTACAGCCTATAATATTGTATTTGTCATTTTTGGCAGTATCAGAAATTACTGCATGCTGCAAGCCTTCAAAGTCAAATGAACCGTCTTTATTTTTACGGATTTGAGGCTGTTGATAAGCACCATTTTCACCTTTTAGGGGAGGTTGTTTTTCATATTCAACGACAGTACCGTCTGTTAAAGTTGCTTTGTAAACAACTTTAGTTTGAAAAACACCATCTTTATCCTTGTAGCGCTCTGCTTTTGTTTCAAGCTTTTTCATTGCGCCTTTTGAAAAAATAAGACCGCCGGTCTTTTCTCCCGGAGTTTCCGGCATATTTCCGGTATTTTTAGCAGCAGCTGTGCCATTTTTTGTCAGAGCTTTGCCGATTTCAGCAGCATCAGCCGGCTTTTTACCGCGAACCTGCTGTGCAGATAAACTTCCTTGAGCTGCAGAAGGGCCTGCCAGCTGTTTTGTTGGGTCAATAGTCATAATACTTTCCTTTCTGAGACTTAACCATTCTGGTTTGCGCATCTCTTTTACTTCACTCGTGTTTCACTTATGAATCAATAAAGTATTATTGCCCCGAACAATTTACACGCCCCCTCCATATCATATCATATCATATCATATAGCAGATTATACAATGGTTTCAGCCTATTTAAAATTTAAATTTACATTTCGTTACATTTTAAAATTTATGACAATTTCTTAACACTCCGGCCTGTTCCGTAATGTTAATTTCTTCTCATACCCGACACCAGTGCCTTACGTTAAACATCCTTACTATACAAATTCATCAACTGTTCATAACAAAATCACTCAACGCAAAATAAAGGAATATAAATCCAAAATAAAACTGGTTAAATGTTCTTACACTTCACCAAAGTAACAGGCGCAGCCGCGTTCGGCTGCGCCTGTTTTTTAATATCCCTTAAATCCGCTTAATTATTAGTTTTTTTCTTCTAACAGCCTGCAAACATCAATATTCAAAGCATTTGCAAGCTTATTCAGGGTTTTTACTGTTATATTCTGCTTACCGGCTTCAATTTTACCTATATATTTTTCATGTACATCAATAAGCTCGGCCAGCTGTGCCTGCGTTAACCGCTTTATTGTACGCTCTACACGTACATTTAAAGCAATTCTGGAAAACAATTCGTTATCATCCATAAATTAATAATATGAGTATTTTATTACTCCATAAACAATATATAATACTATATAATGTAGTATTATATATTGACTTAAAAGATTTATAATGATATTATTCCTTTAAATAAGGAGGGATGATGAAAGGAAAATTTCAACAAAATACGGCAGACTACACAAAAATGGCATTCACGCTGGCAGAAGTTCTTATAACACTAGGAATAATAGGAGTTGTATCTGCAATGACAATGCCGGCTTTGATAAATAAGACAAGAAACAAAGAACTTCACACAGCCTTTTTAAAAACATATTCCGAATTAAATCAGGTTGCAGGATTATTTAAGGCTCATTATGGAATTTCAGTTTCAGAGTACACTGCGCAGGAAAACGGTTCTGTTAGCGGAGGAGAAAGTATAAAACCTGCTATTGCAAACAAAATATTTGCTTATTATAAAGGTTCAAAAAATTTGACATCAGGCGGTCAAGGAACCGATGATGGTGACGGTAATTTTATCCCGTGGTATAATATGAATAATTTGAACGGGAGCAGTTTTTCAGGCGGAGCAAACAATTCAGGCAAAAATTCTTCCTTCATGTGCGATAATTCCGCCTTCGTAAATAACTTATCCGGAGCTTTGTTTATTTTAAATGATGCCCCAAAACCAGGTCAGAACGGCCCTGTAATCTGTGTTGACGTAAATGGTAAAAAGGGCCCTAACAGATATGGAATCGACTATTTTATGTTTATATTCACTACAGGTGGAACAGTAATTCCGGTAGGTCAAGAACACAAAAACAATCCTACAGCCTGTAATTCTAATAATGGAACCTGCGGCAATTTTAATAATATAGGTGCAGCATACTGTTCAAATACTACATCAGCTATGACTAAAAATACTTCCTGTGCTTATTATGCTCTCACAAATACTCACCCGACAGAAGAAGGAAAAGATTACTGGACGGATTTTTTAGGCGAGGTCTACAGCAGGTAGAATTAAACAGATATGCCCACTCTTGCTTATTCCGTTAACATCTGCTTTGCGGTTTTGCCGCCTTTTTCAACCGGATTGATAATGTAAGATGGTATCAAATTTAAAGAACTTCCGTTATCCGAAACGACCGACAGAACAAAAAGGTCATACCCCCACTTATTAGGCTTTTTCATTCCGTTAACGTCAACCGCAAAAATTCTCATACCACTCCAGCCGCTCATAAGCAATATAGTTCCGTCAGACAATACGTAAGCTTTCCGGTCTTTTTCAATTGCACTTTTCCGCCACCAGGAAGCAGCGGCTGTTGCTTTATTAACATCTACATCAGACATATCTTCATTATTCTGCTTTTTAATTGTATCAACACCGCTGTATTCCGGTATACAGCCGTTTTTTAAAGCATTATTTTCGCATACCTTAATGATTTTAATTGTATGCTCAAATTCCTGCTGAAAAATACCACAGTCATCAGTATATCCGTAATGGTCAGCAGAACCAGACTGCCACTGCTTACAATTACCGTTCTCATCATAAGCAAGACAGGCAAGTCCTTTATACTTTGACTGGGGCCAGAGGAAACACTGCAGAGGGGAGCCGCCATTGTTAACCTCCATCTGCTTCAAAGACTGCGAGAGCATAGAATAAACCTTTTTAAACTGACTTTTCAAAGCAGCTTCCTGATACTTGTTTACCAGTGCCGGCAAAGTCATTGCCGCAACTATCCCGATTATCCCCAGAGTTACCAGCACTTCCGCCAGCGTAAACCCGTTATTTTTCATCAAAACTCCTTTCCTTCTGTTCTAATATTAGCACAATTTGTTCTTAATTTAGCACTAAAATTAAAAAAATGCAAGAAATTTTTGAAGAAAATAAATCAAAATATAAACAGGAAATAGGCTCAATAATAAAGAAATACAGACAGAAATCCAACAAATCAATAAGCCTTATCTCTGCAGAAATAGGAATGACAAAGTCCATGTGGGCAGACTTAGAAAAAGGTATCAAAGACCCGCAGCTGAGCACACTGTTGAGAATGGCGCAGGGGCTCAATATTCCCGCATCACAAATCGTAAAAGAACTCGAAACAAACCTCGGTCAAGATTTTACATTAATTGAATTATAGAAAATTTCTGTATATTATAAAATTATGAAAAAGATTTTTTTAATTTTTACACTTTTGTTTATGACGCCGGCAGCCGGAGCGTTTGAGATACCGACAGGAGTTCCTGCGGACATTTCTCAGGAAGAAATAACCTCATACCTTAACAAATCGCAGCTTGGAATGCCTTACTGGCAGGCGCTTAATCAGGATTTGCCCTTTTTGCTTGTGTTTGCAAACTCTGAGAATCTTTTTTCACTCGTAAGGCTTGCCCCTATAGGCAAAATGGTCTATGAAGAATTTAAAGGTAAGTACAATTTTTGCGCGCTCAATACAAAATATCAGGAAAATCAGGATTTTGCACGATTATTCAATGTGGAAGATGAACCGGCACTCTTTATCATTAATACAAAGGCAAAGACATATACGTTTGTTGACAAAAAATATTACAATAAACGCAAATTACGAAAAATTCTAACAATTTATGCAGAGCAGTCACAATAAAAAAAGGAACCCTGAAACGGATTCCTTTTTATTATTAAACCGGAAAGACTATGCTTTCGGAATAGAATTAGCAATAATTTCCATTTCTTCAAGTGAAGCATACACCGAATGGCACCCGCAGTCTACATAAAGTATATGACCTGTTGTACCTGTTGACAGGTCTGAAGCTAAATACAAACCTGCTTTGCCGACATCTTCCAGTGAAACATTTCTTCCGAGAGGAGCTTTTGCAACAGCAGCTTTAAGCATTTTATCAAAGCCTGAAATTCCTTTTGCTGCAAGAGTTTTAACAGCACCTGCAGAAATACAGTTAACTCTGATACCTTTTTTGCCAAGGTCAGCTGCAAGATACCTCATTGAAGATTCCAGCGCGGCTTTCGCAACACCCATTACATTGTAGTTCGCAACAACATACTCAGAACCCAGATAAGTAAGAGCAAATATTGAACCGCCTTCATTCATTATAGGTTCTGCATGCCTGCAAAGAGAAATTAACGAGTATGCGCTTACTCCCATCGCAAGATCCCAGCCAGCACGGGAAGTGTCAATAAATCTGCCCTGCAAATCTTCTTTGGCAGCAAAAGCAACCGCATGAACGACAAAATCAATTTTCCCGTAAACTCTTTCACATTCTTTGAATACTGCTTCAACTTCATCTTCCTTTGTAACGTCGCAACTCATGATAATTTTTGCGCCCATTTCTTCAGCAATAGGTCTTACACGTTTTTCCATAGCTTCACCGGCGTATGTGAATGCAATATCAGCACCGGCTTCATAAAGCTGTTTTGCAACGCCGTATGCAATACCGTGAGTGTTGGAAACTCCGAAAATAACCCCTTTTTTGCCTTCCATTAATTTCATATTTTATATCTCCCTTAAAACTAACTTACAAACGAATTTTATCCCGAATCTATTTCAGAATTATCTATGAACAAATTCTATCAAAAATAAAAATTTAACGCAAATTTATATATTAACAAATGTAACAAACTTCAAACATGTTGAAATCAGGCTTTCACAGGAAACTTTATATATTTAGAGAGTAAAAAGATTCGGAGAGCTTTATATTGAGTATTAACAACGTAAACAATCTGAATAAGGCTGATTTAGTCAAACTCGCCATGGCAAAAAAAGGCGTCAAGACTGCTGATGCCCAAAAACCGGCGTATATGACAATGTCCGGCTCAGTTTTCAATGCTCCGGCTCCGAATACAACAAACAAAACTTCTACAACTACAAGTGCCAAAACCACAACATCCTCTAATATGGATAAACTTAACGACGCACAAAAATCCTATGAGGATATTGATAGCTTAAAAACAACAAAAGAAATACGAAATGCAATTTCCGATCTGGAAAACGACATGCAGAGCATGAATTTTTTTGAAAAAATGCGTGCAAAGATAAAACTGAACAAACTTAACGAAAAGAAATCAGAAGTTGCAGAACAGGAATTTCAGGATTCAATGAATAACCTGAAAAGCATAGGCCGAGGTCAGGGCACTACAAAATCAAGCGCATCTAAATCAACAGGCAATTCAAAAGAAATTGACGGCAAAAACGTAAGTGCATCCGAAGGTAAAGCTATGGCTTCAGATGCCGAGGCTGATGCAGGAAGTGTTGAAAAACAAACTACCCAGACAGAAGCAAATACAAAAGAAATGAATAAACTTTCCAAAAGTTCTGTCAAGTTGAACAAAGAACTTGTTAAGTCTGAAAAGAAATTTAACAAACAGATGCAAAAAGATACAAAAGAAGTTCAGGAAAGTGAAAAACAAATTCAAAAAGAAATAAAAGCAATGGAAGAAAAGAGCCAGCAAGTTACAGACATGCAGCGGGAACTGGAAAGTCTGCAATCTTCCGGCGGAGATGCAAAACGTATGCAGGAACTATCTCAGCAAATAGGGACTACTGCTGACTCTATGGTTGAAAGTCGTGCAAATATCCAAAAACTTCAGACAGCAACCAGCAAAAGAATTGCAACTATGAACCGTGTTACAATGTCGCAATCAAAATATTACCTGAAACTTGAAAAAGGTATTGAAGACAACCAGAAAGCTTCAGATAAAGTATTAAAAGTTGCAGAAAAAATTGACGACATAAGCCAGACAGTATCACAGGTCGGAAGCATTACCAAAAAAGTTGGTAAAGGTATGATTATTGCCGGTCAGGCAATGACTTCTAACCCGTTCACCGCCGCCGCAGGTGCTGCATTGATTTCAGCCGGCGGATTTACAGAAAAAGCCGGAACTGTTGTTGAATTAGTCGGCAATTACGGTTCCGCAGCAGCCAACGTAACAAAAGCAGCCTGCCATGCTGCAAACGGCAACTTTGCAGCCGCATTACAGAGTGCAGGAAGCGCAATTCAATCCGGAGCATCAGCAGCCAAAGGCACCAAAGAGTTAGACAAGAGCTTCAAAGCTGTTGACGAACAGGTTAAGAATGCACAAGACCAGCTTGCAGCCGGGACAGCAGCTAAACAGGCTGCGGCCGAACTTGAAAAGAGCGGAGAATTGGGCGGCATGACAAAGAAACAGGCTGCAGCCGGCATGAAAGAAGAACTTTTAGGACAGATGCAGAACGGTCAGGTTGACGGCAAAGAACTCTTAAATCAGGTTAAAGATAAAGACACCGTCGGAGAGGCTATCGGAACTGCTAAAGGAACATTCGGCAATGTTCAAAACACATTTAATCAGGCTAAAGAAGCGGGCTTAAATAATCTTGCACAATCCGGCAAAAAGATTACTGAAAAAAGCACCAGAAAGGCGATTAACAACTCATTTAATTCAAGCCTTTCAGAGCAGCGCTCAAACCGTCTTGCTGCAGCAACAGGTTCTATGACAAACCCTATCAAAGGCAAAACCTCTTCTTTTGATAATGCAACAAAAGTCGGCAAAGGGCTTTCAACACTTGGCGCAAAAATGGGACAGAAGCAGGGCACCCAGCAGGCCGGAAGGAAACAGGGCGGCTACACTATCCCGAATTACTCAGTAAATTACGAAATGCTTGAAAGAACAAATAAACTTCTAAGACGCAGAGCATAATAATTACATATTAAAAGACCGGTTTTTTAATGCCCGGTCTTTTAACTTTTTTAGTATGTTATTTATTGATTAAACGAGATACCTGTCGGTGTATCAAGCAGAAGGTTAAGATAGAGGAGCTTGTTAGCAGTTGCCTCATCAAGGTTTACAAACTCTGCACCCGCCCTTGTTGATGTTGCGGATATTATTTTTACATCAGCAGCAATATCAAGATCTCCGTATGAAATTTCGATAGGAACAACATCTCCTGCTTTCAGCTGATTGTTGTGTTTAACGGCAACCCCGCCTCTTGATATATCAACAAGACCTGAAATTCTTCCGTTATCGTTGTTAATCAATTCAACCGGCTTATCTGTACGAGCCACATCAAATCTTATGTACTGACGTTTATCAATAGTCGGAATATTATCAGAAACATCTTTTCTCTGAATGTAAGTTTTGTAATCATCATTCTTTTCGTACAAATCATCATCGGCATCGGTGTCTGCGTCGGCATCGGCATCTGCATCGGTATCCATATCCGCATCCGCATCAGCGTCAGCATCTATATCAGCATCAGCGTCGGCGTCGGTATCTATATCCGCGTCACTGTCTGCATCGGCGTCAGTATCGACATCAGCGTCTGCGTCGGCATCCGCGTCGGTATCGGCATCTGTATCGACATCAGCGTCCGCATCGGCATCAGCGTCTGCGTCCATATCGGCATCAGCATCTGCGTCGGCATCGGCATCGGCGTCTGCGTCTATATCGGCGTCTGCGTCTGCGTCTGCATCACTATCCGCATCGTTATCTGCGTCTGCATCACTATCGGCATCGGCGTCTGCGTCGCTATCTGCGTCACTATCTGCGTCTGCGTCACTATCGGCATCGGCATCAGCGTCGGCGTCCGCATCGGCATCGGCGTCCGCATCATTATCAGCATCAGTATCTGCATCAGCGTCGGCATCGGCGTCACTATCAGCATCCATATCTGCATCAGCGTCTGCATCGGCGTCCGCATCGGCATCGGCGTCCGCATCGGCATCGGCATCACTATCCGCATCGCTGTCCGCGTCAGCGTCCGCATCGGCATCGGCATCAGCATCACTATCGGCGTCACTATCCGCATCAGCATCGGCATCAGCATCTGCATCGGCGTCGGCATCCGCATCGGCGTCACTATCTGCGTCGTTATCCGCATCACTATCGGCATCAGCATCTGCGTCTGCATCACTATCCGCATCCATATCTGCGTCCGCATCAGCGTCACTGTCCGCGTCGGCATCAGCATCGGCGTCGGCATCCGCATCACTGTCCGCATCAGCGTCACTATCGGCATCAGCATCCGCATCGGCGTCGGCATCCGCATCAGCATCGGCATCGGCGTCCGCATCACTATCCGCATCGGCATCAGCATCCGCATCGGCGTCGGCATCACTGTCCGCATCATTATCAGCATCGCTATCCGCATCGGCATCGGCGTCCGCATCAGCATCACTATCCATATCATTATCGGCATCGGCGTCCGCATCGGCATCGGCGTCACTATCTGCATCACTGTCCGCATCACTATCGGCGTCTGTATCTGCATCAGCATCAGCATCCGCATCACTATCGGCGTCACTATCAGCATCGCTATCCGCATCAGAGTCTGCGTCACTATCTGCATCACTGTCGGCATCACTATCTGCATCCGCATCTGCATCACTATCCGCGTCTGCGTCGCTATCTGCATCCGAATCTGCATCGGCATCAGCGTCACTATCCGCATCGGCATCCGCATCACTATCCATATCATTATCGGCATCGGCGTCTGCGTCTGCATCGGCGTCACTATCCGCGTCACTATCAGCATCGCTATCTGCATCAGAATCTGCATCTGCGTCACTATCCGCGTCACTGTCCGCATCACTATCTGCATCGGAATCCGCATCAGCGTCACTATCTGCGTCACTGTCGGCATCGCTATCTGCATCGGAGTCGGCGTCACTGTCCGCATCGGCATCTGCGTCACTATCTGCGTCACTATCTGCGTCACTATCTGCGTCGCTATCCGCATCGCTGTCGGCATCGGAGTCGGCGTCACTGTCGGCGTCTGTGTCAGCATCAGAATCCGAATCATCATCTTCTTCCGGAACTATTAGGTGGTCGTCATCTTCATCAACATATCCCGGTTTATCTTCCTGAACGCTGCCGCCTTCGTAGTAATTTCTTTCATTAACATCTCTGCCAATACCTGAAACATCATCCGGTCTTACAGCATTTGCTCTGATTGTAAGAGTTGAACCGTCAGGTTTTGTCATAGAGGTTCTGTCATCATATACCCAGTAAGTTTTGCCGTCTTCGTTTCTGTCTTTACCCATATAGAAACGATAACCGCCGGCATAAACGTTATCTGCAGTAAGAGTTAAATCCTGTTTACCCTGCTCCTTGTTGCCTGAAACCTGTCCGTTTTTAATAACAAGGTGAGAATCTGCCCAGTGGTGAACACCGTTGATAACTTCTTCATCAACCCTTGTATTCGGGTTAATATCAAGAACCTTAATATCAGCGCTCTCAGCAACAATATTTCCGTTAGAACCATAATAGTCCACCGGAGTTTTCGGAGTTTGTCCTAGATTGTTGATGTACATTTCAGCACCGCGGGTTACAAGGTTAAGCTTTTCTTTGGCGTTAATTTCATCAATGTAAGTATTGCCTGAGAATTCCGCATTAATTGTACCGTTTCTTGAAATCATAGTGCCGACATTAGTATCATAGGCATCACTCTGACCTTTAACATTAATATCACCGTTTTTGGTTAACATATTAACGGTATAGCTTGAATTTGGCTTGTAAGTAAGATTACCGCTGTCAGAAATATCATAACCAGCCATATTAAATTTACCGGCAGTCTGATTAAATGTAACTTTATTATTTTCAGTACCGATATTTCCGCTGGCAATCATTGAAATACCTTTACCCTGAACGTTTGCTTTAGAGGAATCTGTTGAAGCGTTCAGAATGTCATAGGATGTCTGACCTTTCACAGTTGAATCAGCAAGAAGAATTGCTTTACCGTCAGCGTTTACATAGTTCAAATTCATGTCGGAATTCAGAGCAGCCAGATTAATCACAAGGTCATTTGCCTTGTTCTGTCTTGTTGTTACCGCTGTATAAGTTCCGTCAACATTTGCGTTAATTGACTTTGTCAAATCTCTGGCATTAGGGCCTACACCTGCAAAGTTTGTAGAATCAGTACCGATTGTACCGTCTTTTACGTTAATATTCAGATCGCCGCCGCCTGTTGTTTTAACAAGAGTTTTAACAACGCCTTTGTTAAGCAGATTGCCGTTTGTAATCTTGATATTTACATCACCGTTAGAGGAAATGTAATTATCATTTGATGTATTATCACCGATTACCACATTGGAATTTGTGCTGTTAATATCAACACCGTTAGCTTTTACAAGCCCTTCAACATTAATACCGCCTGTACCCGAGTTGGTCATTGTTAATTTGTTTGTATTATTTTTAACAAGACCGGAGCTTTCGATATTCAAAGCACCTTTTGTATTGGTAATTGATGAATTCGCCCCGTCTGAATAAACATGACCTTCAATTGTGATACCGTCAGCACCGGAGTTATTAATTGTGAGTTTACCGTTTTTGTTGGAAACAGCATTATTTGTGTTTTCCTCAAACTCACCGATAAAAATACCGCCTGATGCCGAGTTATCAATTGTTAAGTCGCCGTTTGTAGCTTCTACCTGACCTGACTCAATTTCAATACCGTTGGTACCGCTGTTTGTTAAAGTTGTATCACCGTTTTGAGTTCTGATATAATTGTTTACTACAATTCCGCCGGATCCTCTGCTGGTGATATTTGTATCACCGTTAATATTATTTACCCATCCCGAATCGGTAACATTTATACCGCCGTCATTACTTGTGATATTTAATTCGCCGTTTGCATTGCGAATAGAGCCGCTAATATCAATGCCGCCCTTTTCGCTTGTAATATTTGTTTCACCTCTGGAGTTAACTGTACCGCTTGCAATAGTAATACCTTTTGAGCCTTCGCTTGTAATATTTGTATTGCCTGCTCCAAAGTTCTTAACCACACTGTTTGATGCTATTTTAACACCGCCGTTGCTGCCGTATGATGTAATCTCAATATTTCCGTTATTATTCTGGAACTGGTTCCCGACAATCATTGCATCTGTATTCACCAGTTTCTGGAAAAGCGCATCTGCCTGAGCATTAGATGATAACACATCAGAGTTTTTAACCCCTGCCATCAAATTAGCACCGGAATTTACGTTTACATCGGCAGCAGCCAGATGAATTGTATCTCTGGCTACAATTTTACCGTTAATTTCAATTGTACCTGTACCTTTATCTGTCATAAGTGCATTGAATTCAGGAGTGCCTTCGGCGGACAGAATAGGTGCGTTAGTGTACATATTGCCTTTAAATTTAGTATACTGTTCCTGTGTCGGAGTCAAAACAGAAAGCGAACCAACGTTCAATACGCCGCTGGCTCCGACGACCATACCGTTTGGAGAGATGAATACCGCCTTGCCGTCATAAAAATTTCCATCTCTCATTGTGTTTACTATACCGTTGATATTAACTGTATTATCAACAAAGTTTACAAATTTTGAAATATTTTCCGAACCGTATTTGAAAATTAAGTTTGCAACATCGCCTTCTGAAAGGTTAAAGTTTTTATACTGTCTGTAACCAATATCACCGTTATGGGCAGACGGAGCCAGATTATATATATCCCCGCCATTAGCACCGGTTGTTATACTATCACCGTGAACAGCACCTGCGCCTGTAATACTGCTTGCTACAGCCGCCATCGGAACAAGGGTTTGCTGAGCCATCATTGAAAGTGACAACAAAGAAACCAGTATTCTTCTTTTCTTAGAGGTGATGCGTGCCATATTAACTTCCTTTCAAATACATTTTTTGATTTTTTTCTTAATTCGGCTTGTTATTTCAATATATTTTATACTTTTATTTTAGCAGATATACTTTAAATATCCAACGTTTTTGTCAATTTTTTCATATTCCTTAACATGTTTTTATAAGCACAAAATACATTTCATAATTAAATAAACGTTTAAAAAGAAAAATAATTGCTATTTTGTTAAAAATTGTTACAAAAATTATTGCTGTGACTTTTGGAAGAAAGCGCAGCGCACGACATAATAAGAGGCGTAAAATATACCCATCAGCAAACACATTTGAAATATAGCCGGAATATATATCATATTATGTATTATTTGATACATAGCACCCATAGGAATAAAAGCAAAAAGCATGCTCAAAAGTATTCTGTAAGGATATAGCAGACCTAAATTAGGCAAAACAATCACAACACTAAGGAAAAAGTACAAAAAGTTTGCGCCCAGAGTGGCCATACCAACACCTTCCAGACCGACTTTAGGGATTAATATTATGTTCAGGGCTATCCCGACTATTCCGGAGAAAAGTTTTATTATAAATTCTATGTAAGTTTTATTCGCAAGATGGTACTGCAGTGTGGTGTAATCCGTAAGTCCCATAAAGAATGTTCCAAACGCAAAGTAAGGTATAATTCTATATGCCTCATGGAACTTTTCGTCTGCCAGCATTCCGACAAAATCAGATGCGTAGAGCGACATGACGGTAATTACCGGCATGGAAATCAGTATATAATACCCTGTAAAACGTGAAATTATCGGTCTTACGTCAATATTTTCTTCATACATTCTTATTATACGTGGAATCGCGGCAACTGTTATTATAGAAAAAACCGTCAGCAAAAGAGGCAGTGTTACGCCGTAAGCCACACCAACATAGCCTACATCCGTAAAACCGCTTATATTGTTCATAATAAACTTGTTACTCTGGTTGATAATCCATGCAGACAAAGAGGTGGCAGCAATCGGCATGCCGTAAACAAAAATAGGCAGCAAGACCTTTATATGAAGTTTTGGAATTCTAAAATAAGCAAGAATATTACTCTGATAAATCAGCAGAACATCAATCAGCGAAATGGAAATTCCCATACCGAGCAGCAGTGCAAGTGCCCCCATGTGGAATACTTTTATAAAAAATACAGAAAGTCCGATTGTCATTATCTGGTTAAGTATTGTTGAAAAAGTAAATGCAACCGACCTCAGCTGCGCCCTTAAAAGCTGAAACAGCAGTGCCCTTATTGCAACAGGAATAATCAAAAATAAAATAGCAATAAAGTATTTGGCTTCAATATGAAAAAACGAATAAAAATTATCCTGAAACACAAAGGCAAGCACAAACATTGCCGCAATATTTATTGCAAGAATAGATACCAGAACCGACAGATAGCGCGGCAAATCCTGGGCAAGCTGGTGCTGCCTGAAAAATCTTAAGCCGGAAAGCCCTACCCAGTCAGAAAAAATTATGCACAAAAATGAAAGCAATGCGATAGAAAGCGAATACAGTCCGTACTGTTCAGGAGGCAAAAGGCTGGTGTAAACAGGAACAATAATGGCATTGCCTGCCGTACCGCAAATTTTGGAAGGAGAGTACTTCAGCATATCTTTGAAGATTGCCGTCAACTGCCTTTTTTCTTCTTCCGAATTACTTACAAATTCCATCATTAACCTTTTGGAATAATTCTACACTAAATTTTCAAATTAGTCATCAAGTTTACAATGGATTTTTCTTGGCACATTTTGTCGGACCTATCGTCTTAGCGTCTTTTACGTTCCTGTCGAATTAGTAAATCCGGCCTACATTTATTTTTTCCCGGACAGGTATGCTTGACCTACCTCACCGACAAAGTTGAAAAGATGAACAGTTGAATGGGTGTAAGGAACAGTAGTATTTGTTTTCGAAACGATAGCGGGAGCAGAGCGGGAGCGTGTTGAGAAAATTAATACTACTGTTACGGTGGCAAAACAAAATTTCGTCGGATTTGTAAATCCGACCTATACTTATCTGTCTAATGTCAAACCGTTCACCCCTTCACCTTTTCAACTTTTCAACTTTGTTGAACCCTTCCCCCCTCACTCTTCACATTTTTGTCACTCTTATCGCCTTTTAAGCTGCCTGCTAATCGGGAATTACCCCGAAAAGGTCATATTCATCAGCATTGTCAATCAGTACATTTTCAATATCACCCGGAACAACAGGCCGGCTGCATTTTGCGTAAACAAGTCCGTCAATTTCAGGGGCATCATGCTGTGAGCGCATTATGACAACTCCATCATCCGTAATTCCTTCAACAATGCAGGGAAGAGTTTTCCCTATATATGTCTGGTTTATTTCATAAGAAATTTGCTGCTGCAGCGCCATGAGTTCCTTATAACGTTTGTGCTTGAGTTTTTTCGGAACCTGATGTTCCATGGCATAAGAGGTTGTATTCTTTTCTCTGGAATATTCAAAAACCCCCATTCTGTCAAAACGTGCCCGTTTTACGAATTCATAAAGCCTGTTGAACTGTTCATCTGTTTCACCGGGATAACCCACGATAAATGCCGTACGGATTGCAACGCCCGGGATTTTATCCCTTAATTTTTTAATTAAAATATCATAATCAAATGCCGGACGGCGCATTGCCTCAAGAATTTCCTTATCGTAATGCTGGAGCGGAATATCAATATATTTGACAACTTTATCAAGCGTTGCGATTGCGTGGATAAGTTCATCGTTCATCTGCGACGGGTAAGCATACATAATCCTTATCCACCCGAGTCCTTCAATTTTATTCAGTTCTTCAAGGAGCTTTGCAAGGGAGGGTTTGCCGTAAATATCAATACCGTAGCTTGTAGTATCCTGCGCAATAAGAACGATTTCCGTAACCCCTTTTGCAACAAGTTCATTTGCTTCTTCTACAACATGCTCGATTGTTCTGGAATGATATGCCCCTCGCAATTGCGGAATAATACAGTACCCGCAGTGATAGTTGCAGCCGTCGGCAACTTTTATATAGGAGCTTGCACCCATTGTAATCTGCTGGCGCTTGACGTTTTCCGGATAAATGTACTCCGGTTTTTCGGAAATTTTTGCAACATATTCGTCATTCTGCTTATTCAAAACCTGTTCAACAACGGAAACAATTTCTTTTAAGTCGGAAGTGCCAATCATAGCGCAAACTTCCGGAATGGCTTCTTTAAGTTCGTTTTTATGCTTCTGAGGCAGGCAGCCTGTCACAATAACCTTTTTGCCGTCATTCACCATCTGCAGAATTGATTGAACGGACTCCTGCTCGGCATCATGAATAAATGAACAGGTATTCACGATGACAGCATCGGCATCGTTATCATCAAGTGTAATTTCATACCCTTTTTCGGCAAGAAGTCCGAGCATAAGTTCGGAATCAACAAGATTTTTTGCACATCCGTGGTTTACTAAAGCTATTTTTTTATTCATAGGTGTTCTCCGTGAGGCGGATTTATACAGTTTGAATTCCGCCAGCATTTTTACTCTAGCATGAAGAAGAATTTTTGTAATCACTATTACGGGCAGTTTGATATTTAAAAATAACCACTCTCAACACGACTATTCGGAACACATAAAGGCAGACAACTTCTGCCCCTTCTGCATTCTTTAATTCAACTAACATATTTCAAAAGCTTACTCCGGCCGGTTTATGTTTGTTTTTGAAACGATAGCGGGAGCAGGGCGGGAGCGTGTTGAAAAAAAAACACAAACCTGCCGATTATAAATTTTGTGTTATCACTCATTCTTCATTTGCGAAACTACCACGGGTAATCCTCTTTTATCTGCCAGCCGTCGTGCATTATTAAACAGGTACATGCCTGCGGATTATTCTTACACGCATCCAGCAATGTATCTCTTGGATCAGATGCGGCTACACTACCACCTGTAACGTTTTTATGATCATCACAGTAAATTTTACCATTTTTATATCGAAATGAAAAAACATCTTTTCCCATAAAATTAGGCTTTTTATGTCCGTTTGTATCAAATCTTATATGAAAACCTCTGCTTCCATTATCTTCACTTCCTCCGGTAATTGCGACAACAGAACTTCCGTCCTGAAAAATATACATTATATGAGTTTTAGCCAGATTAGCTGAACTTATATCTGAACTTCCGCCACTTCCAGTATAGGTATAGGTATAATTCTTAAAACAAGCTTTATTATTATCTTTATTACAATTAACCAGCACTTTCATATATTGGAGAATATATTCATCAAACCATTTATACAATGCCTCAGTATCATTGTAATTCATACTTGTATCCCAGTTCTGATAAGGCCCGTGATCAATCTGTGATAGATTAATCGCATTCTGGAAAGCACTGTAAAACTTTTTCAAGGATGTTACTGTCGAAATTCTCTCCTGCTTTTGCATTATTGAAGGAAGCGTCATCGCAGCAACCACACCAATAATTCCCAGCGTAATCAGAACTTCAGCCAAAGTAAATCCGTTGAAACGTTTCATAAAAATCCTCCAAATTAAATAAAACGCATTGTTTAATTCTATTATACACTATATAATGTACTAAGTCAATCATTTTGAGATTATAACATTAAATAGTATCATTAGAGGATGAACACAGAATATCCGCTTGAAACCCAAAACCTGAAGGAACAGATTAAATTTCTGGCAGCAATTCAGGGTATTACAATGCTTAAACTTAAAGAAGAAGTTAATCTCAAATACGGAAAACACGACAGCATTAGGAATTTAGGCAACAAACTCCGCAACAAAACCTTCCGGGTGTCTGAACTTGCCGAAATTACAGACATTCTCGGTTATGACATTTACCTCAAAAAGAGAACTTAACCGAACTTTTTCTTCATCCCTGTTTTTATAAGAAAATTTATAACATTTTGCGACAGCTTTGATATTAATTCCGCGCAAAAAGCATCAACGCCGATTGTATAAGAAGGCTTTGGATTTTTGATTGCTGAAACTTTTTTAATAAGTTTTACAACACGCTCCACAGGAAGTCCTTTCTGAGCGTTTTTTAGAGCATTTGCCTCCATATAACGCATCTCTTTTGAATATTCTTCATCATTTTCAAGGGCGCTTTTGTTTAATTCAACCGACTTTTCCCACAGAGAAGTTGCAATAACACCAGGTTTCACGGAAATAAATTCCGGCCCGTTGTGCATTTCAAGGCTCATAGAATTGAACAGAATATCGAGTGCTCTTTTGGACGCACAGTAAGGTGCAACAAAAGGGAATATCCCGAAACTTGCCATTGAACTTATATTTATAACCCGCCCCTCCTTCAACAGCGGCAAAAGTTTCTGTGTAAATTCAAGGTGTGAAAATGTATTAACCTCAAACTGCTTTCTGATACGGCTTGCGGCAATATGTTCAACAGCGCCTGCAACAACGCAGCCTGCAGCGTTAATCAAAACGTCAACCCTGTCTGTTTTGTGTTTTATAAACTCCGCTGCCCCGTTTATTGTATAAGGCTTTTCCATGTCAATAAAGAACGGGATAACATCAGGCATTTTCGAAAGTTCAGCTTCGTATTTTGCGTTACGGT
Source organism: uncultured bacterium (assembly GCA_949294395.1). Lineage (GTDB taxonomy): Bacteria > Cyanobacteriota > Vampirovibrionia > Gastranaerophilales > Gastranaerophilaceae > Scatousia. The sequence continues at coordinate 38,366 of CASFGU010000045.1, forward strand.
AACCGGCAAAAACTATCGAATCTTTAGAAAATTCCTCAAGCAAAGCTTTCCCGATACCGGAGGTTGCGCCTGTAATTACATAAACCTTCCTGCTCTGCGGCTCCATCGCGGCTCCTATGACATATAAGAACCGAACAGCGGCAGGTATAATGCTAATGCCAGAGTTAATACGATAGAACCAATTACAATAAGCATTAACGGCTCAATCATTTTGGTCATTGTATCAATAATATCGTCAAGCTTTTTATCAATATATCTTGTTGCCTGCAATAGCATATCCCCAAGACGACCTGACTGCTCACCGGTTGCTATCATAAATAAAATCATCTTCGGCACAGAACCGGTTGTTCTCAATGCAACTGAAAGGTGCTGCCCCTGCTGTACCATACCGGTTGCCTTTTCAATCTTCTCTTTCAGTGTAAAGTTTGTTAGAGTTAAGTTTGAAAGATACAAACATTCAACAATAGGAACACCCGCATCATAAGCAACCTGCATAACCGCAACAAAGTTTGCAAAGTTTGAATACTGCATCAAATCCGACAGTACCGGAACTTTCAGGGTAAAATCGTCAATTTTACGCTTACTCGGCTCCCATCTGAACAGAAATATTATTGTTGCTGTAACAGAACCGAGAATAAACGGCACTAAATACCAGAATTTTTTCAAAAACAGACCGGCATCCATCAAAGTCTGCGTAATCCACGGAAGTTCTTTACCCATGCCTTCAAACATATCTTTGAATACAGGGAATACGAACATCAACATGACAAGTACGATAATAACCGCCAGCACAATAACGAACATAGGGTACATCAGTGTTCCGATAACTTTACCCCGAATATTTGCCTGCTTTGTAAGAAGTTCAAGCAATCGGCCTAAAGTTTTTTCAAGTTCACCTGAATCTTCACCGGCCTTACACAAACCGATATAAATTTGTCCAAACTGGTTTGGATATTTTGCAATTGTATCCGCAAACGTCGCACCTGCCATAATCTGGCGTCTTAACTCTTTTGCAACAAGTCTGATTTTTAGCTTTGCCGCGTCGTTTTCAATAAACATCAAAGATTCAATCATCGGAATACCGGACTGAGCCAGAATTTGAAGAGTAGAAGTAAATTCCATCTTCTCGGAAAGTCCGAGAGTTTTCATCTGACCGCCTTTTACTGAAACAGCAGCTTCTTTTTTGCTGTCGCTTCCGAGCTTTTCTTCATAAACCTTTGTAGGCAAAAAACCTAAGCTTCTGACCTTTTCACGGGCATCGCGCAAATCATCGGCTTCAACTTTACCTTTTACTATATCTTTATTATTTCTTAGTGCTACGTAGTTATAAATTGCCATTTTTCACCTATTCATTAACAATACCGAGAACACGGACAAATTCACTGATAGTTGTCTTACCGCTAAGGATATGCCCCATACATGACTGATGCAGCGTTCTCATGCCGTTTCTGACAGCAGCTTCTTCGATTTCAATATCATGGGCGCCGTCCGCAACTAACTTTTTAATTTCCTTGTTAATTGTCATAATCTCATATACGCCAAGACGACCTACATAACCGGAGAAACCGCATTTGTTGCAGCCCCTTGCTCTGTATATCGGGGTTTTCATCAGCTTTTGGATTTCTTCTTCATTTGCAGAAATCTGGCTTGCTTCCTCATAGGAAGGATAATATTCTTCTTTACAGTCATCGCAGAGTTTTCTTACAAGACGCTGAGCAATTACACCGGAAAGAGTAGAGGCTACAAGGTAATCTTTTGCCCCCATTTCAATCATACGGGTAACGGTTGCTGCAGCAGAGTTTGTGTGAACCGTACTTAACACAAGGTGACCTGTTAACGCAGCGGATACAGCAATTTCAAGTGTTTCATAGTCACGGATTTCACCGACAAGGATAATATCAGGGTCCTGTCTTAATATCGCACGCATACAGGAAGCAAATGTAATACCCGCTTTCGCGTTAATCTGCGACTGGTTAATCCCTTCAAGTTTAATTTCTATCGGATCCTCAATTGTTGTAATATTAACGTCCTCATCGTTCAAACTTTTCAAGACAGAATAAAGCGTTGTTGTTTTACCGGAACCTGTAGGCCCTGATGTCAAAATAATACCGTTCGGACAGGTTACCATATTTTTGATTTTTGCAATATCCTCAGGAGTTCCGCCGACAAGTTTAATATCCTTATCATCAGCATTCAAGCTGACCGCCGGTGCTAAGATACGGATACAAACCTTTTCCTTTCCGGCAACAGGCAGGGTGTTAATACGGAAGTCATAAGAACAGTTCTTGTACTTTATTGAAAAAGTACCATCCTGCGGACGCCTGTGCTCTGCAATGTTCATTCTTGAAAGAACCTTAAAACGTGCAATTACAGAGGTTTCAACTTTTGACGGAATATCAAGAACTTTAGAAAGCATACCGTCTTTTCTGTATCTCACTATATAACCGGTCAGACGCGGCTCTATGTGAATATCGGAAACTTTTGTATCAATCGCTGTTGTTATAATCTGGTTAACGAATTTTGCAATTGAACCGCTTGAATCTTGAAGTTCACTGTCAACAAGATCTGCAAGAGAAGATTCCACCTGAAAAGTTTCAGTTTCTTCTTCAATCTGCTTTATAATCTGCTGTGTTTCTTTTTTACTCTGGCTGAAAAACGTATTCAGAGCGTTTTCAAACTCATAGTGAGTCATCAACAACTGTTTAGGATTCTGACCGGTTAAAAAGATAATCTGTTTTAACACATCAGGCTTGACCGGAGTTACAACACCGAGAAGCAGCGTCTTTCCATCGGAGGACACCGGAATAATCCGGTTATTTTTAATAAAATCTTCGGGTAATAAATCAATATACTTTGATTGAGTTGCAAGCTGGGCTTCCGTAACAACTTCAAGACCTGTTTGTATATGAAGAATTTCTTTTAACTGTTCAAGAGAAATAAACCCGAGTTTAAGCAGCATAGAACCGATAGGCGTTTTCTGACGTTTGCTTTCTGCCAGCGCCTGCAACAGCTGAACATCTGTTATATAACCTTTTTGAATTAGAAGTTCCCCGAGCTTTGCCTGAACAGCATCCTGAGCACTGCCGCTGTTACTGCCGAGCAAATCCGAAATAAGCTGTGATAGGTCATTACCCGGAACCTGAATGAATTTTATCTGATAAGGAAAATACTGACGTAGTTTTCCGTTAATAGCATCTTTATCAGATGTTGTTTCAATGGCAACAAAAAGGAATTTATCCTTAACACTAATTGGAACAAATTTATATTGTTCCAACAGTGCTCTGTCAACCTTATTGAGTATCTGCTTATTGACACTATTTTTTAATCTGTTTAATAATTCATTCATTACGGTTTATTTTCTTTACTTCTTATAAAGCATCTCTGTTAACAGTATTTTCATTTCCGTCAGTTAAAATCTTCGGAGTAATCAGAATAACAAGCTCTGATTTTTCTCTTGTTGAAGATGTACTTCTGAAAAGTGAGCCGATTACCGGAAGATCACCGAGAATTGGAACCTTGTTGATGGTTTTTGATTCATTTTCTCTCATCATACCTGCGACAACAAGGGTATCACCATCTTTAATTCTAACATTTTTCAATTCAAGGTTTCTTCTCTGAAGCAGTGTAGCCTGAATATCCATAATACCTTCAGCCGCAGCGGTTTCATCTGTACTTAATGTTTGAATCTGCTGAGCAATGATTGCGTAATCCGGTTTCAGGTTCAGGTATACATAACCGTCAGGACTTATGAACGGTGTAACTTCAATTTTAATACCATCATCTTCACCGATTTCATAATCTCTCTGGGTTGTTGCGTTCAAAGACCCCTGTACAACCTGAGATGTTACAGTTTTAACATAGTCTGCGGTCATATCGATTGTAGACTGCTGTCCGTTTGTTACAAGGATACGAGGGTTAGAGATTGTTCTTGCTTTATTATTTTGTAATAAGTATTGGATTGTATAAACAAGTTTTGAAGAATCTCCCGCATAGTGCTGTGTCGGTCCCATTACATATATCGGTGACACCTTGGTATTACCCTGGCTGTCTGCATTTATACTAAAGTGCTTTGAATTAAAGCTCCACACATTACTAAAGTTTTTAGAGCCGTCCTCACTAAGTTCTATGATAGAAAATTCCAGATAAGCCTGCGGCTGTTTCTTATCGTTTAATTCAATAAATTCTCTGATCATATCAACCTGCTGCTCCGAACCGCCGATAATATTTACAGTACCGAGCTGGGTGTAATATGCAACAGACAAACCGCCGAGTCCTACCGGAGCGACTTCACCGTCACCGCCGCCTTCTTCTGCAGCAACGGAACAAGCAACAGTACCCTCGCCGAGTACAATATCACTGTCCCCGCCGCCGCTGCTGGCAGCCGCACCTGTCATAATACCTGCAGCACCGCCGGTACTTCCTTCACCTTTAATGCCTGATGTTGGAAGAAGCATTTCGCATATCATATTAGACATTTCTGCAGGAGTAGTATGGTTTACCCTGAATACTGTTGTAACAGGTTTTTTATCAAACTGATCAATTATTTTCTGGGCAATCTTAACATCATTCTGCGAACCGAAAATCAGCAATTCATTTGTTGAAGGGTTGGTTGTTGCGATGTTTTGCGATGACAATCCCGGTTTTTTCATACCGTAAATATTTTTATTTAAGAAATCCGCAATAGCTTTTGCGCTGACGTACTTAACAGGAAGCACAGTCATTGCCTGTTTTCCGATACTGGTAGAATCATCCGGTTTTGTAATAATGAGGGTATTATCCTCAAGCACATAAGTCAAATCCGATGTTTCCAGAACCATATCAAACGCCGAATTCAGAGGAATATTAACAAGATCCATAGTAACCTTGCCGCTAATATCACCTTTGAATATAATATTCAAGCCTGCTTTATCAGCAAACATACGCAACACCTGTTTTACATCAGAATCACGCAGACTTAAATTTACCGGAACATTTTTCTGTGTAATATTAACTTCACCTTTTAAATTAAGAACTGAAGGTGCAGAACCTCTCAATATTGGTCTGTCGGCATCATATCCTTCAGAACTAAACGCCATTGAAGCTGTTATGGTATTTGAAAGTACAAATACCAGTAACATCATTGAAGTAGAAAGTTTTTTAATTGTATTTTTCATCGCTGCTCCTGCTTATTTTTTACATTTAATACTATTGCTTTGCCCCGCCAAACTTACTTGATAAATTTGGCACAGTATTCATATTAAGTTCACCGTCATCCACAACTTCACCGACACCGGCTTTATAGATATTAGGGCCTAACTGAACGGTTACGGTTGACGGGCTTATAGCCAGAATTTTATATCCGTTTATAACATCACCTGATCTTACAAGATAATCCGTATCTTCTATATTCAAAATTGCAGAAGGATTTTCCTTATCAAACATAATTCCGGAAATCTTGGTTGCCATAACCTTCTGCGTATATTCATCCGGCTGCGGTGTAACCGGAGGCTCCATCAAATCAAAATTCAGACCCGCCTTATCTGCAAGAAGCTTACCTTCCTTGGACGGCAAAAACGGATTAGCCCTGCCAACACTTTCCAGGGCGACATCCACCATTTTACCTGAATCTGTACTGTCATCATCAACAACTGTTACAGACGAATCTCCGGAGTCTGCATCCTGCGCCGCACCCGGAGCGTCTCCAGGAATATCAATCTGCGTTTCTGACGCACTGCTCAAATCCTCACTGTCCGTATTTCCGCACCCTGCAGCACTGAATACCAGCAATACCAGAAATAACGGCAGCAAAAGGGCATTTATTTTTCTTTTTATAGACAGACTTCTATTTTTTATCATATCCGTATTCTATTCCATTCTCTCTTCTTTTGTGTACACCACCGATTACAATTAGATTATATATAAATATAACAAATTCAGTATCAATTATTTAGTGGATTTAATTAAAATTTTCTAATTAATTCACTATAATAATTTAATTTTATTTTAGCATATTTAATTTAATATGGCAAAAAAACTGATTTTGTTAAGTTTTATAAATATTTTTACTGGAAGTTATTAGTAATAGTATGTATATACTCTAAAATTTGAGAAAAATATTCCAGGTCAGCATTACCGTTTAAGACCAGATCTGCAGAATTTTTAAACGGTTTCACATACTTTTCACCGGCGCTTGTTATATAATCCCAGTGCTTAAGCGCATTTTCCTCACTCTGGTTGCGCTCTTTGCAGGCACGGTTCAGGAAGCGCTCTCTCCTTATTGAATTTTCCGTTTCTACATAAATCTTTACATCAAATATATCTTTAACCTGCTCATACATTGTAGCAATACCTTCGACAACAATAATCTTTCTTGATACAACATCCTGAGAACGAGGCATGGAAATTCCGGTTCCGTTAGGAAGGTACATTGGGATTTTAACATTTAGCCCTTCACTGAGAGATTTTAAATCATCTCTTAATATATCCAGCTGAAAACTTGAAGGAGCATCCACGTCATATCCGTTATCACGCAAGTTATCAAAAGAGCCGTACTGAGCAATGAGTTTGGAAATATCATTAAAGTAGTTATCCGTACTCATAATAGATACAGGCATAGAAAGCTGTTCAATAATTTTTTTCAATTCTCTGCAGATAGTGGACTTGCCGGAAGCGGATTCGCCTGTAATTCCGACAAGAAGTCTATTATGCGGGTTATTAATAAGCCTTTTTGAAAAATTAGCTATAAAATTAGGATTAACCTCAATAAATACAGGATTATCACACCGTCTGTCATAAGCCAGAATCTGCCTGAACTTTGTCTGGAGATAAAATACCAGAAGTTCGCGACCTGTGCGGGAATTAAAATCCGGCTTCAGTATTTTATCATTTGAGTTTAATTCTTTATCAATTAACAATTGCATAATTCCTGAATTCCACTTTAATAGTGTGACCTGTTAAAATCATACACCTGCTATCATTCAACCTGCAGCTGCTGAGGTTGCAGTTCATTTATTAAAGTATGTTAGAAATAATACACAAGAAAAAAAAAAATTGCTAGTTAATGTAAAAAAATAATAAAAATGTTACATTTTTAATAAAAAAAGCACACGCCAGAATTGACGTGCACTTTTTATATTCAGTTCAAAATTAGAATATCAAACCGGCTTCACGGGCAGCATCAGCAAGTGCCTGAACACGTCCGTGATACAAAAATCCTCCGCGGTCAAAAACAACGCATTCAATGCCTGCCTTTTTAGCTTTTTCAGCAATTGCAGCACCAACGACTTTTGCGGCTTCGATATTTCCGCCGTGGGACAATTTTTCTTTAAGGTCTTTATCTACAGAAGATGCTGAAGCGATAGTTACTCTATTTTCATCATCAATTAACTGTGCATAAATGTGTTTTGTTGATCTGTAAACAGCAAGTCTAGGAAATTCCTTTGTACCGGAAATTTTAACTCTTATAGACCTGTGTCTTTTTTGAACCTGTGGTTTTCTTGCTTTTCTTTTAATCATTTCATTTCTCCTTTTACCCGAACCTTCTTGATAACCACTACCAAGGGTTCATGCGGGCTATGCTTGTGTATCCAATACTAATTCGACTTTTGATTTATCTACATACTGCTGACCCAGATTTTTATCCAGTTTTTCAAATATATCGCATAATATATGAGGGTTATCAACAGCTGTAGAAATTCTTATACCTTTATCAGCTAACTTTTTGTCCGTTTTTTGAATATTAAATCTATCTTTCATTGCAATCTCTATAATATCTAAATCTGAATTATAGGTTTTGTCAGTATAGTTTTTAATATATTTATATTTCTTTTCTATCTCCTGATTGCTTGTTCCTTGCGGGAAACGCACATCATAGATACCGGAAAAAGAAACTTTCATAAAATCAGCCTCTAAAAGTTAAGCTTATTTCTTACCGGCTTTACCGGCTTTACGTCTGATGTGTTCGCCTTCATATCTAACACCTTTACCTTTGTAAACTTCAGGAGGACGTTTAGATCTGATGTAAGCAGCAACATCGCCTACTGTTTGTTTATTTGCGCCTTTTACTGTAATTTTTGTATTTGCTTCAACAGTAATTGTAATACCTTCTGGCGGTTCAACAATTACAGGGTGAGAGTAACCGAGTGAAAGGTTAAGATTTTTACCTTCCATGTTAGCACGATAGCCTACGCCCTGAATTTCAAGTTTCTTTTCAAAAGCGTGTTTTACGCCGTGAACAGCATTTGCAATCAAAGTTCTTGAAAGACCGTGCAAAGAGCGAGCCTGTCTTGAATCGTCAACTCGGGTTACGATAATGTGGTTATCTTCAACCTTAACGTTAATTTCAGGTCTTACAGCAACTACTTCTGTGCCGTTAGGGCCTTTAACGGTAACCTGATGTTCTTCAACATGAACTTCCACACCCTGCGGAATTTCGATAGGTAATTTACCAATACGTGACATATTAATTTCTCCTTTTATGGTATTAACTAACATCGCCGGAAAACTTATTCTTTATTCTTTCGATTAAGCCGGAGCCTCTACCTAAAGCCTGAGCCCTAAATTTTCGCCCCATCCGGCCGGGTCTTTCTACCAATTACACCCGAAATTATTCTATATAAAAATATTTAAAATGTCAAAGTCATGTTTATAGAACTTTACATAAAATATGTTATCGGAAGGAACAAGTTCTCCAACTTGTTTTATACGTTCATTTCTTTTATTTTTTAGCCAGAAAAAAGAAAAGAAATGAACCAAAGAAAAGAAAAATCGGCAAAAGATAAGAGCGTCGCTGCGCGCCGCAAAATCAAATGAAAGTAGTTGAAGGCAAAGCCTTCAACCTCAAATAGTGTGCTATCGTGCTGACGCACACGCACACTAGACCGGCCTGTGGCCGGTTGCCGAACGTGCACGTAGTGCAATAGTTAGGCTGAAAGGTTAAATGCGCCCGCATTTAACAACATCCATTCGATTTTGCGTTGCAAAGCAACGCTGTAATATAGCGTGTTTCTTTTTCTTGGCTGACATTCTTTTTCTTTTCATCGCAAAAAAGAAAAAGAATGTCAGTGCAGGGTTTGGGGCTGCATAAGCCCCAATATTAAAAAGCAGGTGTGCTTTATTTATTTCCGATAACATATTTTATGTAAAAAGTCCGTTCCTTTTTAAGAACGGACTTTTTATTTTTAATAGCTTAAATTAATGTATTAGTAAATATAGCAAAGAACTTCGCCGCCAACATTTTCTTTGCGAGCTTTTCTGTCTGTCAGTAAGCCTTTGCTTGTGGAAACTATTGCCACACCCATACCGCCTAATATTTTCGGTAAGTTCTGGGCTTTGCAATATGTTCTTAAACCAGGTCTTGAAACTCTCTGTAATTTTGAGATTACCGGTTTGTGTTTTTCATCATACTTTAATGTGATTTCCAAAACTTTAAATTTGCCGACTTCTTTTACTGAATAATCAGCAATAAAACCTTCTTCTTTCAACAATCTTGCAAGTTCAACTTTTAATTTTGAAGAAGGAACTTCAACTTTTTCATGAGAAACGATATTTGCGTTTCTAATTCTTGTTAGCATATCAGCTATAGGATCTGTATTCATTTTATTTTTTCCTTTTCTTATGCCGGAACTTTAAGTCCAGCGCTACTTACCAATTTTTGTCCGGTTCGGCTCATCGCCGCCTTGACGAGTTTTAGCAGTTTAGCAGAGTTATATTAATACTCATTTGCTCCTGTGGAGTTTTCTTCCGAAAACTCTTACGTCGCCATCGTAATGTTCGCCCTGCTTGTCTTTGCCTGCGCAAAGCCAACTCCGGCGAGGCGAACACCGGCGCAGCACTTTACCAACTAGCTTTTGTAACACCCGGCAATAAACCCTGGTGTGCCATTTTTCTCAAACAAATTCTGCACAGACCGAAATCTCTGTGGAAACCGTGAGGTCTGCCGCAGATACTGCATCTGTTATGTAATCTTACTACAGGGTATTTACCTTTTGCAGCAAGTGCTTCTCGTCTGAGTTCTTTGTTTATCATCGCTTTCTTAGCCATGAATTTCTCCTTATGTTTTCTTAGTTTGTTTTATCTGTTAATTTTATTTGTTCATCCCTTTGAAAGGCATACCTAATAATCTCAACAATTCTCTTGCTTCATCATCAGTTTCAGCAGTTGTAATAATTGAAATATTCATACCTTTCACGAGATCAACTTCTTCATAAGTGATTTCAGGGAAAAGAGCCTGTTCTTTTAAGCCGAGAGTATAGTTTCCTCTGCCGTCAAAAGATTTAGCACTAATACCTCTGAAGTCACGGATACGAGGGAATACAACGCAGATTAATTTCTGTAAGAAATCATACATTCTTTCGCCTCTGAGTGTTGCCATAGCACCAACCGGCATACCTTCTCTTAATTTGTAAGTAGCGATTGATTTTTTAGCTTTGGTAATAACACATTTTTGACCTGCAATTTTAGTCAACTGGGCTTCAATAGCTTCTGCTATTTTAGAGTTGTGGGAAGCTTCGCCGACACCCATATTCAAAACTATTTTGTGAAGTTTCGGAATCTGCATGTCGTTTTTGTAGCCGAATTTTTCTTTCATTGCAGCTTTTACTTCTTTATCGTATTTTGCTTTTAAACTTTCTGTTTTTGTCATTTTCGTATTTCCTTAATTCTAGGACACTTAATATTTTATTCTAAAAAATATTAAACGTCTAACTGTTCACCACATTTTTTACAAACACGAACTTTTTTGCCGTCAACGACATCGTGCTTGATCCTTGTCGGTTTTTCGCAAGCCGGACATACAATCATAACTTTTGAAGCATCAAGAGGAGCTTCAAGCTTGATTAAACCGCCCTGAATACCAGCCATAGGCTGGGGCTTTTGAGCTTTAGTAACCATGTTAGCGCCTTCTACAACCACTTTTGATTCTGAAGGATTAACTTTTTTTACGTTACCGATTTTTCCTTTGTCTTTGCCTGAGATTACGATAACTCTGTCACCGTTTTTTACATGCAGGCTTTTTTTATTTTTATCTGTCATTTTAAAATTCTCCGTTTTTTCAATTTATGAAACAAATTTCGACCTTTTAAATTCGTTTCTGATTTCTCTATTCCGAACTTGAATTATTGCTTCACATCGCTGCCGCTAATTTTATTTTTATTCGCGTACTCTGTGTTTTTTTGGGGTGCTTCGCTCCCCCCCTTGGGCAATATTCAGCTATATAACTTCCGGAGCCAGAGAAACAATTTTCATATAGCCTTTATCTCTGAGTTCACGTGCAACCGGCCCGAAAACACGGGTTCCTCTAGGGTTGCCGTCTTTGTTGATAATTACAGCTGCGTTTTCGTCAAATCTGATAACTGAACCGTCTGCACGTTTAATATCAGCTTTTGTTCTTACTACAACTGCTTTTACAACTTCAGATTTTTTAACTGCCATATTTGGAGTTGCGTCTTTAACTGTAGCTACGATTTCATCGCCGACAGCTGCAAATTTCTTATTTGAACTGCCCATAACACGGATGCACAAAAGCTGTTTTGCGCCTGTGTTATCTGCTACTTCTAATCTGGTTTCCTGTTGTATCATTGTTACTTTCCTTTTATTTAAGTAATTTTACTACTTCCGGCCTCTCATTACTCTTCAGGTAATGCTGCTTTAATGTACATGTTAAAAATTAACGAGCTTTTTCAACTACTTCAAGCACTGACCAGCGTTTGTCACCTGAGATTGGCTTTGATTCAATAATTCTTACTGTGTCACCTTCGCTGCAGATGTTATTCTCGTCATGCGCCTTATAGTTTTTGTTAGATTCGATAATCTTTTTGTATTTTGGATGTGGTTCATAATCAGCAACTCTGACAACAACTGTTTTGTCCATCTTGCTGCTTACTACTATTCCTTGTTTTTCTTTCTTAGGCATTTATATTTTCTCCTTTAGAATCCAGTGCTTAAGCCTGTTTCACAGGTAAAGCGCTATGCTTCCTTTTCTTTTATTACCGTTTTAGCTTGAGCTATTAAGCGTTTTGTTTTGGAAATCTGAGCTGTATTTTCCAGCTTGTGGGTTGCAAGCTGCATCTTGCAGTCAAATAACTGTTTTTTCCAATCAACAATTGCACTCTGTAACTCATCTACTGTTTTTTCACGCATTTCACTTAATTTCATTTTACGATTTCCTTTTTCTTGTTATAGTGCAAGTTTATGCTTCCAATTTGGACTTTTCAACAACTTTAACTTTAATAGGAAGTTTCTGGGCTGCAAGTTCAAGAGCGTGAACTGCAACATTTCTGTCAAAGTATTCAAGTTCAAAAAGGATTCTGTTAGGTTTAACAACCGCAACCCAGTATTCCAGATTACCTTTACCAGAACCCATACGGGTTTCAGCAGGTTTTGCAGTAATCGGTTTATCCGGGAAAATTTTTATCCATACATTACCGCCGCGTTTGATGTCACGTGTCATTGCACGACGGGCAGCTTCTATCTGTCTGCTGGTAATCCAGCCAGGTTCAAGAGCCTGCAATGCGTAGCTTCCGAACTCAAGTTTTGTTCCTCTTGTTTCGTGGCCTTTCATTCTGCCCTTCATCATTTTGCGGTATTTAGTCTTTTTAGGCTGTAACATTTTATTTACTCCTGTTAATTATTTTTACTTGTATTCATCTACGCAATAAAAGCGTAATTCAGGCTATTCAGTCTCGATAGCACGTCTTTTTGGACGTCTGCCGCCTTTTTCCGAACCGTCTTTGCCTGATTTTGATTTAATATTCTGGTCAGCTTTTTCGCCCGGCATCAAATTACCTTTGAAAATCCAAACTTTAACGCCGATTTTACCCATAATTGTATCAGCTTCAGTAAAACCGTAGTCAACGTCTGCTCTAAGTGTCTGAAGTGGAATTCTGCCTTCTTTCGCCCATTCAGAACGAGCAATTTCAGCACCGCCAAGACGACCTGATACCATAATCTTGATACCCTGAATGCCGGCTCTCATTGAGCGCTGCATAGCCTGTTTCATTGCACGTCTGAACGCAACACGTTTTTCAAGCTGCTGTGCAATAGCTTCTGCAACAAGCTGGGCATCAGCATCAATTCTGGCAACTTCTACCACATTGATCGTTACAGGTTTTCCGAGGTATTTAGATACGTCCTGTTTAAGTTCTTCGATACCCTGACCGCCTCTGCCAACTACAATACCCGGTTTTGCAGTTACAACTGTAATTGTAATCATCAACGCTTTTCTGGCGATTAAAATTTTTGATACGCCTGCTGCATATAATTTTTTCTTAACGAATTTTCTTATTTTTGCATCTTCTGCAACAAACTGAGCATAATCTTTAACCTTAGCATACCATGTGCTGAACCAAGGCTGGATTATACCTACTCTAAATCCGGTTGGATGTGTTTTTTGTCCCATTTTTTATACCTTTTTTTTGTTATACTAACATTTCATACTGCTCAAAATCTGAGCCTGCCTCTGCAACCAGCAAAGGACTTACTTAATATCACTAACCTTTAAAGTTAAGTGAGATGTACGTTTTAGTCTTTTGTAAATACGACCTTGTGCTCTAGGTTTGCCGCGTCTGAAAGTCTGGCTTTCGTCAGCGAAAATTTCAGAAATCTTTAAAGATTCAGCCGAAACTCCGTATTTTTCCTGAGCATTAGCAACAGCAGCCTTCAAATTCTTTTCAACTACTCTTGCTGCAAAATAAGGCATAAAACGCAACATATCCTGAGCTTCAAGAACTTTTTTGCCGCGAACTTCATTAATTACACGACGTAATTTTCTTGCTGTCATTTTAATATCTGTTTGTTTTGCTTTAGCTTCCATTTTTACTTTCCTTATTTTCTTTTAGCAGTCTTATCTGAACCTGCGTGTCCTCTAAACATTCTTGTAGGTGCAAATTCACCTAATTTGTGTCCAATCATCTGCTCTGTTACATAGACCGGTACGTGAGTTTTACCGTTGTGAACAGCAATAGTATGACCTAACATATCAGGTACAATCATTGATGCTCTTGACCATGTTTTGATAACTTTATGTTCTGAATTTGCATTCATTTTAGCTATTTTTTGCTGTAGAGCTTCTTCTACGTATGGACCTTTTTTTAATGAACGTGCCATTAATTTTTTCTCCTTATTGGTTTTTGTTTTTTTGTTAGTCTTGGATTATTAGCGTTTCAAAACTTTCCATTCCGTTACACAATTTTTATCAAAATTGTTTCACTGCATTAAGTTTTTCACCTTGACGTGCCGGGTTCGCTTTGTCGTTGCTCGCTGTAATATTTTTCAGTTTTTGAAGATTTATACGGCTCGCCCAAGCTCACGCGGCGCACTTGCCAAAATCCGCTATTTCTTACGTCTTCTAACGATTAATTTGTCAGAAGCTTTTCCGGCTTTTCTTGTCTTGTAGCCGAGAGCCGGTTTGCCCCAAGGTGTTTTAGGGTGTCCTCCAGGCCCTGTTTTACCTTCGCCACCGCCGTGAGGGTGGTCGCAAGGGTTCATTGTAACACCGCGGACTGTAGGTCTGATACCGAGGTAACGTTTTCTACCGGCTTTACCGAGAGAAAGGTTTTTATATTCCGAGTTACCGAGTGTACCGATAGTTGCCATACATTCTTTTCTTACCATTCTCATTTCTGATGACGGAAGTTTAATTGTAACGTAGTTGCCTTCTTTAGCCATTACCTGTGCTGCGTTACCGGCCGATCTAACCATAACTCCGCCGCGTCCCGGTGTAAGCTCAATATTATGAACGATAGTACCGAGCGGAATTAATTCAAGCGGAAGAGCATTACCTGTCTGAACAGGAGCTTCCGGCCCTGAAACAATTGTATCGCCAACGTTCAAGCCTTCCGGAGTCAGGATATATCTTTTTTCACCGTCAGCATAGTAAACTAATGAAATTCTAACGTTTCTGTTCGGATCGTACTCAATTGTTTTTACTGTAGCCGGTACACCGAATTTTTCACGTTTGAAGTCAATAATACGGTAAGCTCTTTTTACACCGCCGCCTTTGTGACGGCAGGTAATCCTTCCGGTATTATTTCTGCCTGCTGTTTTCTTTAAAGACTTAAGCAGTGATTTTTCTGGAGTAGAAGTAGTGATTTCCTGATAATCACTCTTTGTCATACCTCTTTGTCCAGGAGATGTCGGGTTTATTTTTCTGATTGCCATTTTGTTTTCTCCTTTTTTGGCTTTTGTAATACTTCTGGGACTTGTGCCTGACGCCCCTGTTTCTTATTTGAGGTTTTGGGGTTTATACCCCTCACCCGAATTTCTAAGCTTGCTTCGCCTGTTCGCTTTGCTCCTCAAGGGGCGAGGGAGGAATGAGTTAAACCCCTACAAGTTCTTCAATCGGATCGCCTTCTATGGTTACGATTGCTTTTTTGCCGGAGTCTGTTCTTCCGAATTTATATCCCATTCTCTTTGAGTGAGAAGGCATATAAACAGTGTTTACTTTTTTAACTTTTCTGCCCGGAAAAGCTAATTCTACAGCCTGTGCAATTTCTACTTTTGTTGCTTCTTTTGCAACTTCAAAAGTATATTTATTCAGCGAACTTGCACCTACAGATTTTTCTGTAATTACAGGCTTTTTAATTAAATCAAATAATTTTTCAGTGTTTGTTCTTTCTTTACTCATTATTTTAGCCTTTCAGTTAATTCATTAACTGCAGATTCTGTAATTACAACGAAATCTGCTTCAAGTACATCTTTAACATTTATATTTGACGGGAGAATCAATTTAACACTCGGGATATTTCTTGCAGCGAGTTCAAGATACTGATTTTCAGCAGCCTGTGAATCTGCAATAACAAGAACTTTTCCGTTTACATTCAAAGATTTGAGCGCTTCAGCCATCAATTTTGTTTTAGGCTCAGTAATTGTTGAGAAATCTTTAACAACAACTAACTGTGCTTCTCTTGCGGACAATGCAGATTTAAGAGCGAGCTTTCTTGCTTTCTGAGGCATATTAAAGGCATAGCTTCTAGGTTTTGGCCCGAATACAACGCCGCCGCCTGCAAATAAAGGTGAACGGAGCGAACCTGCTCTTGCTCTGCCTGTACCTTTCTGTTTCCAAGGCTTTTTGCCGCCGCCAGAAACTTCTGCTCTTGTTTTAGCACATGCAGAACCCTGACGTGCATTGTTTAACTGTCTTCTCAATGCAAGGTGCATTACGTGCAAATTTGGTTCAACACCGAATACACTTTTTTCGAGAGTGATTTCGCCTAATTTTTCTCCATTTGTACTTAATATTTCTTTTGACATTTTGTTTTTCCTTTATTATTTTACCTTTTACTGCTTACCCCTTGCGTCATTCCGCTTTATATGGCAAGTCAGGATTTTTAAAACTTTGTCTGTTTATAAATTTCGCTTTGAGGTTTACCCATCACCTGAATTTCTAAACTCACGTTGTTCGTTAAGAAATTCTTTCCTCTCCGCAAGGGGCGAGGATTATTCAGCTTAGTTCCATTTAGTTCTTGTCGGAACTATTGTCACCAGTCTGCCTTCGCAACCAGGCACAGAACCTTTTACCAGAACTAATTTTTTATCAGCATCAACTTTAACTAATTTCAATTTAGTAATGGTAACTCTTTCGTTGCCCATGTTACCTGCCATTCTTTTGCCTTTGATAACACGGCTAGGAGTTGTACCTGCACCGATTGAACCCGGCTCTCTGTGATTTTTAGAACCGTGCCCCATAGGGCCTCTGCCAAAATTCCATCTTTTTACTGTACCCTGAAAACCTTTACCGATGGATTTGCCTGTAACATCAACTTTTTCAACATTGTCAAGAACAGATAATTCAATTTTGTCGCCTACTTTGTATTCCTGAGGGTTATCTACTCTGAACTCCTGAAGATGTCTGTAGTTTTCAAGATTATTCTTTTTGAAATGTCCGATTTCAGCTTTTGTTAAGTGTTTTTCTTTTGCAGCGGTTGTACCCACCTGAATTGCGTTATAGCCGTCTTTTTCAACTGTTTTTACCTGAGTAACAACAATATCATCAACTTTAATAACGGTTACAGGAATTGCCAGACCCTGCTCATCAAAAATCTGAGTCATTCCAAGTTTTTTACCAATTACACCTAGTGTCATATTTTTACCTTTCCTGCTTCTTCACGATTACGGTTCAGGTCTGCTTTGCCGGCTTGTCTTCACCTTATAAGACCTTCAACCACAGCTCAGTCACGCTTTCTTGCTCATCATTGCTGCGTGCCATCACCTTTTTCGCAAATCTGCATTTTCTCTTGCGAGCGCTACGTACTTTACTAATCACTTTACCTTTGAGGACTTCCACCTCTACAACCTTCCGGTTGTTCCGGCTGTTCTTTTAACCAGAGCCTGTACCCTGTTTTTACCCCAGCCGGCCGCAGTTCACATTATATTGCATAATGCTTATTTAGTTTTCAAAATTACCGGTTTGAAATTACAGTTTAACTTCAATGTCTACACCGGCAGGTAAATCTAATCTGCTTAACTCTTCAGTTGTCTGTTGAGTTGGTTCGTATATATCAATAATACGTTTGTGTGTTCTTAATTCAAAGTGTTCACGTGATTTTTTGTCTACGTGAGGTGAACGGAGAACGCAATATATACGTCTTTTTGTAGGTAAAGGAATTGGTCCGGCAACTTTAGCGTCAGTTCTTTTAGCTGTTTCAACGATTTTGTCTGAAGATACATCAATAAGCTTATGGTCGTATGCTTTCAAACAAACTCTGATTCTTTGTCTTTTTGTGCTAGCCATTGTTATTCCTTTTCTTTTTTCAGTATTATTACACTTACGGGTTTGTTAAAACTAAGGCCACCCTTGCCTTTTGCCAGGTTTCAGCTATTCATAAATATTTCGGTATCTGTTAATTAGACTTCACCAAGCATACAGATATTAATATAAACATAATGGTGTGTCAACTTAATTTTTTGCTATTTGTTTAGATTTTGTAACAAAAAGTCTCTTTTTTGTAAATTTTTATTACAAAATAGCAATCGTTGCATAATCAAATTCTTTATATAAGTAAGTGAAGTTTACACGAGAGGATAATTATGGGTGAATTAAATATTTCAGGCGCTACACCGTCCGGCGGCAATAATGGAAGCTCAAAGTCGATTTCTAAAAAAACAATACGAGATTGGCAGAGCATTATGAATAGAATTGACGCTCTCAGCAGAAATGTTGCAAACGAAAGACGTGCAATGAAAGGTCTGGCAGTAGAAAAAAACAGCGAAAGTATTGCAGCACAACCGGATGCTACAAAGCGTGAAGTGGCAGAACCTTCGCTTGACCATAAGCCTGTAGCCCTCTCCAGAGCAAAGAATCCGCAGGTTTCTTTAAAGGGGATTTCCTCAGACAATTTAAATAAAACTAACTCTCAGGATACAGGCAAAACTTTTGAAGGAAAAGAGTTTTCCGCTATTCTTAATAATGAAATTGAACCGGCTTCCGGCAAAAAATATAATTTAAAAAATTCTGATTTGCAATCGGAAAATACATTTTTCTGGGACGGCTCATACAGGAGCAGAAAGTTTAATGTAGACGATTTACACTGGTCAATTTTAAACCGCAGAAACAATAAATGGAATGAAAAATTTAAGTTTATTGACACAACAGTTGATAATGTTAAAGTTCAAAACAAAGATGGTGAAGTCATTGCAAAATTTGAAAACGGCAAATTTTTTGTCAAAGACAAAGAGGTCAGTCTGGAAAAATTCCAGAGGTACACAAGCCGCAGAGGCGATACTATGACTATAAATTATAATCCTGTTATGGGAAAAATTGAACATAAGAACAGTATCGCCGGAATAAAAATTGAGAAAGAAAAAATGGCCCCGCCGGATTTATCAGAACAACTGCTGGAAGCATCAAGAAAAGCTCAGGAACTTTTCTATCAGCAACAGAATGCCCCAACAAAAAGAATTCCGGCAGAGGTTATCCATAAAATTGAAGATATTTCAGAAAGACTTAACTGCAGACCGGAAGATCTTATGGCGGTAATTAACGCAGAATCCGGTTTTAATCCGAAAGCGAGAAATAAACGCTCAGGCGCTACAGGATTAATACAGTTCATGCCACGAACAGCCAGAGGGCTTGGAACCTCTACGGAAGAACTTCGTAATATGTCAACATTAGAACAGCTGGATTACGTTGAAAAGTATTTAAAATCAATTAAAAGAGCTGTATTCCCGAAAGATCATGAGCTTACCGGCGCTGAATTGTATGCTCTTATTTATCTTCCTAAAAACGCAGCAAAAGAGGAACTTGCACATAAGGGCACCAAATACTATAGCCACAACAGAGGTCTAGATAAGGATAAGGACGGAGTAATTTCTAAAAGCGACCTTGCCGCGGTTATACGCTCTAAATATATTAACGTTGAAATAGTTTAAAAAAAGCGGGCTAAATACCCGCTTTTATTTTTTAGATTTTTCGGTGTCATCCGGTGAAAGATTTTCTTCTTTTGCTGTAACCTTTACATCAGCGGATTTATCATCCTCCTGGACGGCTTCATCTTCTTCCTCCGTAACAGCGACGGTATCTTTATCTCCGGTTTCTTCGTCAGCATGTTCCGTATCAGCATCATCTGATGCCTCCTGAACTTCTTCTTTCTCAGCGTCTTCTTTAGCAAGTTCCGCTTCTATTTCTTCTTCATTTCTTGCTCTGAGAACCGGAATCGAAAGCATCAGAGCCATCTGATCACCATCCTGTTCAAGATTAAGTTCCAGAGCTTCCTTATCCATTTCTACGTATTTTGAAAGAAGTTCAATAAGTTCTTTTCTCATACGCTCCATAAGTTCAGGTGTTAAATTTGTTCTATCCTGCATAAGAACAACGCGCAGACGGTTGCAGGCAATATCTTTTGCATTTTCTTCCTTATCTGTCTGGCGGAAGAAGCCCAGCACCTTATTGTATAAATTAGTAAAAATATTTTCGTTCATCTTACTTCTCCTTGCCCATCAGACCTGAAAAGAATTTTTTAACCTTAGCCATAACGCCTGTATCCTCTTCAAGATTTAAGAAAGGAACATCCTCGCCCGTAATTCTTTTTGCTACGTTCTGGTAAGCTTTACCGGCAAGAGATTTCTCATCATTAACGATAGGTTCACCCTTATTTGTAGAAGTAATAATTCCTGTATCTTCAGGAATAATACCGATTAACGGTGCTGAAAGGATTTCAACAACATCCTCAACACTCATCATATCATTTGATTTTATAAGATTAGGGCGGACTCTGTTAATAAGAAGTTTGTAAGACTTAATTTCTTCTTTAGACTCCAGAAGCCCGATAATTCTGTCTGCATCCCTCACTGCAGACATTTCAGGAGTTGTAACAACAATTGCCTCGGAGGCACCGGCAACAGCATTTTGAAAACCCTGTTCAATTCCTGCAGGACAATCCACAAGAATAAAATCAAAATCTTTTTTCAATTCTTCGCATATATTTTTAAGCTGTTCTTCGGTAACAGCAGTTTTGTCGCGGGTTTGCGCGGCTGCAAGAAGGCATAAATTAGGATTTTTCTTATCTTTAACCAGTGCCTGTTTCAATTTGCAGCGTTCTTCGACAACGTCAACGATTGTGTAGACAATTCTGTTTTCAAGACCCAGCAAAAGATCAAGGTTCCTCAACCCCAGATCTGTGTCAATCATAACAACCTTATTGCCGGCTTTTGCCAGTGCTGTGCCGATATTGGCATTTGTAGTTGTTTTTCCGACACCGCCTTTGCCGGATGTAATAACGATAACTCGACCGCTCATGGTTTCTCCTTTTTTATCTTTTTCGTCAAGCACTGACGGTTCTGGTTTAATACAAGTCTGCATGGTTCCTCCCGCCGCCTTTCTACGATTCATGTAATTTGTAAATCACTATATGTTTTTTGTTTACTCTGGCTTCTTCCGGAGTAAATGTATCTGATTTCTGGACATAAGGCATATTACCGCTATCCGGTCGCCTTGCAAAAATATCGCCTATTCTTAGCTGGATTGCATTTAATTTCAACGCTCTTATTCTTGAATAAGTATTACCGTCAGAACCAGCGTGTGCAATACCACCTAGCACGCCCCAGATAGTAATATCACCTTTTGCAACAATTTCAGCCCCGGGGTTTACATCGCCTATCACAACAACGTTGCCTTCCGATGAAAGGCTCTGTCCTGAACGCAGTGTTCTGTGGATATAAAGAGTCGGTAATTTTTCTGTTTCTCTGTTGTATTTTTTTACTTCTTCCTCATCAACAGCAGCCTCGACTTCTTCAACCACAATTTCTTTTTCAGATTTAGCAGTTGAAGATTCGTTTGTTTCTTCTTCCGGATAGCGCTCATCAAAGTCGCCTTCTCCGAAAATTTTATCCAGTGCGGTTTCCAGTTCTTCATTAACAGTACGGTTATCTTCCGCAGAAGCTTCTATATCCAGAGCCGGTACGACATTTTCTATCTTAGAAATTTCAATACCTAAATCTTTTGCAGCCGATTCTGTCACAGGTGACTGTGTTGAAATAAATTCAATTTCCGATTCCATAGTTTCAATAAGCGCTTTTATACTGATAAGTTCAGATGCGCTGAGCGGAATACTTCCGAGTTTCAAACAAACTTTCTTGCTCTTAGCCTCGGGCATATCAAGAATGCGGCTCAATTCATAAATTATTTCAGAAGTTTTTTTAGCACTGGCTACATCAACAATGAAGCCGTTTTCTACATATCCCTTTTCCATTATTTTCCTTCCTAAAAATCAGCTATAAGATAAACATACACAAAAAAATTTTCAACTGCAAGAAATTATTTCAAAAATGTAATGTTTGTGTGTGCGGGTGAATAGTTAAAAGGATGAAAAGATGAACGGGTGAGTGGTTTATTTTCACAAGACCTGATAGATTTACGGGCTGATGGTCTTTTAGTGAAGGGTGAAGGGTGAGTAGGTCAACAATAAAGATAAAATTCCTACAAATCATCCGGCAGCTAAAAAAACTTTTATGCGAAAACCTCGAGTCGTTTTTTATTAAGTCTTATCTCAAGATCCTTTTTGGAAATCACTCCGTCGCCATCCTCATCTATAGGGTTGTTGCGGTAATAGTTTTCCCCTCTTGTTGCAAGAACGTCCCTGTCTGCTCGGCCCGGGAGAAATGTTATAGCATACAAATCGCCTGCAGACAGCCTTGCGTTCTCAGGAAATTTAAAGCTTTTTGCAAGTTTCAAATATTTTTCAACAAGATCAAGTTGTTCAACACCTGACAATTGAGCGATTTTTTCTTTTGTTAAGTTAAGTCCGTAAACTCTGTTCAAATCAGCGATAGAATAATCGGTAAACTGAATAAGCCCGACAGCTGAACCTCCGTTCCAGGCTTGCGGATTAATACCGGATTCCGCCTGCATTAATGCCATTAAATCTTTCCAGTCACAGTTTAGATTTTGTGCAACCTGTTTTGTTTTATTAATAAATTCAGGACTGAAATTTCTTTTCAACGCAGTGTTGTCTACAGACACTGTAGTCCGGCTTGAAACAGTTGTCGTTCCGGTTTTTCGTGTTGTTGTACGGGATGTAGTTACTGAAGAAGTTTTTGTTGTTGTTTCTTTTTTCTCAAAAGATTCCATCAGTTCTTTGTAAGCTTTTTCCCAGTCATCTGACGGTTGTTCTAATGCAGAGCTTCCGTATTTGAGGGAAGAACGCGGCGCAGGGTCAGCCGGAACATAATTAAATGAATTATTATAAGAATTGTTATATGAAGGATAAACGCTGTAATTCATCTGCGGCATTGAAAAAAGAGAAGCAGACATCAACGGATTGAACATCATATTCATGAAGAAATTACTCATTGAAGTTCTGTAACCGTTAATTGCCCCCGCCCAGAAAGGATCCATTACCGGAAAAGGCGCAGGTCTGCACCAGCCGCCGAACATATTTCCGCCAAACATAAAATTCATATTAAAACTATGGCAAAAACAAGTCATAAATATTTCCCGTAATTAATTCCCCGTTATATATATAAACACAAATCTGAACTAAAAATTGACCTTAAACCCAGTATGATGTAAAAATTTATTAACAATTACATATATTAATTTATGTAAAATTTTATTTTTATTGTATATTAAAAATCAGGGTAAGAGATTAATTATGTTTAATGAAACGAAAACACATGAAATTACAGTCGACGTTGTTATCCTGACAATAATTAACAACGCTATTCAGGTGCTTCTTGTAAAAAGGTTAAACGAACCATTCAAAGATAAATGGGCAATTCCGGGCGGGTATGTTAGATTATCAGAAAACCTTGATCAGGCAGCTTTGAGGGTGTTAAAAGAACGCACAAATGTTGACAACATTTATCTTGAACAGCTTTACACATTCGGAGATCCTTTGCGCCACCCTAATTCAAGGGTTATTACATGCGCATACTTTGCACTGGTCAGAGCAGAGGACATCAAGATTATTTCCTCGCCGGAACTCGGCTGGCACAAAGTTTCAGACCTTCCGCCTCTTGCGTTTGACCACAAAGAAATTATTCAGTATTCACTCAAGAGAACACGCGAGAGATTGGAAATTTGTCCGGTTGCATACCAACTCTTGAACGAAAAATTCACCCTGACCGAAATGCAGAAGGCTTACGAGTTGATTATGGACAAAAAACTTGATAAGCGTAATTTCAGAAAGAAAGCGCTTGCCACAGAAGGTTTAATCGAACTTGACGAATATACAAAATCATCCTCAAAACGCCCTGCAAGATTATACACCTTTGAAAGTATCAAACTGGATTCAAAGCGGGCACATTTCATTTCTAACAAGAAAAAGGAGAAAAAATAAAATATGTTAACATTTTTATGGACAATACAGATAATAACAGCAATACTTCTTGTAATACTAATTCTGCTTCACTCGCCAAAAGGTGACGGTATCGCTGGATTTGGCGGGGCATCCCAGATTTTCAGTTCACAAAAGAGTGCTGAAAAAGGATTAAACAAAGTTACCGGTATTATTGCTGTAATATTTTTGATATGCACATTCCTTATCGGTTTCGGAATTGTTAAGTAAGAAAGAAGATTTTTCGTGGAAACATTTTCACGCAATGCTCTTTTCTGGGGAGAAGATAACCAGAAACTTTTAAAAACTAAACACGTTGCAGTATTCGGACTCGGCGGTGTCGGTGGGTATTGCGCGGAAAGTCTTGCAAGAGCCGGCATAGGGACTCTGACACTTGTAGACTTTGACGTTGTATCCGGAACAAACATCAACCGCCAACTCATCGCACTTCATTCAACTGTCGGACAAAAAAAGACCGAACTTTTTGAAAAACGGTTGAAAGATATTAACCCTGATATTAAATTAAATATTATAAACGATTTTTATACAGATAATCTTAATTCACTCTTCACACTTCACTCTTCACCCATAACCTATGTTGCCGACGCCATAGACACAATGCGCTCTAAGATTTCTCTTCTGGAAACCTGTGTGAGAGAAAACATTCCGGTAATTAGTTCAATGGGCGCAGGCAACCGAATTGATCCAACGAAATTATACATCTCAGATATTTCGGAAATTGAAAACAAAAATACGCCGTTTGTTTCAAACATAATTTATCAGTTAAAAAAACGCGGGATTGAAAAAGGGATTACGGTTGTTGCAAGCAGGGAAAAACCGTTTTCCAGAGAAAAAATTTCGGAAACCGAAAAAATCACAACCCGGAGCGGTGAAAATATTGAATTTACAAAAATCATCCCTGCCTCGACCCCGTTTGTGGCAAGCTGCGCCGGAATTTTTATGGCAGCATATATTACGCAAGCTATCTTAAAGGAGTATAAATCATGAATATACTTGTAACAGGCGCCTCAAAAGGTATAGGCAAAGCAATTGCGCAGGAACTTTTGCCCTTCGGGCAGGTTTTTGTGACCGGCAGGAATGAAGAAGCACTGAAAACTATTGGAGCACAAGGATATTGCGTATGTGACCTGACTTCATCACTTGAAGAACTTAAAGGTTTTATAAAGCAGAATAAGATAGATGTACTGATTAATAATGCAGGCGAATACATTTACGGTGCAATAGATTCCGCCGCCGATACTGAAATTGAAAGAATCTTCACAACAAATCTCATCTCTCCCGTAAAACTAATCGGTGCGGCAGTACCATTTATGAAAGAACAAAAATCGGGCAGAATTATCAATATCGGCTCAATCTCGGGAGTAATGGGCGAAGCCTATGCAAGCCTTTATTCATCAAGCAAAGCAGGACTTCTCGGACTTACAAAAGCTCTTGCACTCGAACTTGCCGAATATAATATTACGGTCAACACAATTAACCCGGGCTGGGTTGATACAGAACTAGGCGGTAAATCTATAGAAGAAAGTGAATTTACAAAAGAAGAAATTCTTGATTGCATTCCGCAGAAACGTTTTGTAAAACCTGAAGAAGTCGCAAAACTCTGCAAGTATTTAATCTCAGATGACGCCAGAGGAATAACCGGACAGGGGATAAATCTCTGCGCCGGTTTAAGCGTTGGAATTTAGGGAATATTTTATTTCAAGAACTTTTGCAATATCATAAACCAGAAAATATAAGGTGTCTGCACAGCTTTTTCAAGAAGGCTTATTGTGCTTTCACTGACATCAACAAACTCCGCAAGCTCTGTAATTCCTTTGCGTTACCTCTCGGCATTTAAGTTTCCGGCAAAAAGTTGTTTCAAAAAAGCCTTCCAAAATAAATCAGACAGTTTTAAGAACAGCAAACTGCTGTTACAACATCTTCAGCAGTAATTTTCAGACAGTCCAATCTGTCGCAGGTAGTTAATCTGCGCTCCCAAAGGCACGGCTTGAGCGGACAGTTATCTCCTGCTTTCACCGGAACTACCCTTTCTGATTGCGGAATTAACTTTTTGTCATCCGTCGGCCCGAAAATGACAAAGGTTTTTGTTTTTAAGGCGACCGCAATATGCAGCGGCGCAGAATCCGAACAGACAAAAACTTCTGCCTTTGCGATTAGTTCCGCTAAATCTTTTAAGCTTCTTGTTTTGCCGTAGTAATCCTCAAATACCAACCCTTTTTCAGAAAGATACTTTCTGATTATTTGAATACAGTCATTGTCATCAGGCCCGCCTGCAAGCATTACATTTTTACCTTTTTTGATAAGCAGTTCTGCAGTTTCTGCCCAGATTTGAGGCGGAATCGTCTTTATACAGCCTTTTTGAACACTCATCCTGCTCACTCCCGGATGTATAAGAACTGAATCCGGAATTTTTTCAGCCGGCAGGACATTTATCTCGGGAAGCTCTGTTTTATAGTCTGTTACCGGCGTAACTAAATCATGGTACATAGCACAGGCATACTGATTTTTATTCAGAGTAACCGCCTGCGTCAAAAGCTTCCGGCTCAGTGCACCAGTGTCATAGCCGTATCTTTTTCTAATTCCGGTAAGCCACAAAAGCACACTTATAAATTTATTGCCGCCCGAAGATATAACCATATCAAAATGACCTGCACTTGCTTTAAAAATTAATTTCAAAAGTTCAACATACTTATTTTTACCCTTCACATCCACAAGGATTAAATCGCCTATAACATCGGTTAAATCTTTTACACTTTTGCTCCGCGGCTCAAGCGCAAGTGTAATTTTCGCCTGCGGGAACTCTTTTTTCAGAGAAATCAATGCAGGCAGGAAAAAAATCTCATCACCGATACCGCCAAAATTTATTGCCAGAATATTTTTAATCTTTTCCATAAGATTATTATAATACAAAAATTTGTTGTATAATTTATTTATGGTAAAC
The DNA here is from genome assembly GCA_949294395.1 of uncultured bacterium. Lineage (GTDB taxonomy): Bacteria > Cyanobacteriota > Vampirovibrionia > Gastranaerophilales > Gastranaerophilaceae > Scatousia. The sequence goes on from CASFGU010000045.1 coordinate 65,075, forward strand.
AAGGTCACAACAGCAACAGTAATAGGACTGAACGCATACAGGGTTGATGTGGAAACTGATGTTATAAATTCTCTCCCCGGCGTTGCGATAGTCGGGCTTCCGGACGCTGCAATCAACGAGGCGCGCGCAAGGGTTCGCTCTGCCATAAAAAATTCAAACCTGACGTTTCCTGACAAAAAAGTTGTTATTAACCTTGCGCCTGCTGATTTAAAAAAAGAGGGCACGAATTTTGACCTTCCGATTGCTGTCGGAATTCTAATTGAAGAATGTGCAATCGAAAGCGAAAAGACAAAAGATTATGGCTTTGCCGGCGAACTTTCGCTTGACGGAAGCCTTCGCGGCATAACAGGGGTTCTGCCGATAGTTCTCGGGTTTAAGGAAGCCGGAATAAAAAATGTTATCGTTCCCGTACAGAACATTAAAGAGGCTGCGCTTGTTGAAGATATAAACGTTTACGGCGCAGAAACTCTATCCGATGTGGTAAACCATTTTCTGGAAACACCTATTCCGCCGACAAAAATTAATTCTTCAAAATACTTAGAAGAGAATTCACAGAACGATTTTCTATATGATTTCAAAGACGTCAAAGGTCAGCATAAAGCAAAACGTGCAATGGAAATAGCCGCGGCAGGCGGGCATAATATGCTTATGGTGGGCTCTCCGGGTTCCGGCAAAACCCTTATGGCAAAATGTTTTGCCTCAATTCTTCCTCCGCTTGAGATGGAAGAAGCAATTGAGCTTACAAAAATCTACAGCATATCAGGACTTCTTTCAGCAGATGAGCCTTTAATGACAAAACGTCCGTTCAGAGCCGTCCATCATACAGCTTCGGCAAACGGTATCATAGGCGGCGGAACAAATCCTAAACCCGGAGAAATTACACTCGCCCACAGAGGTGTACTTTTTTTAGACGAAATGGTGGAATTTCCGCGCAACGTGCTGGAAGTTCTGCGGCAGCCGCTTGAGGACAGCGAAATTGTAATCTCAAGGGCGAAACATTCCATCAAATATCCGGCAAAATTTATGCTCTTAGGTGCAATGAACCCTTGCCCCTGCGGATATTTAGGCGACAGGGAAAAACAGTGCACCTGTTCTGAATTTCAGATAAACCGTTATCTTTCAAAGCTTTCTGGCCCGCTGCTTGACCGAATTGACCTGCAGATTGATGTTCCGCGCCTGACACCAGAGGAGCTTTTGAACACAAAAACTCAGGAAGAAACATCCTTCCAAATAAGACAGCGTGTGATTAAAGCAAGAAAAATTCAGGCTGAGAGATACAGGAATGAAGGGATTTTGACAAATTCCGAACTCACTCCGCAGCTTGTGAAAAAATACTGCGAAATTGACAGAGCCTCGGAAGCAATCTTTAAATCTGCAATTGTAAAATACCAGCTTTCCGGCAGGCGATACGACCGTGTTTTGAAGCTTGCACGCACAATTGCCGATCTGGAAGGGGCTGAACTTATAACACAGCAGCACCTTATGCAGGCGCTGCAATATAGAGTGTTTAACGCAGCAGGAATTTACCACGGATAGATTTACTTTGCCGAAAATTCTCGCGGAATTTTTACCATCCTCGTTCCGGCTGTCAGCCGGGAGATTTTTGCGTCATCGTTACTTTCCTACTACCACGGGTAATCGTCTTTTATCTCCCAGCCGTCTTGCTGAATTAACGCCCCGCAGGTTGATTGCTCATCTATTGTATGACCTGTACAAAGTTCCAAAAGATCTTCTCTTGTTTCACCCTGTCCGGTCATCGCAAACTTCGGATAAAAAGTTGCATAAAAGGTATCCCTGCCAATTATATTTGGTTTCTTCATGCCGTTTATATCAATGCGTAAACGTATTCTTTCCGAGTTATTATAATTTGCATTAAAATGCAGATAAGTACCATTCATAAGCGCTATACTGTAATGAGTATGCCCCTGTCCTTCCACCAGCTGACCATCGCGTGTGTAATAGAAATAATCATACGGAGAACCTGAAGATGGCATCAAATGTTCATTTACAGATTTCATATAAGGTTGTACATATTTTTTTACAAAATCTGCGGTCTTTTTTTCCCCTGTACCTATAGGTGAATCAGGATCAAAATCACCTGTTTCCCAGTATTCCATAGGCCCGTTTTCCAGTTCTGAAAGCTTTATTGCTTGAGATACAACAGAATAAGCCTGGGCAAGACGTGTTGCCGCCTCTTTTTTCTGATACTTATTTATTACTGTCGGCAGCGTCATCGCCGCCACCACGCCGATTATCCCGAGAGTAATGAGGACTTCGGCAAGCGTAAAACCGGATTTTCGGCGGGTGAAGCGTGAAGGGTGAGGGGTGAAGGGTTCTCTACTGCCCTCTACCTCTGGGAGAGGGTGCCCGATAGGGCGGGAGAGGGTTTTAAAGACGTTAGTGGCGTAGGTCGGATTTACTAATCCGACAGGAATGCTCTCGTTGAACGGACGTATGGTTGAAGGGTTTATTGGGTTAACAAAACCCTCCGGCACTTCCGTGCCTCCTC
>CASFGU010000046.1 GCA_949294395.1 uncultured bacterium
GAATACTTCAATCCATACCGCTTTTGATAATAGTATCAATCATAAGCTTTTTTATCATACGTCTGAGCCCTGTGGATCCGCTTGCGGAATTGAGGTTAAACCCATCAGTTTCTCAGGAAACATTGCAGAAGGAAACAGAACGCCTAGGGCTTGATAAACCTATTATTGTTCAATACGGCAAATGGGCAAAATCTTTTATAAAGGGAGATTTAGGGGTAACTTCAAACGGTGAGCAGGTTTCTGCAAAGCTGAAAGAAAGAATTCCGAACACTCTGCTTTTGACAACTATAGTCATTGCATTGACATGGCTTGTCGGAATTCCGCTCGGAGTTGCCGCGGCATTAAACTGGAAAACCCCTTTTGACAGGATTTTGACGGTTCTGACAAGTGTCGGAATGGCGATTCCGTCGTTTTTCTTTGCTGTTTTGCTGTTGATTTTTGCGGTCAAAACAGGCTGGTTTCCGATTGGGGGGTTAACAAGTTCAAACTTTCTGGAAATGACTTTCCCGCAGCAGGTTTGGGATATAACCCGCCACTTAATCCTTCCTGTTACGGTTTTGTTTACGCTCTCGCTCGCAGGATTGCAAAGACAGATGAGAGCAAATCTGCTTGATGTGCTGGACAGCGATTATGTAAAATTTGCAAGAGCTAAAGGTTTGAGTGAATTTGATGTAGTTTATAAACACGCATTGAGAAATGCGATTAACCCGATGATTACTCTTTTAGGTTTTGAATTTGCAGGACTTTTGAGCGGGGCGGCGTTGACCGAATACGTTTTTCAATATCCGGGGCTCGGACGGTTAATACTTGAGGCTGTTTTGAAATCAGATATAAATTTAGTAATGGCGTCATTAATGATGGGAGCGATTATGCTTATCTTAGGCAACTTAATTGCGGATATTCTTCTCATTATCACTGACCCGAGGATTAGGGTGAAAGCATGATTAGAGAAGTCTTTAAACAGTTAATGAAAGATAAATTCACAAAAATCGCCCTGATAGTTCTCGGGTTTATTTACCTTGCACTTTTTCTTGCAGACTTTATCGCACCTTACACCAAAGATTTTTCCGACCGCACAATGGCGTACGTTCCGCCTTCAAAAATTTTTGTTATTGATGAACACGGAAAATTTTCAAAACCATATACCTACAATTACATAAGGGGATTTGACAGCGAAAATTTACGAATAACCTATGACCTTGACAGAAGCCAAAAACATTATATTAAATTTTTCTCAAAAGGCCAGCCGTACAAATTTTTGGGTTTAATCCCTATGAAACGCCACCTTATCACAACAGACAGCGGCGGAAGATTATTCCTTCTCGGGGCTGATATAAACGGACGTGACGTATTTTCAAGACTTTTGTTCGGCGGAAGAATTTCTATGACAATAGGATTTCTTGCATTGTTTGTGTTGTTCCCGATAGGATTGTTATACGGCGGCATTGCGGGATATTTCGGCGGTGTTGTCGATACTGTGATGATGAGGTTTGCGGAAGCTGTTATGTCGATTCCGAGTTTTTACCTTTTAATAATATTAGCATCAATTCTGCCATCCGGAATGACGAGTGTGCAGAGGTTTATGCTCATTGTAATAATCCTTGCTCTAATCGGTTGGGCAGGCTTTGCAAGGGTTGTGAGAGGGATGGTTTTATCCATAAAAAATCAGGAGTTTGTGCAGGCGGCAAAATCCATCGGAGCGTCCCGCCTTCGCATAATCGTAAAACATATTCTCCCGCAGACTGCAAGCTTTGTAATCGTTGCTATGACATTATCAGTTCCGTCTTATATTCTCTCGGAATCTGGTTTGAGTTTTCTGGGGCTTGGAATTCAACAGCCGGACGCAAGCTGGGGAAATATGCTTAAAGAAGCACAGGAATATACAAACATCATCTACAGACCGTGGCTTCTTACTCCGGGATTTTTAATTTTTGTTGCGGTGCTGGCTTTTAACCTTATTGGTGATACAATAAGAGATGTGTTAGACCCGAAAAGCAAAGTGAGATAGAGAGTAATGCTAGAAAATATCCTGAATAGCACCGGATTTATAATATTTGAAAGAGTGCTTATGGCAGTTCTGCTCGGATTTTCCATCGGACTTGAGCGCGAAATGACAAACAAATACGCAGGCTTAAGGACAAATATACTTGTCTGCGTCGGAGCGTGTGTATTTACAATACTTTCTATCTACGGGTTTCCGACATTTGCCGACGGGGATAACGTTCTGGTGAGCAATGCCACCGGAATAAGAGATACTTCCAGAGTTGCAGCACAGGTTGTAACCGGTATCGGTTTTATAGGCGGCGGTGCGGTATTAAGACACGGTGCCACAATTTTCGGACTGACAACAGCGGCAACTCTATGGATTGCCGCAAGTATCGGAATGGCATGCGGTACAGGGATGTTCGGACTTGCTGTCATATCAACCGTGCTTTCAATCATAGTTCTTGTTTCAGTCAGAATGTTTGAAAAAAATGTACTTGTCACAAGCACCAAAAACCTTAAGCGGCTTAAACTCGAACTAAAATGTCAGAAAAAGTTGTCCAATGAAATTTATGATTTTCTCGTTGAAAAGTATCCAAAATTAAGAGAGATTTCCAAAAAACAGAACAAGCAGGACGATGAACTTGTTAAAATTTCTGTTGTAATTGATATTAATATGAAAAAACCTATCCAGAATATCTACAAAACACTGCAAAAAGTTGAAGGCATTGAATCTATTTCCGTTCAGGAATTTAACGAATTATTGTAACAAATTTTTAACAAAGCAATTATTTAGTTAAAGTTTTCCTTTCATCTTGCCGTAGAACTAAGTGTAAGTTAATACACGGAAATATTGAAAGGACTCTGGTACACCTATGGGAATGGCGGCCTCACAAGCTAGACTATTAAGCATAACCGCAAGGATGACCGATAATGAAAATTCCGCGCAGGATATTTCATATTCTAAAATCCGGCTTGCCGATCAGACAGAGCAGGTAAATACTGACTATCTGAACGCCCTTAAAGCTACCAAATTAACAGTCCTTACCGGATTTAACGGTTCTGAAGAAGTTTATACAGATATTTCCTACAACCTTATGACAGGCTACAATACTCTTGCTGCCGGCCAGCAGTATGTTGTTACAGACAAAAAAGGCAGAGTGCTGGTTACACAGAAGCAAAAAGAAGCTTTTGAGGCTAGCAACGGGTATTTAAACGGATTTCTGGCGGCATACGGGTATTCACAGGCGGATATTGATGTTACACAAAACAGCGATGCTAGCGATGAAGACAAGGCGCTTGTGGAGCAGAAAATTCACGATGCGTGGGATAAATATCTTACCTCAGTGGATTTGCATTACGGCGATGAGGAGCACGGGCTTGATTTCGGGTTTGTGTCATTCTCAAATGATCCTTACGACGGTTATGCAACCTATACTGATCTTGCAACAGGTGAAACAAAAGCCTTAAACTATGAAGGTACCACTCAGGAACAGCGAGAATTGTATGACTATGCGGTAGCACTCACCGAAGCTTATTACGGAACCTCGGATTCCGCAAATAAACTCGACACGGCCGCAAAAGCTGAAAATCAGACCTTTATTGCATATTTGACTAACATTTTCAATAAAATGCAGTCCGCGGGTTATTATGTCGAAGAGGATGAAACCAAAACCCTCAAAGACAACGCATGGTTTGAAGAAGGATTGCGGTCAGGAGATTTGCAGCTTGAATACTACTCAGCTACTGAAAAGAAATTCATTTCTACCTCAATAGATTCGGACTCTTCTATTCAGGAGGTAGAAGATGAACGCGAAATTGCAATTGTTGAACGCGAATACCAGATGAAGTTAGAAGAAATTGAACAACAGGACACAAAATATGATATGGAACTGAAAAAATTAGACACTGAGCACAACGCTCTGCAAACAGAATACGATTCTGTCAAAAATGTTATTGACAAAAACGTAGAAAAATCCTTCCAGATATTCTCATAACCGGAAGGATTGAACAAAAGTTTTTTATTGATTCCTTTTCCTTTATTTCCTTATTAATTTTCAAAATTTCCCCTGCCACTTTTTATCAAAAAGTGGTTTTTTCTTATGACTAATTCATATCACTCCCGAGAGTATAATCTACATACTCAAGCATTTCATCAAGCAGTACAGTATCTATATCTGATACATAACTGTAAATTCTATCAGGCGCAATTACAAAAAAGAAAACATCAGCACCAAGCTGGTTCGGGCCTTTCATTCCGTTTCCGTCAATAATAAGCTGTCCGCACTGATATTGCTGAGATACCACCGGAATCCTGTTTCCGTCATCATCAAAAATATAATTTCCGCTAGAATCTGTTTCGTAGTTGGTAAATGTTGTAAGACAGCTGCCTTCGTTATTGAATTTATTTAACGCAACACTGGAACCGTCCTGTAAAACTACTCTGTAGCGTGGTTTCATAGCAACACCGCGACTTTTACCGTAACCGTCATTTTGTGCTTTCGGGAATTTAACGGTATCAACAGTACATCCTTCAGTATTAGGAAGGCAGGTTTTCAGGACTTTCATATTTTTGAAAATAATCTTTCCTGCATCAACAACATCACCGTTGTCAAAAATAGAAGCAATGTTCCTTGTATCCCCGCTCATCTCAAAAGCTGCGGAATTAAACGCATTTTGAATTGCAGCATAAGACTTTTTAACCTGAGCAATCATAACTTTATCTTTATACTTCGCAACCAGCGCCGGCAAAGTCATCGCTGCTACAACTCCTATAATTCCAAGCGTGATGAGGACTTCTGCCAGTGTGAAAGCGGATTTTCGCATACGCGCCGTGTGAGCGAAAGCGAACCCAGCCCGTAAGGTGTCGGAAAAGCGTGGTTTTCCGACACCCCGAATAATCCGGATAGCGAATTTTTTGTAAGTGAAGTGTGAAGGGTGAGGGGTGAAACGTTCTCTACTGCCCTCTACCTCTGGGAGAGGGTGCTCGATAGGGCGGGAGAGGGTTTTAAAGACGTTAGTGGCGTAGGTCGGATTTACTAATCCGACAGGAATGCTCTCGTTGAACGGACGTATGGTTGAAGGGTTTATTGGGTTAACAAAACCCTCCGGCACTTCCGTGCCTCCTC
>CASFGU010000047.1 GCA_949294395.1 uncultured bacterium
TCCCCCCTGTCCCTTTTTAAAAAGGGGGTAGTATCAAAGACCTCCCTTCGTAAGGGAGGAGGTGTGAAAGTGCCGGAGGGAAACCCCTCACCCGAATTACTAAATTCACTAAGTTCATTAAGTTCATTAAGTAATTCTACCCTCTCCCTCAAGGGGCGAGGGAGAGTAAAGAATTCCCGCTTCACCTTTTCGTGGCTCTTATCGCCTTATAGTCCTAACTTCTTTAAAACCCTCTCCTACCCTATCGGGCACCCTCTCCGAGTGGTAGAGGGTAATAGAGAACCCTTCACCCCTCACTCTTCACGCTTCACCCGCCGAAAATCCGTTATCCGGATTATTCGGGGTGTCGGAAAAGCGTGGTTTCCCGACACCTTACGGGCTGGGTTCGCTTTCGCTCACACGGCGCCCTACCGAAAATCCGGTTTCACATTGGCAGAGATTCTCATTACCCTCGGGATTATCGGCGTGGTTGCTGCGATGACCTTGCCTGCGCTGATGGCTAATCATAAAGCAAAAGAATTGGAGGTTCGATTTAAGAAAGCCCATTCTGTTATTTGGAATATTCATCAGCGTATGATTGCTGATTATGGCAGTGTTTACGCTACTTTTATACAGAAAGATGTTATTATGAACAATAATGAGAGTGAAAAAGCGCTTCGTTACAAATATATAGACGCATTTATGAAATATGTTAACGGCGGAAAAATTTGCACATGGGGGAATGCAATTTTGTCCTGTATGAATAAAAGTAATCCTGTTGATTACAAAACTTATGACGGAAAATATACGGCACATTTGACAGCAGATGCAGTTACTGACAGGGTGGTTGTTGCTCCTGACGGTATTACAATTTTCTTTGGCAATACAAGATACAGAAATAACAGAATTTATGTTGATACAAACGGAGCACTGAAAGGCCCGAACAGATTAGGGTTTGATTTATTTGCATTAGATGTTGATGCAAACGATAAAATTATTCCGCCTAAAACCTTTGGAGGCGGGGGCGACGATCTTGGGACTGATAGTGATGAAACCGGTACTACTGCTGATTGCTCAATTAAACAGACAGGTAACAAGTATAACGGTTTTGGCTGCACTATTTATGCAATGAATGACAAGAATCCAGATAATCCGGAAGTTTCTTACTGGAAAAATTTACCGAAATAAGTTGTCATGTTCATGCTAAAATATAAACACGATGAATTTAGACAGTGCGATAGATAGTTTTTTATCACCGGTAGCCGATAAAATTTCAGGGATAATATTCAGCCACGTGACAATTCATGGAGTGAAGGTTGAATTTTTGATTGTCCTTTTGATGTTTGCGGCTGTTTATTTCACTGTACGTACAAGATTCATAGGCGTATGGGGATTTAAGCATGCACTCAAGCTTATTACAAAAAATTATGAGCATAAAGATATTATCGTGCGAAAGAAAAAGGGGGAAGTTTCCTCTTTCCAAGCTTTAACCGCAACAATTTCAGCCTCTGCCGGAATAGGTAATGTTGCAGGTTCTGCTGCCGCCGTATCTGTCGGCGGCCCCGGGGTAATTTTCTGGATGATAATTGCAGGATTTTTTTCCATGGCGCTAAAGTTTGCAGAAGTTCTGCTCGGGTTGAAGTTTCGTAAAGTTAATCCAGACGGGACAGTTGCCGGCGGCCCTATGTATTACATTCAGACAGGTTTGAAAAATCATAAAATCCTAGGTAAATTCGCACCTTATTTAGCGAAAATCTATGCAGTCTGCTGTATTTTTGCAATGATTGGCGGGTGGAATTTGTTCCAGATAAATGCCATGACTACACAGATTACGGAAGTTACCGGGGGTGAGCACAGCTTCTTTGCTAATCAAAGCTGGCTTCTGGGCTTGATTGTGGCCGTGATTACTTATTTTACGATTATCGGCGGAATTAAAGCTATAGGAAAGTTTACCTCAAAAGTTACACCTGTAATGTGTACTTTGTATGTTGCGTCAGCTTTTGTGGTTTGTTTGATGAATATTCATCATCTTCCGCATACAATTCATATAATTATAACGGAAGCTTTTAAGCCGAGAGCTATGGAGGGCGGAATGTTTGCCTGCATGCTCTGGGGTTTTCGTCGTGCTATGTTCGCAAACGAGGCAGGGCTCGGGACGGCTCCGATTGCATTTTCAGCGGTAAAAACAAGCAGACCTGTTGCGCAGGCGTTTATTGCCATGCTCCAACCGTTTGTTGATACTGTAATTGTCGGTTCTGCAACTGCTTTTGTAATTGTTGTAAGCGGAGTTTATTTACAAAACACAGGGCTTGCAGGTATAGAGTTAACCTCAAAGGCTTTCGGAACGGTTTGTCCGTTTTTCCCGGTATTATTGACCTTTATGGCAAGCTGTTTTGTTCTATCTACAATGCTTTGCGGTTCATACTACGGAATTAAGGGATGGAACTTCCTCTTCGGCGATACAAAATTGACAACGAGGACTTTTCAGGTTATATATTGTATATTCATTGTTATCGGCTCTGCCATGAACTTTAAAAGTATAATAAATCTTTCAGATGCGTTTACTCTGTTTCTGGCGGTTCCGAATTTGATAGCAGTTTTCATACTTTCGGATGTTGTTATGAAGGAATTGAAGCGCTATTGTAAAAAATATAATGTTGGGCTATTTAGAAATAAAATCGAAAAAGAGGAGAGAGAAGAATATGAAGAAAAATTGCCTGGAGATAGTAAGACAGAAGTGTGAAAGCTGTCAGGGGTGCACGCTTGCAAAATCACGCAATAATGTGGTTTTTGCTGACGGTAATCCATCGACTGCAAGAATTGTTTTAATCGGAGAGGCTCCGGGAGAAATGGAAGATGAATGCGGCAGACCGTTCGTTGGAAGAGCCGGACAGCTTCTTGATGAATTTTTAGCAGAAGCCGGTATTTCTCGCGATGAAGATGTTTATATGATTAATACTGTAAAATGCAGACCTCCTGAAAACAGAGTTCCTACTGACGAAGAAAAATCGGCATGCCGTAAATTCCTTGTAGCTCAGATTGATATTATTAAACCTGATGCAATTATCCTGTGCGGTGCTACAGCTTTGAAATCTTTTGTTGAACTTGATAAAAAACAGACAATTTCAAAAGTCCGCGGCAAATGGATGACTGTTACTGTTGACGGTGTTGAATATAAAGCAATGACTATTTTCCATCCGTCATACCTTTTGAGAAACCATTCTATGGAAGAAGGTTCTCCAAGAAGGCTTATGCAGCAGGATCTTGCTGAAATTAAAAACACTATTCTGCCGGATAAAGTCGTTTCCGATGACAGAGAGTTAGTGCTGCTATAAAACAACGTAAGAAGTAGTTCTCTTCCGGATTTGCGCCGGTATTGTAAACATTTCATTGTGGGTTATCAATGAAATGTTAGCAGACACCGTATTTGGCCGGCTTTATGCTTTGTTTAAAAGTCCGTTCTAAGTTATTTAGAGCGGACTTTTTGGTGTTTAATCTTTCTTATTTTTAACGGGTACTAGTCTGTAATCTATAATTTCTAGAATTTGCAGGGTTTCTTTTAGCGTAATACTCTCTCTTATTAGTTTTCCAGAGATTGATTTGACGGTATATGGATACCCTGTTTTTTCCGAAAGTAATTCTGCCATGCGGGTCAGGGTAACCCCTTCTTTTGCAAGCAGGTATTTTATATCGTTCCTGATGTCCATTTTTAAATTATAAAGGACTTTACAAATTAATAAAAACAGGTTATAATAATACTAATATTTTAATAATTTTCTTTAAATATTAGTATTATTATCAATTTATAAGGAGATTTGGTAAAATGAAAAAGCCCGGATTTACGCTTGCTGAAGTTCTTATAACATTAGGGATAATAGGCGTGGTTGCAGCATTGACTATTCCGAACGTTACGTCGCATTACCGTAAAAAGGTCGCAGAAACACGTCTTGCGAAATTTTATACTGTTATGAATCAGGCGGTGCAGCTTTCAGAAAAGGACAACGGCCCAAAAGAATACTGGGAACATCTCGGTGTAAAGGATGAAGAAGAAAACACAGAAAAAGGCAGCATTGCTCCGCCGGTATGGTTTGATAAGTATTTAAAACCTTATCTTAAGTATAAAACTGTAAAAGTAAATGATGTGACTGGCAGGGTAATGGTCTATTTTCCTGATGGAAGCCTGTGTCTTATCGGTGGGGAGAGCTTTCACTTCTGGCCTGATGCAGGCAGTTTTGTCGAATATAATGGTGAAGCTGACACCTCTGCTGGAGAGTCAAGAAATAATTATAAACTTTCCGGTATAAAATATTTTACTTTTGAATTTGCACCGTGGAGTGAAAATTTGAAACACCATTATAAAAAAGGTGTTGAGCCATACAAAGCTTATTCATGGGACGGAACTGTTGATATGCTTAAAAATCACAGTGCGGTTGGTTGTAAGGAAACAGTATCGAATGAACGTGCCTTTTGTGCTGCATGGATTCAGCTTAACGGCTGGAAGATTCCTGACGATTATCCGCTGAAGTTTTAACCTGCTACCCGCACAATGCAAATAAAAACAAATCCTACCTGTAACTACATTCGCTACCCGTTTGTAATCTGCTCAACTCAAGGCAAGTGAACTCACTACGTTCAGACAACACTTGCCTTGCAGCTGTTTCGCAGAACAACGGCTGCTCATTTCGTTGAGGGTGTCTTTATTTTTATTTGCATTGTGCGGGGTTGCAGGCTGGATTATTGAAAACTTTACCTTTCAGCTTGCTGTTCCGCATTAAGAATTCCCGGTTCAAGGTCAGAACCGGTAACGAGTTTTCTGAATGCAAACTGAGCTTTCGGTAGTCCGTATGCCAGAAGGAAACTGCTTAATCCTACATTTGCTAAAATGTTTACGGATTTTACAAACTTTGCGCGCTTTGCAAATTTTTCAACCATAGCCGCTCCGCCATCTGACAGTGCATTTTTTGCAAAGGCTTCAATGTCATTCCTGAATTCTGCAAGTTTCTTCATATTTACATAAGCGCGCGGATCTCTGACGCCCTCTTTAAGCATTGTAATTTTTTCAAACTTATTTGCGTATTTTACAAACAAGCTTTCAGGATTGTTATCTATGAAGTCTAGCATGTCCTGCGGTCTTGCGGTTTTTGGAAGTTCAAGTGTACCTTCTTTAATTTGTTTTAGAAACTCTTTATCCGCAAGCATGAGAGGATCAAGTTTTACATCGAGTTTGAAGGCTTTCATAGTGGCTTTATTAAGGATTTTTTCAATCTGTTTCGGTGCAACGTAGTTCAAGTACATCATACCGGCCATTTTAAATCCAATATCAATAGCTTCGTTTCTGTTTCCGTCAGCGCCTTTCCTTGCGGTCAACACTCTGCCTATTGCGTAACCGCCGTCAATGGTTTCCATCTTCTCAAGTGTTGAAAAGTTTGCAAGGTTTGAGATAAAGCGCCCGCCAAAGCTTACATCCTTTTTCTTTTTCAAAGACATTACGGCAAATGTGTCGCTTTTTAAACCTTCAAAAGCCATTGTGTTTTGTTGCGAATTTTGCTTCTTGCGCTGCGCTTTCAGTTTTGCAATTTTTGCGGCAGAGGAGGCAAAAATCATCTTCGGAAGAATAAAGCCTATGAATGCAATTGGTATTGCAGTAGCGGCAACAAATTTTGCAGCAAGCAGTTTTTCGTATACTTTTTTGTTGGAAGCGGCTTTTTTCAGGTCAGCAAGAACTTTTTCTATAGCTTCACGCGCCTGAGGATTTTTGCTTGCAATATTTTTGAAGCGTGCAATATTTTCATTTACACCCTGAATACCTTTTTCTTCTTTAAATAGTTTGAGATTAACTTTAGGGTTGTAGCCTAATTTTTTAATAATGTTATTTACAGCCCAATCGATTAGGGGAATTCCTCCGAGCCAGACAGCTGAGGTTGTGTATTCATCAAGAAAACGTTCCCGTGTGGCAAGTTTTGCAACTGTCGGGTCATCTTCGTTTTGTTTGTATGTCAAATAAACCTTTGACGGAACTTCTATTCCGCAATCCCTGACCAGAAGGGGATATATACTGCTATTATTGCCGATGGCTGATATTATTCGGGTAAGTGTCATTTTTATTCTCCAATTCTTTTAACTAATGTGACCTTTTACGCGGGGTTCCTGAAAAGGCCGTTAAAAGAATTGAATTAAAAATTAAAATCGCGCACCATCAATTCTACAGCCTTTTCAGGTTGATATGATGATGCAAATGCAATTTTAAGGTAATTAATGTATTCATAGTTATCATAGTATCAGATAAAAATTTTTATGCAACCCTTTTGTTCGCTGTAACGCACATATTCGCATTAAAATCCTCCGGCACTTCGCGTCACCTCCCTTATGAAGGAAGGCAAAAACCTAACCCCCTTTTGTAAAGGGGGAAGCTAAGGGGGATTTTAATGCGAGTGTCTGCTGCGAGTTCTATAGCGAGTAATTTAGGTGAAAATTATTAACAAGTAAAATGAATAGTGCATTTTATAAGAATGTTCATTCCATTAAGAATAAAATATTTGTGGTAAAATTTAATTATGAAAAAGAGGAAGATTGCAGCGTTAGTAATAACAATTGTATTGCTGGCGGCTATTTTTTATAAGATAGACTGGGCGGAGCTTATCCGGACGTTTAAAGATTTTGATTTTAAAAATATTTTGCAGATAGTAATTTTTTATGTGCTGACCCTCTATATCAGGGGTATAAGGTGGAAGGCGCTGTTGCTTAATGATGAAAAGTATTCTTGTCTGCATCTTGGGGAAGTTTTTACTGTCGGAAGCATGTTGAATATATTTTTGCCTGCACGTGCCGGAGATGTTTACAGAGCATATTATCTGGGTTCAGTTAAAGGTGAGAAGAAAATGAAAGTTTTCGGCTCAATTATTCTGGAAAGAACTCTTGACGGCATAAGCGTATTTTTTATGCTTCTGATTGCTATACTTTTATACTGCAAACAGCAGTGGATTTTGCATATAGCATACGGTATCGGGGCACTTTTTATCGGAAGCCTTGCTGTATTTTACGTTGTGTTTAAGTTCGATAAAATTGATGAGGTGTGCGGATGGTTTGCTAAACTTGCGGAAAATTTGCCGGAAAAGGTTTGTGAGCCATCAAAACTTTTGATTGAAAAAATCTGCTGTTATACAAAATCCTTTATGGAGGGGTTCACAGTGCTTGATTACCCGAAATACTGGACAATTGCATGTGTTACAAGTATTCTTGTCTGGGGAATTGAGGCCTATGTAGCCTATCTTATAGTTGACAGTTTTTCTCTCGGGTTAGGTTTTTCAGCAGGTTTGTTCGTATTGAGTTTAATATCATTCTCTACAATGATACCTTCTACATCGGTATTCTTAGGGCCTTATCAGGTAGCATACCTTATGGCGCTTGGAATTTTCGGGATAGAAAAATCGACAGCGCTTGCTGTTTCAACAGTTCATCAGGGGATTTTAATTATAATTCTTTCAATCCTCGGCGGGTATTATCTTTTGAAGTTTAATATCTCAATGAAGGATATAAAAACATCTGCCGGTGATAGTTTATCTTAAAAAAGTTTACACTGACGGTGACAAAAGTCCGGTGGAGCCTTGTATTCTGGAAAAATTTACCGGAATAAAAAGCGGGATTAAAACCCGCTTTTTTATTATTTAATTTTTTTAACGATTTCTATTAAATGTTCAACGGCGACCTCAGGTTTAACCGTTTCAACTTCGCCGGTTTCTCTTGTTTTGTATTCAACAAACCCTTCAGTAATTGTTTTTCCGACAGTCACGCGATAAGGAAATCCGATTAAGTCTGCGTCTTTAAATTTAACCCCCGCACGCTCGTCGCGGTCGTCAAGAACGACTTCAACGCCTGCTTTTTTGAGTTCTTCATACATTTTTTCGGCAGTTTCCATCTGTAATTTATCCTGAATATTCACAGGAACAATTACAACGTGGTAAGGCGCAATTGATATAGGCCATTTAATACCGTGTTCATCATAGTGTGCCTCAACTGCAGCCGCTGCTGTTCTGGAAATTCCTATCCCGTAACAGCCCATAATATAAGGGTGTGACTTGCCGTTCTGGTCAAGATAAACTGCGTTCATCGGTTTTGAATATTTTGTGCCGAGTTTGAAGATGTTGCCGACTTCAATCCCTTTTGTAACTTTTAACGGTTTGCCGCATTCAGGGCAGAAATCACCGGCTTCTACGAGCCTGATGTCGGCATATTGAAGATTTTCAACGCCTAAATCCGAAAGATTTGTCCCGACCTGATGTTTGTCAGTTTGGTTAATTCCGACGACAAAATTTTTCATTTCTCTAACAGTTTCATCTGCAATAATAGGAATATTTTTCATTCCTTTAGGCCCGATGAACCCCGGAACGGCGTCAAAACCGTGCTCTGTCATCAATTCTGCAATTTCGGCAGAGGAGGCAATTCGTATATCATTTCCGCCGGCTGCGTTCATTAACTTGGTTTCTTCAACGGCCCTGTCTGCTCTGATAAGCGCAATAACAGGCTTTTTATCAACTATATAAACTAACGATTTCAAAATCAGGGTTGACGGAATATTTAAAAATTTGCTTAATTCTTCTATTGAATGGGTGTTTGGAGTGTCAATTATTTTCGTTTCTGTAAAGTAATCTTTTCCGTCAACAACAGCTGCCGGTAATTTTGATACTGCATGATTTGAATTCGCAGCATAACCGCATTCACAGTAGAATACGTCATTTTCACCGGCGTCGGTATCGGTTATTACCATAAATTCATGCGAAACGCTTCCGCCGATTGCGCCTGAATCTGACTGAACCATTTTTGTATCAAGCCCGCAGCGGTCGAAAATTCGTTTATACGCCCGCGCCATATTTTGATATTCTTTATCTAAGCCTTCTTCTGACGTATCAAAACTGTAGGCATCTTTCATTATGAATTCTCTGCCGCGCAGAAGCCCGTATCTCGGGCGGACTTCATCACGGAATTTTGACTGAATCTGGTATAAGTTAACCGGCATTTGTTTATAAGATTTCAACCCGTCGCGTGCAATTGCGGTAATAATCTCTTCGTGAGTAGGTCCGAGGCACATAACTCTGTCATGGCGGTCTTTCAACCTCATAAGTTCCTTTCCGTAAGCATCCCATCTGCCGGATTCTTCCCAGAGTTCTTTCGGCTGGACAAACGGCATTAAAAGTTCCTGCGCACCGGCTGCGTCCATTTCTTCTCTTACTATATTTTCAATCTTTTTCAAAACTCTCCACATAAGGGGCAAATAGTTGTAAACACCCGAGGTTAATTTTCTTATATATCCGGCTCTTGCAAGCATTTTATGTGAAATTACCTCCGCATCAGCCGGAAACTCTCTCAGGGTTTGAACAAATAATTTTGACATTCTCATAATCTTTAATTCCTCATTTGTTTTTCAGTGCTTTTATTTTACCATGCTGAAAAGTAAATTTAAACAGCGTTCTTCTTGAATTTATATCGCAGTTTACACAAAATATGCCTAATACTGTCATGTAGAACTTGTTTGACAAAGCGAACCAAAATTTTTAAGATCCTGAAACAAGTTCAGGATGACAAAAATTTTGAGTGAGCCTGTCCTTACGAAGTAAACTTATATATAAATCCAGTTTTCTGCTGAAAAATTTTAGGCCGTTCAAAGTTTCGGGCACTGCTGTTTTAGCCGTTTAACGCCTCAAGTTCTTTCAGTATAATTTTCTCTGGTGCAGAGAGGGTGTCTTTGTGTTCCAGGGCAAGTTTAAGTCCGTTTTCGTAAGCTTCAAGGTTTCCGAGTTTTTTGTCAATCTGGGCTTCTATATAGAACAAATCTCCTGACTGTATTCCGGCAGATGCTGCACGTTCTATAATTCCGGAGGCGTCATCATACAGCCCCTGTTTTGCAAGAATTTTGGCGTAATTGATGTATGCCTCCTGATCTTTAGGATTTAATTCAATTGTTTTTTCAAGTTTGATAAGCGCATCGGAAAGGTTACCGTTTTCAAAATCAATAACAGCAAGGTTATAATATGCCCAGCTGTAATCCGGTGAAAGTTCCAGCACTTTTTCAAACTCCCCTGCGGCACTTTCAGAATCTCCGAGTTCTTTGAGAATGTTGCCTGTGTAAAAATGCGCGTAAATATCCTCATCGTTTAAGTCAATTGTGTTTTGAAAGTGATTAAGCGCGTCTGCAAGATTACCTTTCTTTAGCAGGCAAATCCCGAGGCTGAAGTGGGTGTTTGAGTCGTTATTATCTTTTTCTAGAACTGTTTGAAAACATTTTATCGCATCATCATACTCCTCAACTTCTGTTAAAACAAGCCCGAGGTTATAATAAGCGTCCGTTTCCTCCGGCGAAAGTTCTATTGCTTTTAAATAAGCTTCTTTGGCTTTTTCAAAGTTTTTGAGCTTTTCGTATGAAATCCCGAGGTTGTAGAAAATCCCGCTGTCGTTTTCAAAGATTTTTGAAAGATAAAGAAAGTGTTGCAAAGCTTCTTCTGAAAAACCGCTGTCAAGCAATAACACGGCAAGCTGTCTGCGCACCTGATAATTCTCGCTGTCCTGCTGCAGAATTTCCTGTAATTCCTGTATTTTTTCAATTTTTGACATATCTTGATAATAACACTTTTTTTTGATTTAGCAACTTTTTAACTTAAAGGTCTTTAAGTTCTTTAATGCTGTGCTTTTGCGCTGTTATATTCTCTGCCGCACCGGATACTTGCATTTTTTATAAAAATTGCTAGAATAATATGTATTCCAAGGAGGATTTAGAGATGAAATTAAAATTATTTTCAATAATTCTTGTGCTGTTTCTTGCTGTGCAGACAGTTCTTGCAGCACCGTTTAATGCAAATGCTAAAACAAAAAGAATTCCGGCAGGAACAAAATTTCAACTGCAGCTTTTGAACACGCTTTCTACAGCGCGTCAGACCGGTGAACCTTTTTCTGCAATTCTTGTAACAGACCAGACTGCGGATTCTGATGTAATTCTTCCGTCCGGCTCTCTTGTGCGCGGAAGCATTAAAAAAATTGTGCCTTCAAAAAGAATGTCGAAAGGTGCAATTCTTTATCTGGATTTTGACCATATAGTTACCCCGAACGGCAGACAGCTTCCTCTGACACTCTCGCTTGTCGGAAGGACTGATATGACTTATGACGGCGGAATTACCACAACACGCGGATATTCTGATGCCGTAAAAAAAAGCTGGGCAAAAACCGTTGATATTACAAAAAATTCCATTGAATGGGGAAATGACATAGTAAATGACGGGCCTGCAAAATATGTAACTGTTCCGTTAGCAGCAATAGGCGGCGGAATTGGCGGCGGAGCATTCTTCATCTATGATGCTATTGCAGATATGATAAGGAAAGGCGAGGATGTAAATCTGAATTCCGGCGAGGTTATAAATGTAATTCTGGTTGATCCGATTGACGTTCCTGTTATTTAATAAATAAAACAAATAAAAATACCGCCCCCGATTAGTTCTAAGGGCGGTATTTTTATTTTAACATTTCTAGCAATCAGTCAAGTTCAACCTTTACATTCTCTCCGGTGCGGTTACTGCAAGAATATCAAGGGCATTGTTTAAAACTTTCTTAACTGCAACAACCAGCGCCAGTCTTGCTTTCATCATTTCTTTGTCATCTGAAATTACACGGTTTGCATTGTAGAATGAATGAAATTCCGACGCAAGTTCCTGTACGTAACGGCAGATTGTATAAACCTGTCTTGTTTCCGCTGACATTTTTATCATTGATTTGTATTCCTCAAGTTTTAATATAAGCTTTTTAGCGCTTTCAATTGTCGGCAGGATTGTTTCAGGATTGTAACTGTTTATAAGTTCATCAAGTTCTGTCTTAGAGAGCGGTGCAGGTGTTTTTTCTCCTGTTTCGGTGTTAAGTTTTTCTTCTGTTGCGTTGCGTAAAATCGAGCAGGCTCTTGCGTGTGCGTATTGAACATAAAATACAGGGTTTTCGTCGCTGTTTGTTTTAGCAAGTTCAATATCAAAATCAAGAGTTGTGTCAATATTTCTCATTGCCATCCAGAATCTTGTTGCGTCAACGCCTACTTCCTCTATCAAATCATCAAGGGTCACCATATTTTTACGTTTGCCCATGCGGACTTCGTTTCCGTTAATAACAAGGTTAACAAGCTGTCCTAAGAGAATTTCGAGTTTGTTCGGGTCATAACCGAGTGCTTCAATGGAGGCTTTCACACGGGCTACATAGCCGTGATGGTCTGCTCCCCAGATGTTAATCATTCTGTCAAATCCGCGCTCTAATTTATCTATATGGTATGCAATATCTGCTGTAAGGTATGTGTTGGAGCCGTCGGCTTTTTTGATTACTCTGTCCTGATCGTCGCCGTAGTCTGATGATTTAAACCAGTCAGCGCCATCTTTCTGGTAAATTTTTCCGCTGTCTTTGAGCTTTTGAACACATTCCTCAACCTTGCCGGATTTATGAAGAGTTAATTCCGAATAGAAATTATCAAAGTGAACACGGAAGTTTTCAAGGAGTTCTTTTTGCAGACGTTCCATTTCAGCTTTTGCAAAGTCGGAGAGTCTTTTGGCGTCAAAGTACCCCTCACACTCATTCCCTCTCCCGCAAGTGGCGAGGGAGGTTAATTTATTAATTTCTATATATTTTTTTGCAACAGGAATTAAGTAATCTCCAGGGTAGAAGTTTTTTCTTTCTGTTTCGTCTGTCGGAAAATCAATGTCTTCACCAAGCTGCTGACGTACACGTATGGCAAGAGAGTTGCCGAGTTTCGTAATCTGAGAGCCTGCGTCATTAATGTAAAATTCCTGATAAACCTCGTGGCCGTAAAATTTTAAAAGATTAGCAAGTACCGACCCCATGGCAGCCCAGCGTCCGTGACCGATATGAAAAGGCCCTGTCGGGTTTGCGGAAACGTATTCAAGAATTATTTTTTCAGTTTTTACCTTTTCAGGTTTACCGTAATTTTTATCT
This sequence comes from uncultured bacterium, assembly GCA_949294395.1. Lineage (GTDB taxonomy): Bacteria > Cyanobacteriota > Vampirovibrionia > Gastranaerophilales > Gastranaerophilaceae > Scatousia. The sequence continues at coordinate 12,949 of CASFGU010000047.1, forward strand.
TTTTTAAATATTTCCGCAACTGTATTTTTCAGGAGAGTTTTTCCGGTCTTAAAGTTGATAAACCCGCCAATAACCGAGTATTCATTATCTTCAGGAACTATATAAGAAACAATAGTGTTAGCAATCATTGGCGGAGCAATTCTGGCATGTCTTGCAAGCGACGAAACATTTATCGCGAAATCTCCGAAATCAACATTCTTAGGACGCTCTGTAGAAAGAGTGCCTCTGGTGTATTCTTTCATTTCGCCGAGCTTACCGTCTTTTATCGCTTTTTCTATTGCTGTTTCAATTTCATTTAAAAAATAATCTTTAATCATCTTTTTCTCTCCTGTAGTTTTAATATTAACATAAACAAATAAGAGTAGAAACAACAAATATGACAGGCCGGAGAGTGACGCTTTCAGCTTGCTGCTGTCTGCCGCTGCCTTTAATGAATTTGAGTATTGCTGTTATTATTTTTCATATTTTCTGTTTGTAATATAATGTTTATATGATGAATATTGAAAACATTACGGAGCGCATCCGCGAAATATTAGAAGATGAAACCTCCGGTCAGCTTAAGGATGAGCTGAACGGGTATCATGTTGCGGATCTGGCGGATATTTTTCAGGAATTGAAGCCCGAGGAGCGCCTTACATGTTTTAAACTTCTTGATGTTGATAAGGCGGCGGACTTGATGGAATATCTGCCCGCACAGACTCAGGTTGAACTCTTAAGCGATATTGACGAAGAATTAGCCTCAAAAATTCTTACACGACTGCCGCACGATGCGGCTGCTGACGTTCTCGGGGATATGGAAGAAGATGAGAGTGAAACTTATCTCGATAAACTTCCGCATAAATTTTCAGAAGAAGTCAGAGAACTTTTGACATACAACGAGGATACAGCAGGCGGGATTATGAACCCTGTTGTTCTTACCGTTAATTCTGATATGAGTGTTCAGGATGTGTTGAATTATATAAGGATTAAGGCCGAGCAGGATAATATGGAGCTTTATTACGTCTATGTGACAGACAAGCAAAACCATCTGCTCGGAGTTGTTTCACTGCGCAAGCTTCTTACTTCTCCTATTAATCAAAAAGTAGAAGATATTATGATTTCTGATATAGTGAAACTGCATGTTGACGATTACAGTGATTATATCATTGACGAATTTATGAAATATCAGTACAACGCGCTTCCTGTTGTCGATTTGTACAACCGGCTTAAGGGAATGATTACGTGGGATGATGTTCATGATTTGTTTGAAGAAGAAACTACTGAAGAAATCTACCAGTCATCAGGTATTTCAACCGAGATGGTCGATGAAGATGAAATTCTTTCAGGTAATATTTTAAATGCAATTAGAGCAAGAACCCCGTGGCTTTTTATAACACTTCTGGGCGAGTTTGTTGCGGTAAATGTTGCAAACCACTTTGATCATACACTTGCGGCACTGCCAATTATAGCAATATTTATGCCGCTTCTTGCAGGATTAGGCGGAAATATTGGAACGCAAAGTATTACGCTTATGGTACGCGGGCTTTCTACAGGTCAGGTAACATTAAGTTCCGCTTTTCACCATATTTTGAGGGAAGCTTTTATAGGGCTGATTATCGGCGGATTTTTCGGGGTACTGGTTACTCTTGCAACATGGGGATGGCAGCATAATGCAGAATTGGGCGTTGTTGTCGGTGCTGCCATGGTTGTTAATATGACTATGGCTACAATAATCGGCACTTTTACTCCGTTTGCTTTAAAATCAATGAATGTTGATCCTGCAGTGGCCTCGGGGCCGGTTATTGCTACAACTATTGATGTTGTCGGGCTTGCCGTTTACTTTACACTGGTATCAATTTTTCTTGTACACGTAATGTGATTTTGATAAAATCCGCAGTTTACTGTATATTTTTTATTATGGTTTATAATAAAATATTTTTGTATTAAATCTTAAACTAAATAGGTATTGAAAGTTATGACAAACGAAACAAACAGAAGAATAAGACCGAGAGCCGAACAAAATCAGGAAAATGCAAGACAGAACGAATATTTAAAACAGATGAAAAAAGAACAGGAAGCGCAGTCGAGATTTGTGCGCGGGGTTTTTATTTTTCTGGCAATTGTCGTATGTGTGTTCGCAGGTATTTGTCTGCTTGCAGGAAATCAGAAGCTTGTTAATGACATTTTCGGTGAAGATTCTGCTGCCGCAAAAATGTTTGCAAAAATTGCAAAAGATAACGATTACAAAGAAAAAGCCGAGTTTGTTCTGCCTTTTGGTCCCAGAAAGCAAAATATTCTGCTTCTCGGTGTCGATGCCAGCGAAAATAAAGACGATTTATGGACAGGAACAAGAACCGATACGATTATACTTGTGAATATTGATCCCCGTTCAAAGTCTGTTAATGCAATTTCAATACCGCGTGACAGCAAGGTTTATTTACCGGATAACCACGGTATTCAAAAGATTAATGCGGCCCATGCAATCGGCGGCGTCGGGATGACTATACGCACTGTTGAAGATACTTTAGGGGTTAAGGTTGACAGATATATTATGGTTCATGATAATGCAGTCAGAGCAATTGTAGAGGCACTCGGCGGGGTTGATGTTTATGTTGAAAAACCTATGAGGTACCACGATTACTCCGGAAAGCTTCATATAGATCTTTCTAAGGGCGAACACAGGCTTACTCCGGATGAAGCTGTCGGTTATTTAAGATTCCGTCATGACGCGCTCGGTGATATTGGACGTACTCAGCGCCAGCAGTGGTTTTTAAGAGGTCTTTTAAATGAGCTTCAAAAACCGGAAACAATTGCTAAAATACCTGAAATTATATCTGTGGTTCAAAAATATGTTAAGACAAATATGTCGCTGTACGAACTGTCACAGTATGCTGCTATGACAAAACATATTGATATGGATAAAATTGAAATAGCAACGCTTCCCGGGGCTCCTAATAAAAAAGGGTATATAAGCTACTGGATTCTCGATCCTGAAAAAACTCAGGAAGTTGTTAACAGGTTAATCTACAGAGAAAAAGTTCATCCTGATGATGCCGTACAATTTAAAGCAAGTGTTATGTACACAACAGGTAACGAGGACAGGGCAAATATTGTAAAATCAGAGCTTGAAACTGCAGGCGTAAATGTTTCCTGCACAGGACATCTTTCAAGAACTCATACCCAGTTTATTGCACATTCCAAAAATGTTACAAATGAGTATTTTAACTGGTTAAAGAAGAAAACCCCGTCAATTTCAGGTTACCAGTTTGTCTATGAACCTGTAAATTACTACTGCGGCGAAACTGATTTTACTATAGTTGTTGCCGGAAATTAATTGTGCTGTGTGTATTTTTACTTACAGGTATAGACAGAATTTAAAAAATATGCTATTTTATGTACGTATTAAAAAGTGAGGTTATGTTATGGAAAAAATGTTTGTGAGCGGCAGCATGCCTGTTATTATAATAGCGGTTGTTGTTCTGGCTATCCTTTACGGGATTTACTATTCGTTAATTCAAAAGAAAAACAAGGCGAAAGAAGCTTTTTCAAGTATTGATGTTCAGTTGAAAAAAAGGTATGACCTTATACCGAATGTTCTGTTTATTGCAAATAAATTCATGGAGCATGAAAGAGGGCTTCTGGAGGATATTACAAAACTCAGAGCGCAGGCTGCAAAAATACCTGCTGATTTAAATAATGCTGCACAGAAGCTTGATCTTGACGCTAATATAGCAGGAAAGATGGGGCAGCTTATGGTTGCTGTTGAAAATTATCCGCAGTTAAAATCCGATCAAACAATGATTCAGGCAATGCAGACTTACAATGAACAGGAAGAACATATTGCTGCAGCAAGAAGATTTTACAACTCTGCTGTACTTGAACTTAACAACGCTGTAGAAATATTTCCGAGTTCAATGGTTGCGGCTATGCTGAATATTAAACAGCTTCCATTCTTTGAAGTTAAAAACGAGCAGGAACGCGAAGCAATTGATGCAAGTAAATATTTTAAGTAAGAAATTAAATAATTAAAAATTCTATGACGGCGGTTTTGATAAAAACCGCCGTTTTTGTAGTATAATATTTTTGAAATTATGTGTGCCTGTAGCTCAGATGAATAGAGCGTCGCTCTCCGAAGGCGAAGGCCGCGGGTTTGACTCCCGCCAGGCACAATGTTATAATAATACCGGTTGACAGCCGGTTTCTCTGAAACCATAAGGGGGATAGGAGTTTAAAAAAAATCTTTCTCCCTTTATAAATAAATGGCTTCGTAGCTCAGCAGGATAGAGCAGCGGTTTCCTAAACCGAAGATCGCGCGTTCGAATCGCGCCGGGGCCAGTTTTTTTGACCGGATTATCACTAAGGAGGATATATGAAAGTTTTAATTACAGGCGGCGGAGCATGCGGTGCAAGTACTGCCGCAAGATTGAGAAGGCTTGATGACAGTGCTGAAATTATAATACTTGAACAGACTGATGAAATTTCCATTGCAAATTGCGGTTTGCCTTACTACTGTTCAGATGTAATAGATAGTGAAGATAAAATGCACGTTTCAAGCGTTGAAAAATTTAAAAATCTGCTTAATGTTGATATTAAATTAGGTGCAATGGTAACCTCTATTGACAGGGCGAATAAGACTGTTACGGTAAACGGTTCTGAAAAGTTGAATTACGATAAACTGGTGCTTGCAACCGGCGCAGCCCCGTTTAAGCCGCAGATTAAAGGCATTGATAATAAGAAAATTTTTACTGTGAGAACTTTGCGTGACGCAAACAGAATTAAGTCTTACATAAGAAATTCAATGGTGAAATCAGCGGTTGTTATCGGCGGCGGTTTTATCGGTGTTGAGATGGCTGAAAATATTTCGGAAATTGACGGAGTTAAAACTACTTTAGTTGAACAGGCTTCTCATATTCTGCCTCCTGTTGATGCTGAAACTGCAGCATTTGCTCAGAATGAGATTAGAAAACACGGGGTTGAACTTATTCTCTCTGACGGCGTAAAAGAGTTTGGTGAAAATGACATAATACTGCAGTCAGGCAGAAAAATTCCTTATGATATTGCTGTTCTTGCAATTGGAGTAAAACCTGAAACCCAGCTTGCCACAAGCTGCGGGCTTTTGTTAGGCAAATCAGGCGGGGTTAAGGTAAATGAATTTATGCAGACCTCTGATGAGAATATTTACGCAGGCGGAGATAGTGTTGAGGTCGTGGATTTTGTTACAGGAAAGGATGTTATTATTCCTCTTGCAGGCCCGGCAAACCGTCAGGGAAGAATTATTGCTGATAATATTGCCGGCTATAAGTCAACTTACAAGAAAACGCTCGGCTCGGCTGTTGTGAAAGTTTTTGATTTAACAGTAGCTAATGCAGGCTGCAGCGAGGAAAGACTTAAAAAACTTGAAATCCCTTATCTTAAAACTTTCACATTCAGTTTTTCACATGCAAACTATTATCCTGGCGCAACAAGAACTATGTATAAACTCCTGTTTAATAAAGATGGCGAAATACTCGGAATTCAGGCTGCGGGTTATGAAGGCGTTGAAAAACGGGTTGACGTTATTGCCTCTGCTATGCGCTCAGGCTTGAAGGTTTGGGACTTAATTGATATGGAACTCTGCTACGCTCCGCCGTATTCGTCCGCAAAAGATGCTGTCAATATTCTCGGTATGCACTCTGATAATATTTTGAAAGATCTTGTAAAACCCGCATTTTATGAAGATATTAATGGGGCATATCTTGTTGATGTTCGTTCAAAAGCAGAGTTCTCCGCAGATCCAATTCCGGGTGCCGTGAATATTTTTACTCCTGAATTGCGGACAAGATACGGCGAATTGCCGCGCGATAAGAAAATTATCCTGTTCTGTAATACGGGTTTCCAGAGCTATGTGGCTTCAAGAATTCTTATGCAGCTCGGCTTTGATAACGTTTACAGCCTCGCAGGCGGTATAACATTATACAAAGAGTTGAGAAATGATAAACTTTCCGGTGTAGAACACGTTTTAATGCAGTAGGTTTATTCTGCAGTCTTAGTTTCAAGTTTTAACCATAAGGTGTCATAAGGTTTCAGCCTTAGTGACACCTTTTTATTGGTTATTGAAACATTGACTTTTATTTTCTTATTTGAAAGCAAATCTTCAAGGTAAACCTCTTTATCAGCTTTCCATAGAGGCATTGTTGGAAGATCAATCTCTGAATATACTCTGTTATTTGAAAGATTATTTATGACTAGAACCTTTTCATCTCCGAGAGTTCTTGTGTATGAGAAAACATCCTTATTTTTAGTCTTTAGCGGGGAAAAATCGCCGCGGCTCAAGACAGGGTTTTGTTTTCTTACTCTTATGAGTTTTTGAACTTTTTTGAAGATTCTGTTGTCTTTTGATGCGGTATAAAGAGCACGCTTACTGACCGCTCCGCGGTTTATATCTCTGCTGTCAAAGTATGAAAGCATTTTTGCCTTATTTTTAGAGCTGTTTTTTTGTTTTGCTTCTCTCAATCTAGCAAATTTTCTTGCATTGTAGAAATTGTTTTGTATTCCTATTTCGTCACCGTAATAAATTATCGGGATTCCCGGCATGGACATTAATATAGAAAACGCCATTCCTATCCTGTCGGGGTTGTTGTCTAAAAAGTTTGCAAGTCTGCCGCTTACGCCAAATCCTTTTCTGAATTCAGCCCCTTTGGGTTCAAGGTTTTCGTAAATAATTTCCCTGATTTTTTTGTTGCACATCTCGAGGGTAAGTTCGTCATGAACTCTCAGAAATATTGCCCATGAAGCACTGTCCGGAATTTCCGGAGTTTGTTTGTGTGCCTGCCAGAAATATCTGTTATCTTCGGTAATCAGTGATGCCCAGATTGCCGGCATATACGGAAAATGATATGCAATCTGCACTTCACTTGTTCTTTTAATCTCTTTTTCTTTGCCGAGAATTTCTTCTTTGTAAGTTCTTTCTTTTCCGAAGTATGGCAAAATTTTATTAGGCATCTGGCATGCTTCCGCCTGAATAACAGAACGCGGTGCTGTTGCCTGCAAAAAGTCACTCAAAATTGTTATAATGCTGTGGGTTTTGGGCTGGTTTTCCGCATTTGTGCCCTTATCTTTTATCAAATAAGGGATTGCGTCCATTCTGAATATATCGATACCCAGATTTGCCCAGTAGGCAATTGTTTCAAGATTGTAGTAAAGAACTTCCGGATTTTCCCAGTTTATATCGAGCTGGAACGGGTAAAATGTGTGGTACAGGTAGTAATCCTTATTATTTATGGTAACTTTTCTGTAATGAGAATCTGTCTGCTCCGGAAAAATTAGTCTTCTTTTGGAAATTTCGCCTGTCGGTTCTTTGTATTCAACAACAGTACCTAGCTTTTCATCCTGATATTTTGTGAACTCAGGCATTTCCTCTCTTGTTACAAAATAATCAAGTTTTGAGGTATCTCCTTTCAGAGCCTGCTGAAACCAGACGTGCTGGTCGGAAAAGTGGTTCAGGACTAAATCTGCTTTAATTTTAAACCCTTTATTTCTTGCTGCTGTTATAAATTCCTTAAATTCTTTCATGCCGCCTAAATCGCTGCGGACATTGCGCGGATCTTTAACGTCAAATCCCGCATCAGACATAGGCGAATCTGCAAAAGGCAGTATATATAAAGTGGTTACGCCAAGCGTTTTCAGGTAATCCAGCATTGAAATTGTGTCTTTAAAGGTATTTGCTTTTCCTGATGTGTACACCCCGAACTGGTCTGCATAAAACATATAGATTATTTCATCTTTGTACCAGTCGTAGTTTCTGTTAAGGTCATCTCTTTTTAATGTTTCAGGACGTTCTTTTTTTGCATTTAATGCTATCCGAAAAATGTGTGCGTATATTTCATCAACCCTTTCTGAACCGTAAACATTTTTGATTTCTTCTTTTAATTCCTTTTCTATCTGCGGTGGAATTATTTCTTCGGATAGAGGCAGCCGGCGTGTTACAGTGGCGTTTTGCGGAGTCTTTTTGTCAGCTGCTGGTGTTTCAGCGCCTTTAACCGGAAGTAATGCTGCATTGAGAAGCATTGCAAGTGCTAAAAAAGTCGCTAAATATTTATTTGACATGATTACATTTCCCCTTATAACATATCCTGCTACTATTATAATACAAACATGAGCTATAATATAATTCTTTATAATGTTGCCCGAATGTATAAAATAGTGTAAAATATAATATAAATACGTTATGAGGCATCAGAGAATTAAGAAAAAAGTAATATCAAAAAAGAATTTAGTTATACTGCTTATTATTGGTCTATTCTTGCTGGGTATAACGCTTTTTCTTGTTGCAATGGTAAATTTTCTGCCGAAAACGCGGTTTGCTTTTCCGGGGGCTGAAGGCTTCGGCGGCTATATAAGCGGAGGCAGAGGCGGGGAAGTTTACCATGTTACAACTCTTGCCGATACAAACAGACCGGGCTCTCTAAGGTATGCAATAAACCAGAAAGGGGTACGGACTATTGTATTTGATGTATCAGGGCTTATTTCTTTAAAATCTCCGCTCGTTATAAAGCATGGTGATGTTACTATTGCTGGCCAATCCTCACCAGGTACCGGTATTTGTATAAGGAATTATCCGCTTGTAATAAACGCTGATAACGTAATTATCAGATATATGCGCTTTAGATTGGGAGATGTTTCAAATAATTACGCAATTTCGGCAGAAAATCGCAAAGGAATAATGATTGACCACTGTTCCATAAGCTGGGCAACCCGTCAAAATGTGAATTTTACCGGTAATCTTATGATGACGATGCAGTGGTGTATCATAAGTGAGGCTCTTAACTCGACTAAATACGGCGTTAACGGCGGTGCAGCAAGATTAGGCGGACTTTCTGCAACCTTTCATCACAATCTGTTTGTTAGTAATGCAAGGAAAAATCCGGCTTTTATTCAATATTCTATCAAAAGTAAATCCGCGTTTCAGTTTGTGGATTTCCGAAATAACGTTATTGTTAACTGGCAGGATAATTCTTCGGAAGGCTATATCCGCGGGGCTTTTAATATTGTTAATAACTACTATAAATACGGGCCGGCTACAACTATTGCAACAAAAAGCCAGATTTTAAGAACTTTTCCGGAGGGACATAAACTTAATCCGCCTGCAAAGCGTCCGTTTATTTTTGTTGACGGTAATTACGTTTTTAATAATCCTCTTAATACTAATGACAACTGGATGGGTGTTTATCCGAGCAATGATTATATAAAAGAGGGTAAAAATCCGATGCTTTCGTGGCGTTCTTTTTTCCATGCTCCGGTGACGCTTCATACTGCAGAGCGTGCTTATATAAATGTTCTAAAGTATGCGGGAGCTTCAAAACGCAGGGATGATGTGGATAAAAGGCTTGTCAGCAGTATTATTAACGGTAAATACACCTACAGTAACGGTATAATAAATTCGCCATCGCAAGGCGGCGGTTACAAATACGGAGCATATAAAGGTTTAAAAGATACAGACGGCGACGGAATCCCTGATTACTGGGAGCGTTCAAGAGGATTGAATCCTAAAAAACGTGTTGACGGCCAGATGAGGAGCAAGATTGATCCGGAATACACTAACCTTGAGATATATCTTAACAGCACAGTTGAAGAAATTACAAAGAAACAAAATTCAGTGCCGAGAATATCCAGAGATTTATTCTGGCTTACCATGCTTAAATTTGTTAATTATGTAAAACGAGATGAACAATAGCTAGGTTCGTATTTTAACGGTTTAAACGGTGGAGAAAAAGCCTTCGTCAGAAGAACTTTGGAATGATACAGCTTTTCCGCTGCTCACCTGTTCGGTAGCAGAGTAACGTAGGTTTTGTGTAATCACACATTGCGGGGGCGGGGAGGCTTAATTATAACAATATAAGCTTGCACTAAGAATACAGATTTTATTATTCTTCAGGTGCTGATACCACTCTATTTAATCTGCTGTGGCATTCTTCCGCATGATTTATCCTCATCGCAGAAGCCGAGACGTTCACATTTCGGAACAAGGTACGGTTTCAGCCACGGTTCTTCTTTAATCAGTTCATCGCACATCATTTTTACAAGTGTTCTTATTTCATACTGCGCCCTTGTGCAAAGCCTCAAATTCGCAAGGTGAATCATTTCTCTCAGGTTTAAACTTGCAACAAGTGAGCTTGCTGCGGCATTCGGAAGAACAAAACGGGCATCTTCTGCCGGTATCCCTGCTTCTACAAATTCCTGATACTGTTCTGAAATTTTGCCCATAAATGCTGTGAATTTTTCTTTTAATTCAGGATCACGCTCAATTGTCGGCGGAATTATGTAATCAAATTGTCCCTTTTCTTTAACATACCGTTGTGATTTCTGGGAAAATGACATGTGTCTGTGGCGTACAAGCTGATGTGTGCAGGCTCTTGAAACATTTGATATGGCAAAACTTACCTGTATATGCTCTATTGTTGAGTAATGACCTGATGATATTACTCTTTCAATCAGTTTAAGCATTTTATCCCTGTCGTCGGTGCTGTTGTAGATATTAATAGGATAATCTGCACTGTAGCAGGTTCTGCACGCTGTGTAGACTGTTTTTAACATGTTTTCCGGTTTTGATATTAAACTGACTGACGGCTTGTTGTTTCCTTCCATAGTATTCTCCCCGTAAACTTTTTACTAAAATGATTATATCATTATAAAAAATTTTTACAAAGTATATTACAAAAAAATACCGCACAATTTGTGCGGTATTTTTGATAAATTAAATTTTTTATTTGTTGCCGTAACGTTTGTTGAATCTTTCAACTCTGCCTTCAGAGTCAAGAATTTTCTGCTGACCGGTGTAGAATGGATGGCATTTGTTGCAGATTTCAACTGTAATATTATCAACTACTGAACCTGTTTCAATCTCATTGCCGCAGACGCATTTGATAACTGTTTTCTTATAGTCAGGATGTATTCCGTTTTTCATTTTTTACCTCTTTCTTTTTCTCAAGATTCCAAACTTGATATTATTTTACCATTTCGACTACTTATATAGTATAACATAAAAAATAAAGTGCAATAGCGCTATTGTTAATTTATATAAATTACTTTAGTAAAATTAAACAGGGTGCAATGAATAATTACACCCTGTTTTATATAATTTAAAAAATGCTAGGCATAGAGGTCTTTAAGCCTGTTTGCAGTATCCTGTAGGCTTTCGGTTGTTCTGGTGCCGGAGTTGTCAAGTTGTTCACCGATTTCTTTCGCTATTTTAAGCTGTCTTTCAGGGGCTGATAAACGCTCAAAATCAGGAATATCTTCTTTGTTTTTGTATAATTTTACATGATATCCTGTATCATTTTCAAGCCCGATAGATTTTGTATAAAAGCGTGCAGAAAACATATCCTTGAAAGTCTTGATTTCCGGAGCTTTGTCCAGAACTTCAATTGCGCTTGCATGATGTGGATCCTGAATAATTACGCTCCTGCCGTCATAGATAATTTCACTTTTCAATTTTTCTAGAGGTTTAATGTAATCTTTAGCAAAATGTGCTTCTGCGATTTTCGGATCGCTAAAGCCGTGAAATTTGCCTGCTAAACTAGATGCACCTGTGCCTTTGAGGCGAAAAGACATACCAAAATTAGGGGTGCTGTTGACTCCATTTACTTGCATATAAACTCCTTTCACTTATATCCAAAAGATATTATAAATCTGAAAAATTTTCAGTAAACAGCTTCTTAACAAAAATTTACAAACTTGCATAAAAAATATGCCGCGTCTCGGAATCGAACCAAGGACACAGGGATTTTCAGTCCCTTGCTCTACCAACTGAGCTAACGCGGCATGTATTTATTTAATTGTTATGGAGTTGGTAGAGCAAGCTCTACAGATTATTAACTCCGTTCCGTTTCACTCCACTTGGGAGCTAACGCGGCATGTATTTATTTAATTGTTATGGAGTTGGTAGAGCAAGCTCTACAGATTATTAACTCCGTTCCGTTTCACTCCACTCTGGAAGCTAACGTTAGATATGTTTATTTAATTATTAATGGGTAACTGTAAAGTCTGCTTATTATTTCCTTTATCGCAGCCTGTTCAGCCACATTTCTTATTATATATGCTGAATATCTTAAGTCAAGAAGTTTTATTGCGGACCAAGATATAAAGTGACATTTCTGCCTTCAAGCATAGGTTTTTTCTCTATTACAAGAGGTTCGTCTTTCAAATCTTCCACAAAACGGTTAGCAAGATCAAATGCAAGATTGGAATGCTGCATTTCGCGGCCTCTCATCATTATAACTATTTTTACCTTGTTCCCCTGTGCGATAAATTTTTGAATACTTTTAATTCTTACCTGATAGTCATGGGTATCTATCTTGTATCTAATCTTAACTTCTTTAACATCAACGGTATGCTGTTTTTTCTTTGCTTCTTTGGCTTTCTTTTCCAATTCATACTTGTATTTGCCGTAATTTAAAATCTTAGCTACCGGCGGTTCTTGATTGGGGCTTATCAAAACTAAATCTAAATCCGCATCATAAGCCATTTTTAGGGCTTTAGAAGTTTCCATAATGCCGTGATTTTTGCCTGTTTCATCAATTAATCTTACCTCTTTAGAACGAATACGTTCGTTCATTATCGCTTTATCTTTATTGTCCCTTGTTCTGTTATCGTTAGCTATTGTTGTGTCTCCTTTATTATTTTACAAATTGATATTAGCACAACCATACGAATTTCGCTATATACCTGAAATTTTTTTTGTAACAAAATGTTAAAATTGATTTTATAGACTTCAAGTGCCCTCAAAATAAGCGTTTCTGGCAAAATTTGACTTGCTGTCCTGTTAAAGTTTTTTCCATGACCTGCCGATATATAAAAATGTAAGACGGAAAAACTAAATAGGAGTATTACTTATGAAAACACAAGCCCCGCAGGAAGAGAAGATCGGAATGAACGTTCTGGAAGCTTTGAAAAACGAAATGAATCTGGAGGAACGTCAGCCAATTTCAATGGAAATTCCGATACAGCAGATGTTCGATGAGTTTTTGGTCTTTGTATCAAAGTCGGACTTTGAATAGCTTAGAAAAAAGTTTTACACAAAGGGTTAACTATAAAAGTTAGCCCTTTTTTATTAGTTACAAATTATTAAATTGTAAAACTGTTTAGTACAATGCTGATATACAATGAGTTATTATTGTATTAAGATTAAATGGGTGATAATTGAGGGCTCAGACATGATAAAAAAATCAGCAATTGTATTAATAAGTATTCTTGCACTTTCGCAGCCGGTACTTGCAGATTTTAAGGAACATTTTGATCTCGGGCAGCAGTATCTGGCAAATTACCAGTACTCCGGTGCCGTTACCGAATTTAAAAATGCGCTAAGGATCAACTATCTTGATAACTCGGCAAGGATAGGACTGATAAATTCTTATCTGGCGCGGGGAGCGCACTATGCTAATACGGAAAAAAACTGGGAAAAAGCTGCGGATGATTACAGGAGCGCTCTTTTTTACATGCTTTACTACCCGACTGCAGAGGCTGCCAGAAATTCAACACAGGGCGTTGTTCCGGTACAAAACAACCTTAATACCTGTCTTTCCATATTAAAATTTAACACTAGTCCGTCCTCACGGTTTGCAAAAGCGAAAGAACTCCGTGCAGAGGGAAACTTTGCAGCAGCCGCTTATGAATTTAACCAGTCGCTTGGTGATAAAAATTACATCAAAGACAGCTATACGCAGGTAGGAGATATTATGAAACTCCTCGGGAATGAACCTAAGGCCGCTGAATATTATAGAAAGGCTCTTTCTGTATCCCCGACGGATATTTCTCTAAGGCTGGCTTATGCAAAACTTCTTGATAAACTCGGGCAGGAAGAACCTGCTGTTGAAGAGTACAATTACATTTTAACAAAGAGTACAGATAACCGTGAAGTACTCTATTCGTTAGAGAGAATTTATAAGAAAAAACTGGAGCAGGATCCTTCAGATGCAGATTTAACCTCAAATATAGGTGCTATTTTACAAAAACAAAACAAGCTTGATGAGGCGCTTGCTTACTACAAGAAGGCCGAACAGCTGGATCCTTCAAATATAAATACAAGAATTAACGTAGGAACACTATACCAGCAAAAAGGCGACTATAAAACTGCAATAGTGGCTTACGATTCAGTTCTGATACTTTATCCTGACAATGTGAATGCAAATCTTTATAAAGCACAGTGTCAGGCAGCCCTCGGACAGGATAAGGAGGCGCAGCAAACTTATAGAAAAATTCTTGCGATGGATCCTGCAAATACTACAGCCCAGAAAGAACTCTTTAACAGTGCCAAAAACACAATGACAACAGCTCAGTTTATAGATTATGTCAAGAAAAATTCTAACGGCGCTGATACAACAGGCATGTTATACGACTATGCTCTGAAATTACATAAAGAGGGGAAGCTTGCTGACGCAATTCTTTTATATAAAGAAGTCTTAGGGAAGGACACCACCGGTGAAATTTATACCAACCTTGCTATAGCTCAAGGGCAAATGAAAGATTATAACACCGCTATAGCCACCTTAAACAGTGCAAAAAACAAGTTTCCTGATAATTCTGAAATTCTTACAGCTATGAAATCGATAAAAGATGAAGCTGTCGGCAGCCAGCTTGATAAAGCAGCAGATTACTTTAACAATAAAGATTACAAAAACGCAATTGCTGAATACCTGAAAATTCAGCCGGCAACAGTAGATTCAATGCTCGGTGCCGCTTCTGCTTACCAGAACATGGATGATTATCCGCATGCAATCGAGTATTATAAGAAGGCTCTGGACTTGAAACCTACAGATACGGATATTGCATACTATATCGGTGCGCTTTATGCCGATATGGAAAATTACCGGGATGCTGAAATTTATCTTAACAAAGCGCTTGCTCTTAATAAAAATAACGAAGATGCCCAAAATCTTCTATCATCTATAAAAGAACAACAAAACAGCAATGCACTGAATGAGGCAATCAGCCTTTATGACCGGCAAAAATACGATGAAAGTCTGGAACTTTTAAATAAGGTGCTTTCTTTCAATAATCAAAATGCTTATGCACTCTACTATAGAGGTATGATATATGACGCACAGAAAAAGCCGCAGGAAGCTATAAATGACTTTAAGCAGGCGTTATCATTGAATTCTTCTGAATTTACAATTTTGAATTATATGATAGCAGCGGATTTTGATACACTGGAAAACTACAAAGAAGCCTACGCTTATTATACTGCCTACGCAGCCTCAAATGCGCCGGATGACGAGTATAAGCAGTACGCAAAAGCCAGAGCCGAAGAATTAAAACAATATGCAGGAAAGTAAAGAAAAAGTAAAACATCTGATACAAAGCAGGGTGTCGCTTGCTCCGATGGCAGGAATTACCGATTATGTTTTGAGAAGCCTTGTGAGAAGATACTCAAAAAGTGCGCTTCTCACAACAGAGATGATAAGTTCTGAGTTTCTTGCGCAGGTAAAGGGCGGTGATATAATAAAACGTAATCCTGACCACTCGCCTGTTTCATACCAGATAAGCGGTCATAAACCTTATCTGATGCGTGCAGCGGCAGAATATTTGACACCTCTGGCAGATATGATTGACATAAATATGGGCTGTCCGGTTAATAAAGTTGTAAAAGGTCAGGACGGCTGTGCGCTTATGAGAAATCCTGACCTTGCTGCAGATATTGTAATGGCTGTTAAAGATGGAACGGAAAAGCCTGTTAGTGTGAAGTTCAGGCTCGGATACACATTTGATGAACTTAATTTTGTGGAATTCGGACAAAAAATGCAGGAAGCGGGAGCCGACTTTATAACAATACACGCCAGAACCCGCTCGCAGCTTTATTCGGGGAATGCTGACTGGAAAATGATTAGAAAGTTAAAGGAAAATGTTGATGTTCCTGTATTTGCCAACGGGGATGTAACCTCAATTGATACAGCCATTCAATGTTTTGAACAATCAGGTGCTGACGGTGTCGCTGTCGGGCGGGCTTCGATGGGTGATCCAACGCTTATAGGAAGAATAGAGCACTATTTTGCAAAGGGTGAAAAGCTTCCGGAACCTTCAGTAGAAGAAAAGATACAGATGCTTAAAGACCATTTAGACGGGGAAATTGCACTTCGCGGAGAAAAAGTCGGGATTAAGTTTTTCAGAAAATTTTATCCTTATTATATTGCAGGAATCCAAAACGCTGCTAAAATCCGTTCTGTGCTGGTCAGAGAAGAAAATTACGAAAATATTTTAAGAACGCTTAAGGAAATAAAACAGTGTTCAAGTGCTACAAAGTAAACTTAGAATAAAATATAAAATATCACCATGAACTAACTGCAATCACCGGCCGGATGTAAAAGCTCAACCCGAAGCAGGTGAATTCGCTGCGCTCAGACAACACCTTCTTTTGAAAAAGTTTCGCTTAATACCGGCTGTTCTTTCCGTTAGGGTAAAATTGTATATTTCCATCTAAGGTTGCTAGCCTCGTGACTCTTGCGCATAGTTTCGCGGGCAGTGTCATCACTTCCCGACCTGATTTCTTCCGTTGTTTTTAGCGTTATAAAGACGTTTATCAGCCGCTTCAATAAGTTCGGAAGCACTATCTCCATCGTATGGATACGTTGAAACTCCAAGGCTTATCGTAACAGTAACTTCTTTATCGCCGATAAGTCTAAATTTGTTATCGGAAACACGCTTACAGATTTTTTCAGCAGTTGAATGGGCAACATCTTTCCCTGTGTTAGGAAGAATAATACTCATCTCCTCACCGCCGTATCTGCATACAATATCAGTTGCGCGGACATTTCGTTTAAGTGTTTGCGCAACCTGCCTTAACACTGCATCGCCTGCCTGATGCCCGAATGTATCGTTGAACTTTTTAAAAAAGTCAATATCAAGAATTATCAAAGAAAATTCAGTTTCATAACGCTTTGAGTTTTCAATCTGCATGCGCATCTGCTCCTGAAAATACCTATGGTTGTAAAGTTCTGTAAGTCCGTCTGTGGTTGCGAGTTTATACTGCTGCTCAAAATCCCTTGATTTTATAAAGTATTTCACAATAAACGCCGAAATAAATGCAATAACAGCAAGCATTAGCGGATAAATCATCTCAAGCCACAGATTACTGAATTTCATTGCATAATAGCCGGCAAGTATATAAATTACGTAAACTGAAAGTGAGGCAAGGGATGCCACAAATGCAGAATTAATGCTCATAACGATAAATCCTGTGATAACGGCAAGTATAATACCGGCTAAGATTGTATAACTTTTATCCATTTTACGGATAAAGTTGTTATCCAGAATGTTATTCACGTAAGTCGCCTGAACTTCAACTCCCGGATATGTTCTGCTCACAGGAACGGTTTTTATGTCAAACAGGCTTGAGGCTGTTGTTCCGAAAAATACAATTTTGTTATGAAAATCGATACTGTCGTCTTTAAGCTCTCCGTTGGCAATTTTTATAAGTTTATAGAGCGGAATATGCTGATACGTTGCTGTTGAACCGTACCAGTTAAGGATTGCCCCTCCTTTTTCATCAAGATAAATCTTTCTATCCCCGAGGAGAAGGTTTGATTTTCCGTCAATTATGAATTTATCAGGCGAATAACCTTCAACAGTTTTCAGATAATCCAGCGCAACTTTCAAACCAAGCTGCGGGTAGTATTTGTCATAATATTTTACAAATAGAGGCATTGTTCTTAATATTCCGTCATCCGCGCGTGAAACGTTAATCATGCCAACATTAGACGTAGTGCTCAAAATTCCCTCAAGAATTGCGCGGCAGTTTGTAAATGTAAGGCTTGAAAAATCAATGTTTTTAGAATAATTTTTTACATCAACGCTTAATTTTTCCGGCAGTACCGGCGGAATTCTCAAATCAGCCGGTTGATTGTCAAGATTCATTGCGGTATAAACGTTATTATACCTGGAAAAAGTCTTGATTAGAGCTTCATCAGCTTCCGGCTTACTCTTAAATGATTTAACAAACATTAAATCGAATGCAATGCTGCGCGGCTTCTGTGTTTCAATGTAGCCGGTGAGTTTTGCATAAACATCTCTCGGCAGAGGCCATTCCCCGTAATTATCAAGAATATATTCATAACTGGCCTCATCAATCGCAACAATCACAATATCCCTGTTTGCAGACTTTGAGGCTGTATTAATCATAACATTCTGCCTTAAGTCAAAAGTCCGGTTTTCAATAACATTGATGAACGCATTAAAATTAGTGCTTTTGGCAGTTGCAAATATAACTATACAAAATAACAGCAGCCACAACGTATATAATATTTTTTTTAGCATAACAAATTATCCCAAATCTACATTATCAGTATAATTGATACTGGAAGATTTGGCAACAAAATTTTTCACAATAAAACGCTTCTCAAGAATGAAGTTGTTAAGTTTTAATATTTCGGTTGAATAAGAAAGCTCATCAGGATTTTTAAGATAACGGAGCAAACATTGTTCGTGTAAATTCATTTATTTAAACCACCTGTAAAATATACGCTAAACAGCTACAATTTTATTATTACAAAATCTTTATATTATAACATCAACCTTTTATATAATTTAAATACTTTTTCTAATATAAATGTACGAATACCAAAGTTGTATGTATTTGAGATTTTTGTGTTAATATAAACATATCTAATTTGGAGGGGATATAATGAATAAAGTTTCAATATTTGATGCAAATATAAGCCATTTTAGAAAAGGTTTTTCAAATGCTGCAAAGAAGGATATATGGGTGGCAGAAAAAATGGTTTTTGAACACGGACTGCGTGGAGATGTAGATAATAAATTTGTGAGAAAAATTTTGCCGGATCATTTTGACAAACAGGGAAATCTGACCGGAAAAGGGAAAGAAAATATTCGAGCTGCTCTTTCCGTAAATATAAACAGGGCAGCCTGCAGTGTAAAAGAATTTTTTAAAAACTATTATTTTGTTGCAATGAAATTTGCAAATAAACAAAAGTAATCAAGTCTATTTTGAATTATTATTTTTCAAACCGGTTCGGTCAGTCAAAAGCTTTTTGGGCGGCAGCCTGTTTTTCGCAAAATTTTTTACTTTCTTATTTGCAGTCAGAGCCTGCCGCTCAAGCATTTTTTGCTAGTTAACATTTAAGCTTTTGTATATTTAATATCTAAATAATCACCGTAAGGATTAACAGGAGTTTTTCTTAAGTAAGGCCCGTTGAGCGGTGAAATCCCTTTTTCATATCCGATTCTGCCGTTATGTACTGCGCCGCCCGGAAATTTAAAATTATTCAGTTCAAAATATGTTCTTACATTGTCAAATTTGCCGTCAATGTAGCTTTCTGTAACTTTTGTAATTGTAGGGCGTTCGTGAGCAACGTAACTCCAGTGTTTGTCGCCTAATAATGAATAACGGGTTTTTGCATCAATAAAGTCATAATGTTGCGGATTAAGTGTATTGTATTCTGCTCTGGTATGTCTTTTAACCCTTTGACCGCCTGAAAATCCTCTGTTAAGCCAGCTGGTATTTTGTTTTAGCGTTGTAAGTTCACTGTCAATCATAATAGTTTTGTTGGTGTCATGGTTTTTGACAGTTGTTTTATGACCTGTAATTTGTTCGTGTGCGTTTGAACGGCTAAAATTAGCTTTAGTAATTTCTTTATGAATAGACCCGTTTTTGTTGAATGAAGTAATGATTTTTTCACCGTTTTTTCCGGATTTACTGTAAACTTTGATACCGTTATTAGCTGTACCTATAAGTTTGCCGTATCCTGCTTTTTTACCCGCAAAGCTTAATAATCTGCCTGCAATACTGAAAATCCCCATAGTTTTTCTCCTTAATTTTAAATATTTTCCCCTATGTATATTATAAAACATGAGAATATAAAAAATTGCTAAAATTATTGAAATTAGTCTGGTTTTATGTTATCAAAATTTATGATATGTATAATTCTTATCGTGGAGGTTTTGTGATAATT
The DNA here is from genome assembly GCA_949294395.1 of uncultured bacterium. Lineage (GTDB taxonomy): Bacteria > Cyanobacteriota > Vampirovibrionia > Gastranaerophilales > Gastranaerophilaceae > Scatousia. Next base: position 32,865 of record CASFGU010000047.1, read on the forward strand.
GTTAATGACGATAATGTTACTTCAATTATAAATGCGGAGAGACCAGGTGATATAAAGTTTGAACGTATTTATTGTCCTGACGGGTTAGAAAATCCTGTTTTGCAGTTCGCTCTGGTTATTAATTTGGAGCAGGAGTTGGAAATTATATTTGATTCATTTCATAAAAAAACAAGATATAAAATTCGTCGCTGTATAAATGGTGATAAACCTGTTGTAAATTTTGATTTTTCTCCTTCAAAATACTCTATTGAAAATTTTATTGAATATTATAAAGATTTTGTTAGAGATAAGAATTCAGAAGTTTTAAGTGGAACAACCGGTGAATTGTTGAATAATCTATTAAAGTTTCAAAGTTTGGATTGTTTGGCTATTTCATCAGCGTATTCTAAAGATTATCCAGATGATAAAGTTTTTCATGTCTATATATTAGATAAGCATGTAAAAAATGTTCGTTTGCTCTGTTCGATTTCATCCTTTAGAAATTTAGATTCCGCAGTAAAAGCTGTGATTGGACGTCTAAACAGATTGCTTCACTACCGGGATATAGAGGAATTTAAAAATTCAGGTTATTTAATTTATGATTTAGGCGGTGTTGATTTGAATGCACATTCTGAAGAAACCTCGAATGTTGCAAATTTTAAATTGCAATTATGTGATAAAGTAATGAAGTATTATTATGCTGAAAATCGCGCCCTGACGCCAAAACGGGGGGGGGGGCTCCTCTATTCAAGCTGCATAAACTTTTTAGATCGGTTGCAAACAAACGATTAATTGCTATTATTTATGATGACTTAACACGTGAAATAGCAATAGAAATAGTTAATCAACTAGCCTCCGAATTCAGTTTTTACTTATATTCAATAAATCAGTATTCGAGAAAATATAGAAAATCTTTTGATTTTGTGCATGATTTGACAGAAAGTTATGAAAAATGTGTATATTATAAAGAGCCGGCAATAGTACCATACAAATATTTTTATGCACAAAAACGATCCGGTAATATAAAAATTTGTAATCAGCTAGATAAAGATTTATTTTCCAAAAATATCGAAAATATAAATTTATGTAAATATTTAAATAACTATGATATATATGTGGCTTCTGGTACGGATAACTCTTTGGTAGCACTGGCATGCGGATGTTTCTGTATTGCTTTAAAAAATGATGCATCAGAAAAGCTAATAAAAGATAAAATTAACGGATATATAATAAATTCTGTGGACGATTTGCCTGTTGCAATAGAATGGTGCAAAAAAAATCTAAAAAAGATACGAGAGAATGCGAGATTGAATGCTAGAGATATAGAGCAGCAATATTCGTATTTTGTTGTTGCTGATAAGTATCGTAATTTTTATAATTCAGTAAAAATTTAGGAGCTATAACGTATGATTACTTCATGTGAAAAAGAAAATTTAAAGCATAATATTGATATTATTAAGCATTCGATTAAAAAGTATACTACTTTACAAGTTAAAAATATTGTTGAAATTTCAGATATTGATGATATTTGTTTAGAATATTTGGCGGATGGATTTTTTGTAAAAAATGAGGATACATTATATTTGAGTACCAGCGAACTTGGCAGAATTTCAGTTATTCCTAATAGATTCTCTACGCTTGATTTGTTGAAGATTGATTCCTCTGAAAAGACTTGGGAAATTCTTAATTTATTGGGTGATTATTTGGATAATGTTCGTTCTATCCATGTTAAATGTTCTCATGATGTCAGTGAGACTGAAAAAATTTTTGAAGATGTTGAAGAATTTTTAAAAATAAAAGGGTTTATTATTCTTGATATTGCAAGGTATAGAGGGTATTCTTATTCAATGTGGATAAAGTCAGAATATCTTAAAAATGACAAAAAATCAAGATTCACTGCAAATATTAGTATTATTTCCTCCTTATGTCAATTGTGGCTTAACTCAGGTAATTTAAGCAGAAAATTTATAGAAAACTATTTAGTAAAACTTTTTAAAAAGAAGTATCGAAATAAATTTTTAGATTATATAAATCAGTTTAAATCAATAAAATGTGAAAATGGTGACGAAGAAAAATTCTTGTTGATTGCATCCCGTGATGATATGCACAGTGGTCAGTTTGAAAATATAGGTCTGGCTCCTTCCCCTCATTTATTAAAACAAGCCTTTTGTGATATACAAATTGATAAATCGTGGGTTTTGTTAGATGCTGGATGTGGTACAGGTTATGTTTTGTATAAGCTGCATAATCAATTTAAAAGGGTATACGGTTATGAAATAAATTCTGAACTTTGCAAAATTGCACGAAGAAATCTAAAGCAGGCAGGAGTTAAAAATTTTGAGATTTTTAACAAAAATATTAATGAAATTGATATTGAATTTTTAACCAACATAAATGTTTTTTATTTGTATAATCCATTTATTGGTGAAACTTTTAAAAATTTCATAAAAAAGATTGTTGAATCTATAGCATTAAAGGATAGACCTGTTTATATTGTATACGCAAACTCAACTTACCGTAATACAGTATTACGGTATAACAAGATTTTCAATCTTGTTAAAACTTCTGAACAGCTTAATTACAGCATTGATGTATTTTTTCACAATTTAAATAAGTAGTAATAAAATACTATTTGGTAGTCCCTTCTCTTAATCTTTTTAAGGTTTCATTGATTAAGGTTGAACTTGTTCCTTTTGTGTATGGGAAATAGATAATTCTGACTCCTACTTTATTAAATTTATCTTCCATTTCTTGCCAGCTTGGTGTGTTATACCAGTCGTCTCCGACAAAAAGTACGTCAAATTTTAATTTTTCCCACATTTTAAATTTATCAAGTTCTTCTTGAGGTATGGCTGCATCTACGTATTTTATATTTCTGACAATCTCAATTCTTTCCTCAAAAGGTATTACAGCATGTTTGTTTTTATACTCTACAAGTTTATCCACGCTAACTCCAACTATAAGTTTGTCGCACAAACCTTTTGCATTTTTTAATAAGTTGAGATGTCCGATATGAAATAAATCATAAACACCGCTTGTATAACCTATAATTGTTTTATTACTCATATTGTCTCCTGTTATTTATCATATTTGTCAAGAAATTTTTCAAGACACCACAATAGCCATTTTTGGTCACCGGAGAACAAGCCCACCCCCTTTTTGATGAATTCTTCTCTTGACGGGCCTTTCCAGTCTTTTAACCATTGTGTGGTAGCTCTTGGCATTGGAATTTTATCAGGAATTGCTATGTCAGGATATCTTCTGGCAAACAGTTCCCTGACTAGATATTTCGGTTCTCCGTTTCTAATTCTTTTTAAATCTAATGGCTCAGTCATTTTCATAAATGAATATGGATCTAAATAGTCAATGTCTTCTTTATTAAAAGCATGCATGTATGAAGTTGATGATTCAATAGCAAATATTTCATCCATAAATTTAAGAAAATCTATTTTATCGTTTGGCAGACGATATTTTTCATAAACGTCTCTTACACTGATATAATCTTTTAATATATCTTCTGGATTTATAAAATTATATCTTTCTTCAAAATCATTGAAATTCCAGTCTTTTGAAAGTAGTTTATCCATTCCCCCAAATATCAGATCAGCACTTTCTCCTATGATAATTCGATTTATTCCTTGAGATTTTGCATGTTTTGCAGCTTTTACTAATTGTACCTCAATGGAGTGAAAAGGAACTCCGTCATATTCTAAAATTTCAGGCGTTAATTCTTCAAAATCACTCCAGTGCATCTCTATAATTTCTTGTTTTAAACCGTAAGCGTCACAATATTTTTTTGCTTGCGCTGTTTCATCTATGGCTCCATCTGCAATACATCTGAATGTATAGGCTATGGTATCCTTAGGCAGGTATGAAGCTAATATTGCACTGTCCATCCCTCCAGAAAGCAAAATCGCAGTTTTATTCTTAACGTAAAAATTTTTAATTTTTTCTTTTATAATACATTCAATATCATCAATATTTTTTACTGGTAAAAGTTCATTTTCCGGTTTTGATTTGTATACTTTATGAGATAAATTTTTAAAGAAGTTTATCTTTTCATTTTTAATAAATCTAAAAGCTAAATAGTGGCTCATACAATAATTTTTATTTATCATTATCTTCCTCCTTTATAATATTATTTTTTAAATAATTCATAACATTTTTCGTCGCATTTGGATAATATTCCTTTAAAATATTATTTGTGAACGAAGCTCTCTTCTCTTTCTTAGTGTCAATACCTTCTATTACGACTTTTTCTATAAATTGTATAACATCATTTTCATTGAATGCTTGATAATAATTTTCAAGACATGCTTTTCCAAACTCATTAAAATAATGGTTAATAGTTTCTGTATTTTTTAGTGTATAACAGCATGGATTACCTGTGTATAAATATTCAGGTAAAAACGAGCCGCAATCATGAATGATGCCGTCTGAGTTTATAAATGTTTGATAATATTCAGAACTTGTATCATATTTTAGGTTTGGAAATGATGTTATTTTTTGAAAATATTGATTTGTTTTTTCTTCTCCCCAGAATTCAGGTGAATTTAATGTATTCCGTAATAATGGGTGTGGTCTAAATATAAAATCAATATTTGGATACATTTCTGGCAATCGTAAGAACAATTCAGCGTATTGAAGAAATCTTGAACACAATCCATTTTCGTGAATTGAGTGGTGCGGTGCAATAATAATCATTTTTCTACCGGATTTGTGTTTTTGTAATTCATAAAAACAGTCAGATTTTACATAACCGGTAATAACAGTATTTTTTGCTTTTACGGGTTGTTTATCAGATAAATATTTTTTATTCATCTTATTTTCTATAAAATACTTCCAAACGAGATTCTCTGTATCACTAAAACAGGCATCACTATTCACTATTTGGAAACTATAACTAATATAGCAGCATAATATCTTATTCCTGATAAAATTATAAATTCTGTATGGCTTTGGTAAGATCCGTTCATCGTTAGTTGGAGTGAAGATAATATCGAATTCTTTTGTATAATCTATAACTTGACTGGATTTCTCATCATAGGCTTCTAATATCCTAATTTTATCTTTATATTTTTGTTTTATATATTGAAGGGTTTCTTTATATACTTGTATTGATTTTTCATTTGAAAAAACTAGTTCAGAAGGAACAATGATAATCGATGGTTCAAAATGCTCATCATCAACCATTTTTTGCATAATATTTTCTGCAGAAAATGCGCATGTCATAAACACGATAAATCCGACATTAACTTTATTATGTAAAGATTTTTTTCTCAGAACTTTTACCCATTTTTCGTATTCCTTATTCCAATACATGTAGTCAGAAATATTTAATTTTACATATTTTGGTCTGTTTATTATTTTTTCAATTCGTTGACTTGGTGTAAGAAAACTATATATAAAATTATAGAATTTTGATTTAAAAATACTCTTTTTCCCCATATTTTATTTTCCTTATTTTGTTGATTTTTGTAATACCGCTGTTACTAATACCGGATAATTGGGAGAATAATTATTGTAATAGTCAACAGAGTTGCTTCTTTTTATATTTAACATATATCTGAGTGCAGCATTTAAGTTGCCATAAGTTTTAATAGAAATTAAACGGTGTTTATCAACAAGATTGTCGCAAGCGTATTTTAGTCCGGTTTCCGTTATATATGTTAAAAATGGTGCTTCCGGTAAATTTTTTGAAAACATATCCGAACATATTAAAATCACGCCTTCCGGCTTGAGCATTGTAACAACATTTGATAATATCTGAACCGGATTTAAAAAATACGGCAGGCACTGTGTAAATATAATACAGTCGAATTTTTCTTCAGGATACGTTGAAATATCCTCAAGCTCAAAAAAATAATTTATATCTTTAAATTTTTTATATTCATTATAGTATTTCAAACCAGCACAGTATCTTATTTGATTTATATTATTTATGTATTTATGAGCATAATTTTCAGTTCCTTTAAACTCAAGAACTGTACCTCTTATATAATGTTTATTTTCATCAATAAATTTTTCTATATAAACTCTGTTTATAGAGCTTATAACATCACCGACCCCATTGTAATTAGCAATTTTAATTAATTTATGAATTTGCTTATCAATATATTTTTCATACCAATTCGGATTTTGCCATAAAAATTTACTTCTTAATTTTTTTATAATACCCATACTCTCCTCTTAAATAATCCTTTAATGAACATATATAATAAGCTTCTGCATATTTAGCAGGTGGCATGCTCATGCTCCTGTATGTATTTAACCCCTTAACCCATCTAGGATAATTCCAGATTTCATCAATTTGTGATGAATACATTTTTAATATTTGGAGTTTTTTCTCCATATAATCATCTATGTTAAGATAATAATTGGGTTCAGATATTGACTGCCATACTTCATAAAAAACTACTTTTGTTGTAGGTTTTGGTTTAGAGTATAGCATTAGTCTTTTTATCAAATTGTTTGTAATATACCTGTGCTCAGGATGACTGTCTTTCGGTTGAGGCAAAAATATATAATCATATTTACTAAAATCAATTACTTTTAGATAATCTTTCAAATGGTTATCAATTTGATTTATAAATGGCGGCTGCTCTCCGAATGTTTCAAATATCCAGTAATTTTTTACATTTAACGCTTCCATTACTGAATAAAATTCTTTTATTCTAATATCAGACCTTTCTTTAGCACTTTGACCATTGTATTTAACTCCAGAACTTGATAGGCACGCTACATCAAGTTTACCGGAATACTTAATTAATAAGCCCCCGGCACCAATGATTTCATCGTCAGGATGCGGACATACCAGAATCCCCCCCCCCCTCAGCGAATTTAGCTCAATACTTGGGTTTGGAAGAATTTTTATTTTTTGCTTAATAATTTTATCAAAGATTTTAATTTGTTTTATTTTATAACCGTCCATGCAGAATACATCTTTCCTAATAATAAACTTAAATAATTTTTTTATAAGAAATTTAAGTGCTATGTTTTGAAAAGATGTTAACTTTGCATATTTATAAAATTTTAACACTGTTTTTAAATTGCTTTCTCTGCTGTTTGGTTTGGCGCCGCCTGCAAGTTGCCAGATTACAGGTTTATAAAATGCCTCTTTAATCTCCTCATTACTATAAATACCATTGTATATTTTAAAGTATGTCTGTAGATTATAAGTAAGAGGTTCATGATTAAACAGAGGATTAATAGAAAATTTGGGTTTTAGTTTTTTATAATTATTTATTTGAAAGATTAAATTTAATAAATCCATGTCCGGCCAGTAAAAGCCTTTTTCCTCGTTAATAGAAATTGCACAAGCCTTTTCATAGTAATGGTTTTCAATGTATTTCTTCGTATCAAAAAGAAGCAAACCTGAATAGAAGTAATTGTGTTTTTTATTAAGAGCTAATTCATTAAAGTGATTTAGTTCTTCATCTGTTATTGGAGAGGCAACTGCTCCGATTGCATATTTATCCAGCGACGTGTTATAAAGTTCAGTTAAAGATTTGTGAACGATTATATCTGCATCCAGATAAAGAAGTCTTTCGTATTTAAAACCTAAATTTGAAAGAATTAACGGAACTTTAATTCTTAAATAACAAAGTTTTGATGTCCAAATATCTGTTGTTTTAAAATCCGGAAGTTCTTTTTCTAAATCTACATCAATATAAGTAATTTTAAAATTTTTAATCTTTTGTAAATTTTCTATATTATTTTTTGCATTATTACTTATCCCTTCAGAAAAAATTATAAAATTAAATTCATCATTAGAAGCTGCATTTGCAAGAATTGAGGCAATAGCAGTTTCTAAAAATATTAAATAATTTTCTGATATACAAAAGACTATATTCATTATGATTTAAAATCCTCCGGATTGCTTTTCCAGTATTCATTTTTTACCCATAATGAATCTGACTGGTTTGCCATCCTATCAAATTGTACCATAATAAACCCTTTGTTGTTCAAAAATTTTTCTATATCCACAAATAGATATTTAGCTATACCATTATTAGAATGTTCTGCTTCAAGATGAATTGCCTTAATATCACCAATTCTATCTCCAAAACCTTCTAATACTTCGTATGTATAACCTTCTACATCAAGTTTTAAAAAATCAATGCCTCTAATTTCATTTTCGTATAAAAATTTATCCATTCTTATTGCTTTTACTGTAACCGGTTTTGTTTCTACACCAGGTAATTTACTGATTGAAGATATTCCAGTATTTTTATAGCTTGTATCAACAATGTTAAATGTGATATCTTTATTTTCATTAAAAACAGCGTAGTTATAACATTTAAAAGGTTGAATTCTTTGCATTTCCTTGAAAATAACAGGATGAGCTTCAAAAGCATATATATTTTTTGGCTGCAGATTAAATATTTGCATTAAAATGTCTGCATCCTGACCAAAATTTGCACCAATTTCAAAAACAATTTCAGGCTTGATTTTTGTCCAGTTTTTAATATGATTAGCGACGTTATACATTGCTTCGCCATAATTGGGTAAATTTAACCCATCATATTTAGATTTTTTCTTAGTTTTTTTATTTCTTTTAAATATTTTTAATAATTTCATAATTGCTCCTTAATTTGATATGCTGCATTAGAAAATGAGTATTCTCTAAGCGTGTCATAATTATAAGAATTATCCTTAGAATTTAATGTTTCAATTATTACGTCTGCAAGTCTTTGCGGGCTAATATATGGTTCAACATTAATACAAAATTTTTCAAGTCCGTTTGTTACAAAGCCTTTAGTTGTTATTATTTTCTGTCTCATCCCCAAAAGTTCGGAAATACAACCAGAGGTTTCCCCTTGATTATTTGGCCGAAGCTGTATTGCTGTATCAACAGCTTTCATTAAAGATAAAAATTTTGCAGATGATGGTTTTTCATAAACTATAATATTCTCTTTATTAATTTCAAGTGTATTTAAATATGTATTTATGTCATATCCTGCTAATAGCAATTTAATTTTTATTCCTTTATTATTTAACAAATTTACAGCTTCAATAATATCGTCTGTCGATTTTTGAGCCTGCGGCAGACCAAATGAACCGACAAGTTTGTAATCTCTTGAGTGATACGATAATTCCCGTATTGGGATTATGTTAGTTAAATCTTCAACTGGAGGTTTTATTGTAATGATTTCTATTTCGTTGAGTTCTTCCTGCGAGAATTCATTATTGAATAGTTCTTTGGCGTTTTCATTAAATACTATAAATTTATTAATTCCTGTCAACTCTTTTATTATTTTAAGACCTGAAATTTTATTTTTTACCCAGAAAATATTTATATCTTCATCAAATGTGACATTTAATTTTTTATTGTAATATTTAAGGATTACTTTCTCCATAGCATCTTTTTTCCATGCCTTCAGATAATTAAGGGCCGGAGTTATAAGAAGATTTTCTCCAAGATATAAATATCTGTCTGTTTCCCCCTTGGAAAGGACAGCTTTTCTAAATGTTTCATCGTGATGAGAAGAGTTTCCAATCACAAAAATCTTTTTATCAACTGTGAATTTCTTAATTAATTGTCTGTCAAAGCTAATATCAAATATATTTGAATTAAATTGTTTTTCGTAAAAAATGGCATATAAATATTCAAAAAAATTATTAAATTTATTAATGATTAAAAATTTATTTTTCAGCTTATTGAAAATTTTCAAAGCAAAAGAGGCCATTCCTGTTGTAGCTGGAGGCATAACAGAATAAATTAAAATTTTGCCGGAATGTTTTTTTTGAAAATTTGATAATAAGAGGCTTAGCAGCCAATTTATTGGTTGAAGAAAAATTTTATATATACCTATTTTAATAATATCTTTTACTTTCATGTTTAAATTAATTATACAATAAAATATTCAATATTAAATGTATTTATATATATTCTTTATCCCAACCTCGAAATTCACGTGCTCTATCATCAATAAATATTGAAGCTTGTGGTTTTCCCATAAGAATTTGATGATACAAAAAGCCGTGATCCTTCAACCATTTTTCTGTAATTTTGTATTGCTCCCACCCTCTGGCAGTCCAGAAAATAATCGTATTCCCGGCGTTGTACATTGCATTTATTTTTTCTTTTGCTCCAGGTATAGGTTTTGCAAGACTGCGCTCAAAAGTCCGTTCTTCTGTGCATATAGTTCCATCTATATCTATAAATATTGTTTTAGGTGTATTCATATAATAATTCCTTTTTATTTTTTTATTCCAATTAGGGTATAATCTATGGGTTTACGGTTATCTACCCCCCCCCCCCCAGCTCTAAGTGGCTTATAGCAAGCATTTATTGAGATATTAAACTTATCAGCAAATAGTAATTTTAAACCATCTTCCGAGATTCTCCAATAGTCTGGAAACGGGGCATGTCTATAAAAATAGTAAGGTACACTGAGAAAAATTTTCCCACCAGGTTTTAATATATTATAAAATATTTCAGGTAATTCCCAAATTCTTGATGTGTGTTCTAAAACTTCTAGTGCTATAATTGTTCCAATTGATTCTTTTTTTAAATGTTTTTCTAAATTAAGAACATCATCTATTATATCACAATTTGATTCAGGATATACATCACAACTGATATATTTCATATTCTTTTCTGTAAAATACTGCTTCGTGTTAACAAAATATTTTTTTATGGGTGTAAATTCTTCACACATTGGACCAATTTCTAAAACTGGTTGTTCCGTAGTTTCTTTTAATATCTCATTTTTAAGAAAATTATAAACATTTTTTCTTAAATACTTAACTTCCTCTCTCATAGAATTTCTCCTTGTTTAAATGTTTAAATAAAAATCTCTTCTGGCTCTTACCATTTTAATTTTTTTTAGATTAGGTTTTGGATATTCTAATCCAAGATAATCTGATAAAATGTATAAAGGCATATTCAATCCGCATTCTATTGCACAAGTCGCTCCACCGCCAAATCTCGGGTTTATTTCAATAACGTAAATATTTTGTTCATTTTTTATGTATTGTAATGTTATACACCCCTGCCAACCTGAAATACTGCAAATTTGTTCTATTAATTCTTGCTCATGTCTATCAGGGATACGGGTTGTGCACTCCATTACTTCCCCATCAGAAACAGTTTCTCTATCTCGTAATACATATCCTATAACAGCTCGTTTTTTATTAATATATATATCAACACTTGTTTCTTGACCTTCTATAAAATCTTGTATTATATAATCGGAAATTGAAATTCTCTTTTTTAATATAGAAAAGTCTTTGGCGTTATCTACTTTATATTGTTTTTTTGAACCAAATCCATTTTTATGTTTTATTATTTTAGGAAAAATATTTTCTGTATTTTTAAATGTTGGTATTTTATAATAATTAAAAAATTTTTCAGCAAGTAGTTTATCATTCATATTTGTGCATAAATCATAACTGCTTACTACACACCAACAAGTTTCTATATTGTGTCTTTCTTTAAAATAAGACAATGCCACTGTTGCGGCATCCATGTTGGGAATTACAATATTTATACCGTAATAATTAATAGTATCTAAAAGCCAATTAGCAAACTCATTACTCTTAAATGAAGGGCCTTTTAAAATTTTTGCTAAATGTGATATAGGACAAAATTTTTCACTAATTTCGCATGAAAATAATTCAAGATGTATATTTAATTTATTAGCATCGTAAATAAATTTTTCAAGTAATGAAGTTCTTTTTGAGGCGCCTAAAAATAAAATTTTTAATGTACGTTGTTGGTTATAATACTGGCAGCTTTGCATGGTATCCCGAGAAACAAGCCCCCCCCCCCCTGACTGAATTTCTTTTGCCACAAGGCTTTTTGCCCCTATTGTAACATCAGAACAAATATTAATACGCGGTAAAATCGTCGTATCTGCGCCTATAAATGTGTTTGCTCCAACCTTTGCTTTTCCGCATAATGTTGAATTTGGACCAATAAAAACACATTTTTCAAGCTTACATTCATGCTCTACTATTGCTCCGGTGTTTACTACTGAAAAATCTCCAATTTCAGAAAAAATTCCTACATAAGCATTGTGTGCAATAAAAACACCTTTTCCAATTTTTACACCTTTTCCAATGTATGCAGTTTTTGATATTACAGAAGTTAAATTGTTATAGTATTTTTCAGATAATTTTCTTCTTTTGAGATTATCACCAATGCCTATTATAACTTTTTCATCTTTGATGTTATAGTCTTTTACAACAGGACAATTTAAAATTTTTTCGTTTTCTTTAGCATTTTTATCAAGAAAAACTACATCGGCAGCAGGTTCATTAAATAGGATTACATCCAGTATACTTTTAGCGTGGCCACCGCAGCCAATAATTACATATTTATTTCCCATAAAATTCCCCTATCACATTGCATATAAATTTTATATCTTCTTCTGTTAAATTAGGATAGCTTGGTAAATTAATACCTCTGCTGGCTAAATCTTCTGCGATATGGTGTTTTGCATATTTAGAAGAGTACATTGGCATTGTGTGGATAGGATAAAATGCTGGTCGGGTTTCTATACCTTTTTCTTTCATAAAATCCCGCAGTTTATCCCTTATTTCCGCTTTTTCTACAAGAATTGAACACATCCAGTAAGTATGAAAAACATCTTTAGTCTGTTTATGAAATTTTACCGGTAGTCCGTTTAAATGTTTTTGGTACCATTTTGCAACCTGTTGTTTTTTGTCGATAAATTTCTGTACCTGTTCTAATTGTGCTAACCCTATTGCAGCCTGTATATTTGTCATTCTATAGTTAAAGCCTGCAATATCGTGCCAGTATTCTCTATATTTGGCAAGTCCCTGTCCCTTATATCTTACAAGTCTGTCATGAAGTGTTGCATCATTTGTGACTACCATTCCGCCTTCACCACATGTTATTGTTTTATTACCAAAAAATGAAAAACATCCTATGTCACCAAATGAACCTACTTTTTTACCTTTGTATTCTGACCCTATTGCTTCTGCGCAATCTTCTATTACAAACAAATCATGTTCTTTTGCTATTTTCATAATTTCACCCATATTACACGGGTGTCCGTAGAGATGAACTACCATTATCGCTTTTGTTTTTTCTGTAATTTTAGCTTTAATATCATCAGGATCCATCTGCCAGGTATCTTCCAGACTATCAACAAAAACCGGAACAGCTCCAACCTGAGCAATCGGATTTGCTGAGGCTATGTATGTAAATGTCGGAACTATAACTTCGTCACCCTGACCTATGCCAAGTGCAACAACAGCAAGATGAATTGCTACGGTTCCGTTTGAAACTGCTGTGGCATAATCTGTTCCTATATATTCAGCAAATTTCCCTTCAAAGTCACTAACAAAATGTCCTTTACTTGAAATCCAGCTTGTATCAAGACATTCATTAACATACTTTTTTTCATTGCCTTCCAATGCAGGTTGATATACTGGATATTTAATCATTTGTCATCTCCTTGCCAATCTCCTTAGTCATCAAATCCACACATTTTTCCCATGAAAAGTCTTTGGCTCTTGTTAATCCTTTTTCACTGTTTTGAGTTCGGAGTTGCGGGTTAAAATAATAGTTCTCATAAGCTTTTATATGCTGTTCATCACTATCCCAGTCAATCATAATTCCGGCATCACCGACAACTTCCGGCAGAGATGAATTATTTGATGTTATAACCGGACATCCGCAGCTCATGGCTTCCAGCGGCGGAAGCCCGAAACCTTCATACTCAGAGGTATAAACAAACCATTCCGCTCCTGAATAAAGCGGAGCTAAATCCTCATCATCAATGTATCCCGCTTTAATGATTTTATCTCTGTATTTGTCAAAATCAGGCACTTCCCGCTCAAGCTGTTCAATAAATCCTTTCCAGCTTCCGCCGCCCAGTATAAAAACTAAATCGTCAATGTTGTTTTTGTTTAAGAATTCAATAAAACATTTTACGGCTCTGATAAGATTTTTTCTGGGCTCAAGAGTACAAAGGCTGAAAATATATTTTTTATCTTGCGGAAGATTATATTTTTTCAATGCAGCCGCGGTTTTGTCAGGACTTGCAGGCTTAAAGGTTTCAGCACAGGCAAGCAGTGTTGTTGTGATGTGTTCCGGGTTAATTGATGGTACATATTTTATAAAATCACGCTTGGTGCTTTCGGAATTTGTAAAATAGTAATCTTCTTTGTTAATTGTATCAACTAATTTTAAATACCACGAATTGCCTTTCTGCACATCTGCAAAGTATTGCGGAAGAATTAACGGTATTGTGTCGTGCAGAAGTGTATATTTTTTTATGTGTTTTAACCCCCTGATTTCTTCAGGAATTCTGTAGCAAGGGGAGAAAAACGCATTAACTTCACTATATTTTGATAAGTCCGGTTTGTTTTTGCCTGTAAGTTTTAACTTAAGCGAAAACAGAAGCATTTTTATTGCCATAAGATTTTTCTGAAAATTCTTTTTTGCCTGTCTGTATTCATTTCGTTTAGATTTAAGTGTTACGTATGTCCAGTCATCTTCTGTCATATCGTCGTAATTTATAACAGGGCAGTTATATTTTTTGAGAATATCAGTTTCTTTAATAGCAGGAATAAGTTTTTTATCACAATAGAATGACAGATTAAACTCCGGATGCTTGTAAAATTCGTCTAGAATATTTGCAGCAGTAAAATAAATACCCGAGCGGCAGCCGTCTTTTTTTCTGTTAACTACAAGTATGGTAATATCAAATACCAGATTTAATTTTCCCTGCATTATTACTCCTCTGTTTACACTCTGATTGTTTTGCTGTTTAAGAAATCCTGATAGACGATTTTTATTCCGGTTTCGAGGTCTGTTTCCGCTTCCCAGCCAAGCTGGTTTATTCTTGAAACATCCATTAACTTTCTCATTGTACCATCCGGTTTTGTTTTGTCAAAAACAAGTTCTCCTTCATAGCCTACAATTCTTTTAATCATGTTTGCAAGTTCAAGGATTGTAACTTCTTTTCCGGTGCCAACATTGATAAATTCTCCGATTTCTTTTGCGGATTTATTTTCAAGAAGGAATACCACGGCTTTTGCAAGATCTCCGGCGTACATAAATTCCCTGAGCGGGGTGCCGGTTCCCCAGACAACAACTTCGTTCACGCCGGCTTCCTTCGCTTCGTGAAATCGTCTTACAAGCATAGGTAGAACATGAGCATTTTCTTTGTCGTAATTATCATTTAAGCCGTAAAGGTTGCAAGGCATAACTGAAATATAGTCTGTGCCGTATTCTATGTTATATGAAGCACAGAGCTTTAATCCTGAAATTTTTGCAAGTGCATACATCTCGTTTGTTTTTTCCAGTTCTGACGAAAGGAGATATTCTTCTTTCATAGGCTGGGGTGCATTTTTAGGGTATATACAGCTGGAGCCTAAGAATAAAAGTTTTTTGACATTATTTTTAAATGAATTTTCAATAACATTAAGCTGAATTTTCATGTTTTCAGTAAAAAATTCAACAGGGTAAGTGTTATTACCCTGAATCCCTCCTACTTTCGCCGCTGAAAGTATTACGTATTCAGGTTTATTTTTCTCAAAAAATGTTTTTACAGCGGAGGTATCTGTCAAATCCAGTTCTTGATGGGTTCTTGTTAAAAGATTTGTATAGCCTCTATCTTCTAATTCTTTCTTTATCGCGCTCCCGACTAATCCCCTGTGACCGGCAACGAATATTTTTGAATTTTTCTCCATAACATTTTTATAATATCCTGAAAAAGGTTATTATAAAAGTTTATGTGAATGTTTGTAACGTAATTATTTTTGTAGTAAATTTATACTTGTTATGAAGCCTTTAGTCACCGTAATTACAATTACATACAACTGCCTGACAGCCGGCCGCAGAGAATGGCTTATTCAGTGTATTGAAAGCGTGCATGCCCAGTCGTACGAGAACATTGAGCATATAATTATAGACGGTGCGTCGACTGACGGAACTCTTGAGTTATTAAAAAGTTTTGAGTGGTTAAAAATTTATTCTGAACCGGATAAAGGTGTTTTTGACGCTTTCAATAAAGGGGTTATGAAGGCTGACGGAAAGTATGTTATTTTTATGAATTCAGATGACTATTTTCAAAATCCGGATGCCGTAAAAACTTCTGTTGAAGCGCTGGAAAAATCGGGAGCCGATTATTCATACGGAGATACCTGGCTTTTGCATGAAGAAAACCCTAAAAAATCAGCGATGAAACAGCTTGTGATTTATAAGTCGTTTTTAAAAATGCCTTTCTGTCATCAGTCAATGTTTTGCAGAACAGAGGCGTTAAAAGAAATCGGCTTGTTTGATATTAATAATAAGATTGTTTCGGACTATGAGGTTTACCTGAAGCTGCTGCTCGGAGGGTTCAAAGGGGTAAATGCACATGCTCTTATTGCCTGCTACAGGTGCGGCGGTATATCCAGTGATGATAAACAATTTACAAAAGAGGCTGTAGCTCTTTATAAAAAGACATATTCAAAGTTTTATAATTTGACTGATGAGGAGGCTTTTTTAATCAGAAAAGCTGCCTCAATGCCGCTACCTCTGGTATTTAAGCTTGCGGGATATTTGCCGCTGCCGGACAGAATAAAGTTTATACTTATGCAGCTCGAGCATTTTATTTTTCAAGTCAGAACTTCTAAGAAAAATTTCATGCTCAAAATATTCGGATTTTATATTGTTAAGCCGAAGCGTGCTTAGTTCTGTCTATTGAAAATTTTAAGCCTAAAATGCGGATAATTTTTTTGTTTGTTCCTCGCTCGTTTGTAACGCTGAACATTATCTGTGCAAATTTTTTCAATAGTGAAATCGGAACAATCAGGGTGTAATATTTTAACAAAAAGCCTTTAAATGGTGTGAGGCGTAAATATTTTAGATATTCTGAAGTGAATTTGTCGCCGTTATAATATTTCCATGGCTTTTTCTTGTCAATAAAATGCAGGATATTTGCATTTTCCCAGCTTTCTCTCATCCAGTCAAGGGGTTTGGTGATAACCTGAGCATTCCATTTGCTATCAAGTTCACAAATATGATTTTCAAGTACGGCGCTTATTGCATCCTGATCATCATATTTAATTTTCTCGATGTTATTTTCAATCCAGGCTTTTATTTGTGCTGTTATGTTATTTGATGTCCATTTTTGTGTATCAAATACAATAACTCCTGAATTATAATAATGATTTATGTTTAATCTTTTTTTATGCTTTTGGGAAGAAATATCATCCGCCATAGCTGCATACTTTTCGCATAAATCAGTACAGAATAGTTCTTTCAGGCTTGATTTTACAATTATATCGCAGTCCAGATAGATTATTTTCCCCCATTGAGGCTTTAAATCAGATATTAAAAGTCTGTAGTATGCTGTTAATGTTCTGTGTGAGTTTTTTAAATGTTTACAAGAAGCAAATTCAGAGCTGTCTATTTCTATAAAATCAATATCGAAGTCCCCGATACTTGAGAGGCTTCTGATTTTTTCTTTGTTGAGGTGAGATATTCCGCCGTCAAGGATACAAAACCTGATTAAGTCCTCAGGAGCTTTGTTTTTTAATATTGATGCCATAGTAACTGCAAGATGCTGGACATATTTGTCATCACAGCAAAGGCAGATATTTATAATTCTATCTTGTACGGGCATTCCTGCTCCTTTTGATTGTTATAGGGATTATATTAAAAATTTTGTATGTGGTTGTATTTGTTGTTGTGTATATTTTACCGCAAAAAGTTTTTTCCGGATTTTTTATGAGAAGTTTTTCATCCATCAAGGCTTTGTCTGTATTTACTTCCGGAGGCGTTTCAATCCATTTGAGTATTTCAAATTTTTTGGTTTCCCATATTTTTCGGCCTTCTGAAATATATTTTCTTGCAGCTGTTTGAATTTTATGTATATTATTCAACTTTATTTTCTGCGGAGTTTTGAAATTGTATAAATATCCGGTTTCGCCGTTTTTAATATATTCGTTCATTGTCGGGTTATCGGGTGCAATGACGCATCTTCCTGCCGCCATTGCTTCAAGAAAACTCATGCCGATACCTTCAAACTCCCGCGGGGCAAAGTATAATGCTGATTTTTGGATGTAATTTTTCATCTCTTCTTTTGTAGCAAACCAGTTTGAATTTATGATTTTATCTTTCCAGATGCGGGATGGTTCAGGAAGCTTGCTGCCGCTATCCGGTGCGCTGTGAAGATAAAGAGTCTTTATTTTTTTTGTATCAAGAACTTTCTCAATCGTGCGGGTACTGATTTTTCTATTTCTCTGCCAGAAAAACAGCGCATCTTCATTACCTTCATCTGTTATTTCAACTTCTTCCGGAAAATACTGGATATAGTAGGAGGACAACCCGAGCGATCTGCATTTTTCATGAAGGGTTGAGGAAAAATTTATTATATTGCAATCTCTGTACTCATACCAGATGCCGCGGTTAAAAAAATGCGTTGCATCATACATCGGGAAAAACGCAATATGTTTATATTTTACGTTTTCTTTTATAAGAGACATCGGAGGCATTATCTGAAACAGCACGACTGTATCAAATTCTCTACCCTCAAGCTCCTTAAACCTTTCCATACTGTCGTTGTCATTGTCAAAATCAAAAAATTCTATTTCGTAATTAGTTTTCAGAATTTGCTGCAAAAAATCATTTGATTTTGTTTTATTGTGGAATGTGTGTTTGACGTATAATAATTTTTTCATTGTACCCGAGCCGGTTTAAGCCTCCTGCGGTATAAGTATTTCAAAGCCTTCTTTCTTTAAAAACTTTTCTTTTTCGGCTTCTTTCATATCTTCCGCAATCATTTCTTTGACAAGTGACGGCAAATCATATTGAGGTTCCCAGCCGAGTTCCCGCCGTGCCTTTGATGAATCCCCGAGTAGAAGGTCGACTTCTGTCGGTCTGAAATACGCCGGATCAACTTCTATAATGACTTTGCCTGTATTTTTGTCAATTCCGCACTCATCAACGCCTTCGCCTATGAATTCAAGGTCAATTCCGGCTTCTTTAAATGCCATAAGGCAGAAATCTCTGATAGTGGTTGTAACTCCTGTTGCCAGAACGTAATCTTTAGGAGTATCCTGCTGCAGAATTCTCCACATGCCTTCTACGTAATCTTTTGCGTGCCCCCAGTCGCGTTTTGAAGAAAGATTACCAAGATACAGCTTATCTTCAAGCCCTAATTTTATTCTGACCGCGGCGCGTGTTATTTTTCTTGTAACGAAGGTTTCGCCTCTGCGCGGTGATTCGTGATTAAAAAGAATTCCGTTTGACGCATAGATGCCGTAGGCTTCTCTGTAGTTTACGGTAATCCAGTATGCGTAAAGTTTTGCGCAGGCATAAGGCGAGCGCGGGTAAAACGGTGTTGTTTCTTTTTGCGGAGTTTCCTGAACAAGCCCGTAGAGTTCTGAAGTTGATGCCTGATAAAACTTGGTTTTAGTTTCAAGTCCGAGGATTCTTATAGCTTCTAAAATTCGTAAAGTTCCGAGCCCGTCAGCGTTTGCGGTATACTCGGGACAGTCAAAAGAAACTTTTACATGAGACTGGGCTGCAAGGTTGTATATTTCATCCGGCTGGATTTCCTGAATTAATCTTATTAAGTTGGTGCTGTCTGTCAAATCTCCGTAATGAAGTTTAAATCTGGCACTTTTATTGTGTATATCCTGATAAATATGATCGATTCTTGTTGTGTTAAAAGAGGATGCACGCCTTTTCATTCCGTGAACTTCATAGCCCTTTTCCAGCAGAAGTTCTGCAAGATAGGAGCCGTCCTGTCCTGTAATTCCGGTAATTAAAGCTTTTTTCATAATTCATCCCTCTTTTATTTTTAATCAATAAAAGCTTATTACAAAAAGAGCTGCTTGTCATCTTATTGTTAAGATTTTTAGAGATAGACTATAAATATCATATAAATCATCCAGAAGATTACTGTTAATATTATGAATTTATCTTTATAAAGAATTTCTGTAGGGGAGGCTGTTATTTTGTTTACAAATGTAAGCTGGAAATATCTTAAAAATCCTATAATTACTATAAATGAACTTAAATACAGATATGCGGAATTGAATTGTTGTATTACCTGAGGAGTAAGTGTATATAAAATATAAGCTACAATATTAACAGCAGCAAGGACTGACATTGATATAAGTATAAATTCTTTATTGTAGCCTTGAATGTTTTTTCTGGCTTGAGTTCCGTTTTCGTAAAGAATAACATCATCATATCTTTTGGCAAATGCTATAAACATTGAGATTAAAAATGTCATAAGAATAAGGTATTCAGAAGGTTTTATTGATGACAAAACTGCACCGCACAGTATCCTTATTAAAAAACCGGTAGAAATTATTGAAATATCTATTATTGGAATATGTTTTAGCCGTATTGAGTAAAGAAAATTTATAACCAGATAAGTAAACATCAGTACAGCAAATAATTTGTTTAAGATATAAGCTCCGGTAAGACTTAGGATTAAAAGCATTACGCTGATAATGCAGCCGTTTTTGATGCTGATTTCTCCCGAGGCAATCGGGCGAAGGCATTTTTGCGGATGTTTTTTGTCCTCATTAACATCATTTATGTCATTAATTATATATACAGCACTGCTCGCAAGTGAAAAAAGAACCGCGCCGGCTGTGGTTTTCATAAGAATGTCAGCATTGAAGAGTGCCCCTCCGAATATTAGCGGAAGAAAGAAAAATATGTTTTTGATGTATTGTTTTATTCTGAGAAGTTTTAGATATTTTATCATTTATTTTTTCTTCTTTTTTCTTTTGTAATTCCGTTTATTCCTATGTAGTATATGTAATTTTTATGACGTATTTTTATTTTGATTTCGGATAAGGATGCAGGAGCAGAGTTTATATATAAATATTTCTTATTTTCAGCGTCATAAAATATTGTTTTTAGAATTTTTCTTCCGTTATTGTATGAGCAGCTTTCGGGTGGTTTGTTCATTGCAAATTCATTACCGGTGCAGCGTTCGATAAAAACTTCTTCCTGCGGATTGTACAGCTGAGGGAATGTATTAAGAGCTATCTGCGCAAGAGGTTGAAATTTTGTAGAATGTTTCGCTGATACTGTTGAACTGTAGAAAAGCCATGGCGTGATTGTTATTATTGTTAACAGCAGGAGTACAAATTTTGATTTAAGAGATATTTTTTGAAAATAATCAAAACATCCGAATATCAATACGGGTATCATCCAGTATGAATATCTGTGTATGAGCATAATCCCCGGATTCCAGTTTAGCTGGGCTGCATCTATAGCAGCAAACAAAAATACTGTTATTGCTGCTAAAATGGCGTATTTATCTCTTTTGAAAATTCTGTAAAGCACCAGAACACACAATACAGGTACATATATTGCCAGCCCGAAGTTTAAATCCGTAAACAGGCTTGCAATTTTAGCAAAGCTTATCGTATGCAAATCTGTGGAGTATTCTCCGATAAGACTGAATTTTCCGAAATAGTAGTAATAAAATATGTACGGAATAAAAACTGTTGTCGAAAGTATTGTTAATAATGCAAACTCTTTAAGTCTTTTTATTGAATAATCCTTAATTAATAAATATATTTCATATAGCATCATAAAAAAAGGAACTACTGCTGCTGCAGGATTTTGCAGAGAAGAAACAGCTGTTAAAAATACTGCAGAATATTTGCGTTTATTGTAGTATTCAAGAAGTCCTATGTATAAAAGTACAAATGTAAAAACTTCCGGATGTGTCCACGGGTAATAAAACCATAAAGGACTGAATAGAGTTATTCCGGCTAAAAATAAGCGGGTCTTTTCAGACATTGCTTTATTATTGAATAAAATCCACCAGAAAAGCAGCAGAATTAAGAGCATATTGGTAATTGTAAAGGTCATTACCGGATTAAGGTGTAAAAACTTTAAAATTATATAAACAGGTGTGCAAATTAGCGGATAAGCCCAGAAATGCCAGCAAAATCCCCCCCCCCCCCCTATCAGAAAGTGCAGTAAAATAGGCATTTAAGGGGATGCCACAACCCGGAAAATTCGCAATATATTCCAGTTTATCTTCAAGGCGTAAATCCGGAGAAAAATGATTTTTGAGAGAAATAATCATCTGAAAGTATTCACTACCATCTCCATACAGTTGATAGTTAGTATTATTCAACAAAATTGCTGCTAATAAAATAATTAGTAAAAAGGTTAATCTCGGAATATTTAAGTTTTGCATGCCTAAATATTATCAAAAATGTAGCAGCATGTAAACATTACACTTCAATAAACAATCTCTGACCTACAATGTTTTGTTTGCCGTTATAGTAACCGGCGAAATATCCCCCGCGTACCGGTGTGTTTTTTGCGTAAGTACTGCTGTTGTAAGTGTAACCGTTATAGTTAACAAAAGGATTATTACTGAACGGGTTTGTCGATTTCGGCGCAACCGGTGCTGCTGTCTGCGTTTGTACCGGTGTAAATACCTGTGATAATAAACTTACTATGTTTGCCATTTACATACCTCACTTACTACAGTCTTATTTTTAATGAAAAATAAAATTCTGTCATATTTTATTTTATTAAATATTAAAATATCTTAACATTCATCCTCTTTTTGTGGTATTATCTTTATATGAGTAAAGTTGCTAAGAAAAATATATTAATAGTTGGAAGTTCTGCTGCGGAGTATGCGCTCGCGGCTAAGTTTTCTTCCTGCGACATGGTTGATAAGGTTTTTGCGGCTCCGGGTAATAAAATGATTGCAGAATATGCCGAATGTGTTGATATACGTGAGGACAGCCCGCAGGAGCTCCTTGAATTTGCGTTGAAAAATAGGATTTATTTGACGGTTGCATCGTCTGTTAATGCTATTAAAGCAGATATTGGAGGATTTTTTCAGGCGAACGACCAGTTGATTTTTGCACCGTCTGCTTCCGGAGCGCAGTTTGCAACAGGAAGGGCTTCCGGTAAAAAGTTTATGTACAGGCTGCATATCCCGACGCCTAAATTTGGTGTATTTGAAAAAGAACAGCCTGCGACGGATTATATCAAAAATTCACCAATGCCTGTTGTCATAGGCCCTGATGAAGTTAATGAAAATTCTGTTCAGGCTGCCTGTACAACTGTTAACCTCGCGAAAACTTGTATTTCAGATTTGTTTTTAAGAAATGAACTGCGGGTTGTTATAGAGGAATTTTCAGGAGGCACTGAATTTACCCTGTATGTAATTACTGACGGCTATCATGTTCTTCCTTTGCTGCCGGTAAGGGATTATAAGTTTCTGGAGGACGGCAACGCAGGACTTTTAACTTGCGGTATGGGGGCGTTTGCACCTGATTATAAGGTTTCTGATTTTGTTGTTAACTGTGTTATGAACAATGTCCGTAATTTGCTTTCCTCTCTTGAGAAAAGACAAACCCCGTATATGGGAATTCTCGGTATTGACTGTGTTTTGACAGCTGAGGACAGGTTTGTTACATTAGGGTTTACTCCGTTTTTAAAAGATCACCATGCCCCGCTTGTTCTGGATTTACTTGACGAAAACCTGTTTACTCTTTTAGAAGCGTGTGCGGTAGGATCTTTTGCTGATGACTACGAGGGGATAAAGCTTAACGGGCTCAGCGGAATTTCCGCTGTATTATATTCAAGGACTGCCGGAAATATTATAACCGGTACTGAACTCCTTGAGGATGAAACAGACCTGACGCCTTTTAATATTTCTAAAAATGAGTATCTTGAATATGTCACAATTAAAGGGCGTAATTTAATTCTTACCCGTACGGCCTCAACCTTAACCAGAGCAAAAGAGCTTTTGTACGATGATATAGATGCGGTAAATTTTGACGGCAAAAAATTCAGGTCTGATATTTGTAATTAACCGTGTTATATGTTGATTTTTTTAATAACATCATTAATAAAAGGGTATGGTATTAAAATCCCGTAAAAATTACTATGACGTACTTGGAGTTACACCGGACAGCACAGCGGCAGAGGTAAAATCTGCTTACAGAAAGCTTGCGCGTAAATTCCATCCTGATGTTAATAAGTCGCCAGAAAGTATTCAATTATTTAAAGAAGTATCAGAGGCTTATGAAGTTCTGTCGGATGAGAAAAAACGTCATCAATATGATATGCTGAACGGTTTTTACAGAAAACCGCGTAACGAGAATTTTAAAAACGATGATTCTTTCCAGAAATCAACAGCCGGAGATAAAAAATTCTATTCTCAAAACCCGGACCCTGAAACTAAACGGAATAGCAAAAAAAAGTCTGATGCTGATTTTAGACGTGAAAATTTTGACTATTACAGATCGGACAAAATAATAAAAGATGTGTTAAATGACATAATAGACGGCATAAAGACAAAGAAGTCCGCTGCCAGAAATCCCAAAAAAGAACCTAAAAACGGTGATGATATTTTTGTGGATGTGAGTATTTCGCTTGCGGAAGCCGTAAAAGGTACATCGCGCACGATAAATGTGCTTCACTCAGGCCTATGTCCTGATTGCGAGGGACGTAAATTTATCAACGGGGCAAAGTGTTCCTCATGCGGCGGAAGCGGCGAGTACAGGCAGCAGAAAAAGATTACTGTCAAAATACCTGCCGGAATAAAAGATTGTGCAAAATTGCGGGTTGCCGGAGAAGGTAATCCGGGTTTTGCTGGGGGAAATGCGGGAAATTTATTTGTTAAAGTGAAGATTGAGCCGGATTCAAACATTAAGGTTGAGGGCAGCGATATTTTATACAGACTGCCTCTCAGCCCGTTTGAAGCAGTTCTCGGCGGGAAAGTTAGACTTCCGCTTTTTGACGGAGCAGTAAACCTTATTATTCCACCGTTAACTAAATCGGGACAAAAATTCAGACTTGCAAAGCAGGGAATTAAGACAAACGGAAAATTTGGTGATATGATTGTTACTGTGGAAATTCAAATTCCGAAAAATCTTTCGGAAGATGAAATTAAATTGTACGAAAAGCTTAAAAAGCTTTCCCGCAGCAGCGTAAGAGAACATATCAATGGATAACAAAGCAAAAATCAGAGAAATATTTACATCTATTCAGGGTGAAGGCCCTTACGTCGGAACAAAACAATTATTTATACGGTTTTGCGGATGTAATCTTAAATGCGATTACTGCGATACGGATTTTGAAGCTTCAAAATCGAAGGATTATACAGTCGAGAAGCTTGTAAATCTTGTGAATGCGGCCGGTGAAGCTTATACAATATCCTTAACAGGCGGCGAACCTTTATGTTCCGTGAATTTTTTAAAGGAATTTTTGCCTGAAATAAGAAAATACGGACACAAAATATATCTTGAAACCAATGCAACCTTACCGGATGCGCTTTTGCAGGTAATAGATTCTGTTGATATTGTGTCTGCTGATATTAAACTTAAATCTTCAACAGGCATGGATATTGAGCATGAGGTGTATGAAAAATTCTTTGCGGAAGCGGTTAAAAAAGAATGTTTTGCAAAGGTTGTATTTGATGACAGGATTACCAATGAGGAAATCAGCTTTTGTACGGAGATTGCCGGCAAATATGATTTTGAACTTATTCTCCAGCCGAAAATGAACGGAATGCAGTTTTCTGTAACTCCGGAATTTTGCGAAACGATATTTGATAAATTTTATGCAAAGTATAAAAAAGTCCGGCTTATTCCGCAGGTGCATAAATTTATTAATTTGAGATAATTTGCAAAACACTGTAGTTATTGTATAATATTTTTATTGAGGTAGTTATGTCAGTAAAAAAAGTTTTAACTTACGGAGAAAAATTGTTAAGAGAGCCTTCTAAAGAGGTTTATAAAGTTTCGAAAAAAATTAAAGACCTTGTACAGGATTTGTTTGATACCATGTACACTAAAAATGGTGTCGGGCTTGCAGCCCCGCAGATTGGAGTTAATTACAGAGTCTTTGTAATCGATGCTTCAACAGAAAAAGAGCCTCTGCCTCCGATGGTGTTTATAAATCCGAAAATTATTAAAAAATCCGGTGCCGTAATAGCACAGGAGGGATGTTTAAGCTTTCCGGAAGCATTTACAGACGTTAAGCGGTACAAAAATGTGACTGTTAAAGCATTGGATATTCACGGCAAATCTTTTGTAATGGAAGCTGTTGACGGCTCTTTGCTTGCAATAGCTATACAGCATGAATTTGACCATCTTGAGGGAATTTTGTTCATAGACCGCTGCGTAAACAGGTTTGATGCAGATAATGTACTTCAAAAGCACCACCTGCCGCCGGTTGAAGCTGACAGAATTATTGAGGATCCCATTTTAGAGGCAGAATTGAATAATGATTAAAATTGTATTTTTCGGAACACCTGAAATAGCTTTAAAATCGCTGGAGTATCTTTATAATTCGGATAAAGTTGAGGTTCTGGCTGTTGTAACCCAGCCTGATAAACCGGCTGGACGCGGACATAAAATTACAATGTCACCCGTTAAAAAATTTGCTCTTGAGCATAACCTTCCGGTTTTTCAGCCAAAATCAATAAGAAAAGAACAGGATATTCAGATTGAATTAAAAAAACTGCAGCCTGATTTCTTTGTAACGTTTGCATTTGGTCAGATTTTGTCACAGGAAGTGCTTGATATTCCGAAATATGAAACAATTAACCTCCACGCCTCTTTATTGCCGAAATACAGGGGCGCAAACCCTATTCAGCGTGCAATTATTAACGGTGATAAAGAAACAGGTGTCTGTACGATGATTACCGAACTCGGGCTTGATTGCGGCGATGTTTGTTTAAAGCAGGTTATTCCTATACCTGATGATATGAACTGTGAGGAATTATTTTCTGAAATAAGTTCTGTTTCGCCTTCATTGCTGGAAAAAACTTTGACAGGACTTGTCGACGGTACTATAAAGCCGGTGAAACAGTGTGAAACCGGTGTTTGTATGGCAAATAAGCTTACAAAAGAAGAAACTGCTATCGACTGGACAAAATCAGCGTCTGAAATTCATAATCTGGTACGAGGAATTTACAGGTTCCCGTCCGCGCATTTTCTGTATAACGGAAAATTGATTAAGGTTATGAACACCAGACCCGTAGAGGGTTCCGGCAAGCCCGGCGAGTTTTTAGGGGTTACAAAAGAAGGAGTTAAGGTTGCCTGCGGAAGCGGATGTATTCTTCTGGAAAGGGTTAAGCCGGAAGGTAAAGGCGAAATGCCTGCACGCGACTGGTACAACGGTTTAAAAAAACAGGGTTAATTATGACTGTAAAAGGTATAAGAGGGGCAATTACTGTTGAAGAAAATACTGTTGAAGCTTTAAAAGCGGCAACACTTGAACTTTTAGGCGAAATGACCGCAAAAAATCATATTATTCCCGAAAAAATATCACATGTAATTTTTACGCTCACAGATGATTTGAATGCAGCATTCCCTGCAAAGTTTGCAAGAATAGATATGGGATGGTCTGGCGTTGCAATGATGTGCTTTCATGAACTTGACGTGCCGGACTCATTAAAAATGTGTCTGCGTGTACTTATTGTTCTTAACTGCGATGAAAACTTTGTTCCGGAGTTTGTTTATCTTAAAGGGGCTGCAAATCTCAGGCGCTAAGCTTTTGAAAGCTCGGAAATTGCCGGATCAAGAAGCCTTCTGCCAACGTTAACAAAGTTTATCGAGCAGAGAGTTTTGTTGCCGTATTTAATCATTTTTTCAACGACGCCCTCGCCGTATTTCGGGTGTTTAACCCTGTCACCCTGCGCAAATACCGGAACTTCACCTACAGGTATCATATCGTCTACAGGATAGACCGGTACAACTGGATGTTTGTCCTCCTCAACATTATTTATATCTTCAATGAAATTCAAATCATCTTCGGTGAGGTCGGCTTCCGGCGGAGGTGCTTCCTCCTGAAAGTCATTTTCTTCAAGCGGTTCCAGCGGTGGAAATTCTTCTTTACCCTGTGAGAACAAAATTTCATCAACATCTTTTGCCACTTTATCAACGGTAGTTGTATCTTCTACGATTTCAGGTTCATCGAGAATCTGGAGGCTGTTGTCGTTGTATTCAAGTACAGGAATATCAACAGGCTCATCGCTTATAGGCGGTATGCCCGATAAATCCTCGTTAAAATCTTCCGCGAGAGGTTCTAACCCTGTAATTGTTTCAACATCAGGTTCGGGAATGTCTAATGCTTCCGGAAATCCTTCTTCTTCCTCATTTTCTTCTGGTGTATTTTCAGAAGCCGGCTCAGGCTGTATACCTGTTTCTTCTACGATTTCCGGTTCCTGATGCTGTTCTGAGGTTACTGTTTCAACAATTTCAGTTCCGGAAAAATCCGGAGATTCAATTATTTCCTGTATTTCCGTACTTTCGTCTGAAATTTCGGGAATTTCAGGTAACGCATCCGGCTCTACTATTTCCGGTGACGGTTCATTTTCGGACTGAACTTCTTCGGTGGCAGGCTCCTGTTCTTTTTCAGCATCCGGTTCGGAAATCTCGGGTTCGGTTGCTGCTTCCTCCTGAATTTCAGCATCAATCATGTCGCTTATCTGTTCAGGAGCGGCTATAATAACTTCCGGCTTAGGCTCAGGTTCTTGTTCGTTATCTTCAAGTATATTGCCTGCACTCGGAATTATATTAGAGGATTGCTCCGGTTCTTCCTGTTGTTCGACATCAGCTGTATTCTGAGTTTCAGGTTCCGGCTCTGTTTCCGGCTGGTGAATCGCGGTATCTTCCAGAAGTGTTTCATAAGAGTATGAATTTGATTCATCTGAAAAGTCATCCGGCTTTTCTTCTTCAGGTTCAGTCTGTTCCTGTTGTTCTTGAGTTTCAGGGTTCTCCTCTGAGGTTTCGTCCGATGTTTGTTCCTGAGTTTCTGCTGTTTCAGTTTCTATTTCAGCGAGTTCAACTATGAGCGGAATGTTCTGGGTTGCTTTACCGTAAATAACAAACTCGTCAGGGTTAAGCTTATTTAAGAACGTATTATATGCGGCAAAGTCGTGCTGCAGCACCTGAGGCGCAAACAGAATATAATTATTTGCCCGTTCTTTAAGTTCGTACAGGTATTTGAAATTATGGCTGCAAATTATTGTTGTGTAAATTTTGTCTTTTGTAATAAGGTGGCGTATAAGCTTTTTGTCTGCATTGTCATTTGTGAACTGAACAAACGAATAAACAAACAAATCAAGTTCATCAACCGCGTCATAAACATAAGACATAATTTCATTCTGAAGCTGCCCTTCAGCTGTTGATATGTCAAGAACATTTGTCAGGTTGGCTCTGATTGCGCCTCTTAGGCACTGAAAATCTTTTGCATCCAGCGCAAAAACATTCTGTTCTTTGTATTTTAAAAGTTTATTTTTTAAAAGTACAAGTTCCGGTATTCCTGTTGCCCTGTACTGCTGGTCAACAACATTAATAAATGTATCGAACGGAATAAATTTATCGAGAACTGTTTTAGAGTATTCCTGAACTTCAAGAAAGATGTCCTGAATGATTGCTTTGCTGACCGGTTCCACATCGTTCAGGTCGTGCTCGTAGATGTAATTTATCGTGTCATAGTTTAAAGGAAGTTTAAAATCCTCTCCGAATTTCAATTTTGTACCTGGAAAACTCCCGTCAATGTCAAATACCAGAGATTTGTCATTATTGTTTTCAAGCTGGAGCAGAAAGTTTCCGGTAAGAATATTGCTGTTTTCCTGATTTTCAGAGCATACAAGAAGATTTTTTTCAAGAATGGAACTGTCAACTTTTAATAGTTCTTTCTGCTGTGCAAGTTCGCCTATTTCAAGCGGAGTGTTGACAGGCAGAATATCAAGAAGTTCATCTGATGAAAGTTTTGTGATAGAGGCGTCCAGAGAAGGAATTGTACCGTCGTAATTTTTTACAATCCCTTCTGTATTAAAGGTAAACAGCAGTCTGACAATTGCATAATTCGTACCGTTATCGGCCTTAAGACTGAAAACCTGTGCTACATAAGGTGTTTGTTCATCTTCAATTATGACGAACCCGCCCAGAAACAGGTTATCTTCCGGTGCAAACGAAATCTTTACCAAATTGTTTTTTATCTCTAATACTTTCATTAATACTTCCTTCTTCTACCGTCATAATTCTACCATGAACATGACTTTTTCGTGTCAAATACTTAACCAACTGAAACATTATCTTCTAGTTTATTATATATTTCAATTGTCAAAAGACATATCTTCAAGTCCCGTTTTACAAGACTTTTGATAGTTTCTTTGTAACATTTTAAAAGCGCTTTATTAAGTCCGTTTTCTTCTGAAAGGTAACTTCTTATCACTGCTGAATGCTCTTTATCACGCGTGTTCGGTTCAATTTTGTCAGCAAGAAATATTATTTTTTCAAAGTCTGTCATCTCAAGTCTGCCCAGAGTGTGCCACCTGATTGCAGATAAAATTTCTTTATCCTGCACACCAAAGTATTTTTCTGCGTAATACGCACTCACAGGTGCGTGAAGCGTTTTGTAATTAAGCATTTCAGCTTCTTCTACCTGCAGATTATCCTTTATAATCTCAAGAAGTTTTTCGTTAGCAAAGCATTTTGCGCAATCGTGAAGAAGCCCTGCGGTATAAGCTTTTTCTTTATCAAGCCCGAATTGTCCAGCCAGTTCTTTTGCACATTCGGCTGTTCCAAGCGAATGGCTGTATCTTTCTGCGTTTAAGTTTTCTTTCAGCCAGTTTTTTATCTCTGTTTCATTAAGTTTTGTATAATTCATTTTTTTCGATATATTCCTCTACTTCAGGCGGTATCAACCCTTTTACAGATTTCCCGCTTTTTATTCTCTCTCTTACTTCCGTTGAAGATATGTCCTCAAAGTCAAGGGGCATAAGTTCAAAGCTGTAACCTTTATCCCTCAGATTATCAAATTCTTTCGGGTCAAAATCATTTTCTCTGATAAAAACAATAAAATCAACAAGCTTTTTTAAGTCGTCAGTTTTGTACCAGCTTTCAATATTCTTAAATGCGTCAGTGCCGATTATGAATCTTATTTTTCCTTCAATGTCGTATTGTTTGTAAAGTTCACAAACAGTCAGGTACGTATAAGATTTAGTCTGTCTTTGAAATTCAATATCCGATACTGAAAAGTTCGGATGGGCTCTGACTGCGAGTTTTACCATATTAAGTCTGTGGAGGGAGTATTTTTCATCGTAATCCTTGTGCGGCGGCTTAAAAGCCGGGATAAACAGAATTTTGTCATAGTGAAGTTTCTCTATAATATATTCTGCGGCGCGGATATGCGCATTATGTATAGGATTAAACGTTCCCTGAAAAACACATAATTTCATACCCTGATTTTATCATATAAGTATTATTATTGTAAAGTAATGTAAAATGTTTGCAGGGGTAATTTTAAAGAAAATGCCTGATTTTACCGATTATACATATAGCGAAAAAGGATTCATAATTATGGGCATGGCAGCAGGACAGGCGAGATTGTTATCGATAACAGCGCGGATAAACCACAACGAGTTACGTGCGCAGCAGATAACTAATGCGAAATTACGCCTCTCCGACAGCACACAGGAAGCCAGCGACGAGTATATAAAA
>CASFGU010000048.1 GCA_949294395.1 uncultured bacterium
AACCGGCACAGAACAAGGGTTACAGGCAGCCGAGGAAGGCAAAGCCTTTAGCTGGCGTGCATTCTGGCGATGGATGCAAGAAATAAAATCCCCCCTACCCCCCTTTATCAAAGGGGGTAAAATAACTAAAACCTCCCTTGTAAAGGGAGGTGGCACGGAAGTGCCGGAGGGAAACCCCTCACCCGAATTACTAAATTCACTAAGTTCATTAAGTAATTCTACCCTCTCCCTCAAGGGGCGAGGGAGAGTAAAGAATTCCCGCTTCACCCGCAAAAAATCCGTTATCCGGATTTTCGGTAGGGCTGGGTTCGCTATCTTCGCTCGCAATAAACGGGTACGCTTACGCTTTCACCCTCTGCTCGCTCAGGCTCACACGGCGCGTATGCGAAAATCCGCTTTTACTCTGGCAGAAGTCCTCATTACCCTCGGGATTATCGGGGTAGTTGCTGCGATGACGTTGCCGGCTCTTATCCAGAAAAATCAGGAAACAGAACTTACAACAAGAGCAAAGCGTATGTATTCTGAAATAACTCAGGCAATAAAGCTTTATGAAGCTCAAAACGGAACCCCTGGTGATTCACGCGGGCTTTTTGAAGCTAAAAACGGTGTTTCAAATTCAGGTCAGCTTGCCGAAGATTTTGCAAAGTATTTTAATGGAGCCAAAGTCTGTAAGAAAAAAACTGACAGGGGCTGCAGCGAATACTTCTATACACTTGAATATGCTATACCTTATGTTGATTCTGACGGTAATCTTACGGCAAGATCGTTCAGCAATCCAAAGATAATATTAGATGATGGTATTGTTATCGGGGTAGCTCAGGCAAGCGGATGCGGCAACAAAGTTACAGAGGAAGCGCACGATGCAAACGGTCGTCCTATAACTGACGCCGATGGTAATCCTGTAATGAATACATGGTATACTGCGTGTGCATGGCTTTATATTGATACAAACGGTCCCCAAAAACCTAATAAATATGGTATGGATGCCTTTGAACTGGAAGTGCACCCTGAAAAATTGAAAGTCGGCCCTGCTCTAACCGGCAGAGATAGTCTGAATAGTCTGTTGACAAACGGTAAATTGAAATATACAAATTACAAAGTGGGCGAGAAAATGGAATTTTAACTTAACGGTTTAATCTGTTTTACAGCAACGAGAATATCTTGAGGGGTAAAAAGGGCGGGCTTTTTTTAAAGCCCGCCCTCTAAATTTCAAATTTGTTTTATTTTACAAAATAACTTGCATTAATATTAGCATAGATTTTTATAACGCCGCTCTGTATAGGGGTTGCCTCAGGTGCAGCTATGGAATCTGCCGATGCTCCGGCAACCATGTTTTTTGCCATTAAACGGTACTGAACACGCTGGTTGTTTGTTGTAGAACAGCTGTTTGTGAGTGATTTAATGCCGGTTATATAGCTTGAGGAAGCTTTCAGGATTGAATCGGCTCTTGTTTTTGCTTTTTTGGCAGCAATCGCGAGAAGTTCGTTGCACTGGGCTTCATAGTTTGAAACTGAGAAACTTAAGTCATTAATGTTTGTAGCGCCGAGGCTGATTGCTTTGTCAATAATATTACCGGTTTTGTCTACATTTTTGGTGTGAACGATTATGCTGTTTGAAACTTCATAGCGTTCAAAGTTCCGTTTATTTGAAGAATAGTTGTAAACCGGTACTGCACTAAAGTCAGCTGTTTTTACGTAATCTCCGTTTTCTTTGTTTATCATTGCTTTTATTGCGGTATAAACTTTGTCTGAAATTTCTTTGTTTTCTTGAGTTGCTTTCTGGAGTGATTTAGAATCCGATGTTTTTACGGCAATATTAATCTCTACGACATCCGGAGTTAATTCTGTGTTTGCAGAAGCATCTACAGTAATATATCCGCGTTCAGGCGCTGCGGCAGGTGCTGCACTTACGGTAACCATTCCTGCAAGTAATCCTGCAGCAACTGCTGCAATTAAAAATCTCTTCATAATTTCTCCTTTTCTTACTACAAATTTTTATTGTCAGTTTTTTTAGAAACTTCAGCTTCTCCGGTTTGCTCAGCTTCCTGTTTTTGTGCGAGTGTTTTAAACTCATCAGATTTCAAAATCATAGTGTTAAGCTGTCTTGCCTGAGCCTGAATCTTTATGCGTTCCATAAGGCTTCTCATTTCCTCCTCGCTCAGCTGTTTAGGTCTTGCAAATGAAATAATCAGCCTGTTGTTGTTTGCTATATTATAGACCATTACGACAATTGCCCATAAGAGAATACCCTGAAAAAGATTTATGGTCGGGATTGCAATAAAGTTTGCAGAAATGTAATTCCAGATATAAACAGCGACTTTAGCAGGGAAAATTACAAACCCCGCGGCAAGGCAGATACCTATAAAAAGTGCGGTCAAAAGTCCTCTAAATCCTGCTATTTGAATAATTCTGGTATTGTTTTTTCTCATCATAAATCCTTCTTAATATTCTCATTCCTGCTCTTTAATCATTTCAAGAAATTCATCTTCTGTCAATATTATAATACCTAATTTTTGAGCTTTGTCCAATTTTGAGCCGGGATTTGCTCCTGCAAGCACGTACGAGGTATTTCTGGTAACAGATGAACCGGTTTTTCCGCCGAACATTTTTATTTTTTCGGAAGCCTCATCCCTTGACATGTGCGGTAAAGTTCCGGTGAGAACAAAGGTTTTACCTTTAAGAATATCTGATTTTGGCAATTCCTGCGCTGCCGGTTCAACCCCCAGTGCTTTCAGTGTGTCAAGCATTTTTATATTTTTGGGGTTATGGAAGAATTCGTAGGTTTCCTGAGCCATTTTTGCTCCGAGACCGCTTATTGCCTCAAGTTCTTTCGGGGTGGCTTCTCTGAGCCTGTCGAGGGTTCCGAATTCGTTTGCAAGAAGCTCTGAAGTTTCTTTACCGACATTTTTTATGCAGAGTGCTGTCAAAAACCTTTTCAGCGGGCGGTGTTTGCTCCCCTGAATCGCTGTGTAAAGATTTGTGGCTGACTTTTCTTTGACAAGATCAAGCTTCATTAAATCATACGTTGTCAATTTGTATAAATCCGCAGGAGAACTTATGAGTTTCTTTTTAAACATCTGTTCAATAATTGCAGGCCCGACAAAGTCGATATCCATGGCGTCGCTTGATGCCCAGAATTCTATTTTAGCCCTCATCTGCGCCGGACAGTCAGGATTTGTGCAGTAGAGGCAGACTTCTCCTTCTCTAAACTCCAGCGGGGCGCCGCATTCAGGATCCGGACATTTTGCAGGAAGCCCGTACCGCGGACGTCGTTTGTGTAAACCGTCATCCACAACTCTAATTACTTTCGGAATAATTTCCGCGGCTTTTTTAATTACGACCGTATCTCCTATTCGGACATCAAGCCTCCAGACTTCATCAAAGTTATGCAGGCTTGCGCGTGAGACGGTACTGCCGGCAAGGAGTACAGGTTCAAGTATTGCAACAGGGGTGATTGCACCGGTTTTACCTACTCCGAGTTCAATATCCAGAACGGTTGTGGTTGCTTCTTCCGGCGGGAATTTGAAGGCTGTTGCCCATTTCGGAGCGCGGGCAGTGTAGCCCATATCTTCCTGTATTGCAATTTTATTTACCTTGATTACAACGCCGTCGGTTGCGTAATTCAGTTCAGAGCGTTTGTATTCCCACTCCTGACAGTAGGCTATTGCTTCTTTTACGTTTTTGCAGAGTCTTATGTTCGGGTTAACCTTAAATCCTAATTTTTTCAGGTACATTAGGCTCTCGTAATGCGTCTCAGGCGGATTTTTCAGGTTTTCAAAAGTTGAGGAGTAAGTCCAGATTGAAAGATCCCTTTTTGCCGTAATTGTACTGTCTAACTGTCTGATAGAACCGGCTGCTGCGTTGCGCGGGTTTGCAAAAGTTTTTTCGCCTTTAGCAGTGTTTTCTTCATTCAGCTTTATGAAGGAGGTTTTTGGCATGTAGATTTCGCCGCGGACTTCAACGCTCACATCCTCAAAGAGTTTAAGAGGGATTGCTTTAACGGTTTTGAGGTTTGTGGTAATATTTTCGCCTGTGATGCCGTCGCCGCGGGTTAAGCCGGTTGTGAAAAGTCCGTTTTCGTAAGTGAGAGCAATTGCAAGCCCGTCAATTTTAAGTTCGCAGACAAGTTCAACATCAGGGCCGTATTCGTCTGTAATCCTTTTGTACCAGCTTTCAAGATCTTCATAGTTGTATGTATTATCCAGACTGTAGAGCCTGTATTTATGCTGCTGCGGAAAAAATCTTTCGCTGATGGAGCCTACTCTCTGGGTCGGGCTGTCAGGGGTTTTATATTCGGGATGCTGTTCTTCCAGACTTTGAAGTTCTTTAAAGAGCATATCATAATCAAAGTCGCTGATGGAAGGGTTATCTTCCACATAATACTTATAATTATGTTTGTTTATTTCATCTTTTAAAAAATTAATCCTGTCTAAAACCATTGCCTCCTCCAAACGCAAACGAAATTTTTACATTATCATTAAAAGTTCTCTGATAACTTTTGTTGCAACTGCAGTTGATACTCCCGAAGCATCATAGTCAGGTGCAAGTTCAATAACATCCGCTCCTATTATATTAAAATCTTTCAAATATTCAAACCAGCCTGCTAACTCATTAAACTGGAGCCCGCCGCTTTCAGGGGTTCCTGTTCCGGGCATTACAGAAGGATCCAGAACATCAAGGTCTACTGTTACAAAAATATTTTTGCCGCGCAGAACGTCAAGTTCCTGATATTTATGAATTAGCGTGTTGTGCTTTTTCATAAACTCAAATTCTTCTTTCATCCCCGAGCGTATGCCGATTTGTTTAATATTTTCAGGCCCCGTAATTTTAGAGGCGTGCCTTATGACTGCTGAATGCGACATTTCTTCTCCAAGGTATTCTTCTCTGAGATCTGTATGGGCATCAAAGTGTACTATTGCAAGATTATCGTAAAATTTAGACACCGCTTTTATTTCAGGAAGCGTTACAAGGTGTTCACCGCCGATGCCGAAAACTTTTTTGCCGTCTTTGTAAATATCTTCAACATTTTGCTGAATAACGTCAAGGGATTTGTATGTGTTGCCGAGAGGCAGTTCCAAATCTCCAGCGTCGTGAAAGTTTACATCCTCAAGGTGTTTATCAAACCTTGGAGAGTATTCTTCCAGCCCCCAGCTGGCAAGCCTTATCTGCTCCGGTGCAAATCTTGAGCCCGGTCTGTAGGATACTGTTCCGTCAAACGGCAGCCCGAGCATTACAATTTTTGAGGATTCGTAATCCGGATTTTGTCCCATCCAGTTTCTGTCTAAAAACGGCCCTGTCAACATTTTGTTTTTCTCCTTTTGCTGTGAATATTTTATCACAAATTTTCTAATAATATAATTAAACGATTGATTTTCGCATAAATAACATTAAAATACTTGTATGAAAAAGTGGTTAGCGGTATTTATAATTTTATCGTCGTGTGCTTCTGCGGCATTAGCCTCAAACGGGGTTGATTACGAGGAAGTTTACCGCACAATGGAAGTTCCTACGCATAAGTATGTCCATAATATCGACCCGGGGGAATATTACGATACTCAGAATACTACGTGGTCTCCCTATCCGCTTTTAAGACTTACCGGCCCGCTGTATTTTAAAACTATTACAATAGAGCCCGGCTACTATGCGCTTACCCCGCGAAAATATGAAGATAACTGGTATATGCTTTTTAAAGAAGCCGGAAAGATAAAATATATTCTGCCGGTTTACGAAAGGGATATTGTGCCAGAATTATTCTACGATGAAAACCTGCCTAAGCCGAAACTTTCGCCGACACAGAAAATTCACCTGTTTTTGCTTGACAAAATAGGAACATTTGTTCCGAGTGCCAAAAGAAAACCTGCACCCCAGACTTATCTTGAGATGACCGATCTGGATAATAATTTCGTATCAATGGTTGTCTACTGGGGAAATCACAGGTACTATATGATTTTCCGTACAATAAACCTGTAACCCTGAGCCTTATTCCGCATGCAGTGGTGCCCAAACACGCGGTTGCTGCAGGTGAAGGAACTTAGCAGGAGGACATCAGCTTACAGGTTTTTGCGCAATAATTGCATAATTCACATAGCCGCCTTTGTTCGGGAGGCTTTTGCAGATTTGAATATCTCTAAAGCCTGCTTTTTCACACAGAAACTGTAAAGATAAATACGGTATCGGTCTTATGTGGGTTAAATCGGCATGAAAATATTTCAGGTTTTCAATGTTTTGCGGACAGAGAGTTTCCAGAATTAAGACCCCGCCGTTTTCGATTTTTTCAAACGCAAGGTGGACAAATTCATAAAGGTAATCAAATGTTAAATGTTCTACAACCTGAATTGCCGAAATTCCTGAGAATATTTCGGAAGTGTTTCTGAGATATGTAAGTACGTCGCATTTTTCAACATTCAGTCCCTTATGCGTAAGAAGTTTTACTTCCAGCGCATTAATCTCAATCCCTTTTGCCTTTATGTTGTTTTCTTTTAAAATTTCTAAGAATTCCCCTCTGCCGCAGCCTGCGTCGAGAAAATATTTATCAGAATGCTGAGGAACAAATTTTACGTATTCTTTTTGAATTCTTGTAATAAAACTTTTGTCGTAAAAAATATTTTCAAAAAGATAATAGTAAATATCCTTTTCATTGCCGTTAAGTATTGATTTATCAGGAACATCAGCATTATTTAGTGCTTTTTCAAGAAGCGGTTCAGCTTTGCGTACTGTGAAAAATTCTGCCGCCTGTTTTCTGTTTTTATATGAAAACTTAAGCCCGCAAAAGTGAATTGTCCGTTTGTTTCCGTTCTTTTCTTTGTAAATCAGTTTACCCATTTTTTACTCCTTAATTTAACTTTAAAGTTGTATTTTTCATTAAAATATCTTATTAAACAGGATTATTTTATTATTAAATTTGTATTTTGTCAATAAATACAAATATAAAGGTATAACAATTTTTGTCAGATGTATTTACAATTGATAAGTTATGGACAAAACTTCAAATACATTAAATCTTTTCGGAAAGCGTGTGAGGGAACTGCGTAAGGCAAAGAAGATTACGCAGGAACAGCTCGCGGAATTAATCGGGGTTGAGCAGCAGCAAATCTGCCGTATTGAAAAAGGCGGCTGCTTTACGACTATAGAAACTCTTGAAAAGATGTCAGAGGCGCTTGATGTTCCGGTGGATGAGCTGTTTAATTTTACCCATCAAAAAGAAACAGACACCCTTGTGGAAGAACTTAATCTGCTCCTTAAAAGTGCGTCCGCTTCTCAAATTAAGCTTATTTACCGGATAGTAAATGATATTTTAAAATAAGTTATTCTTCGGTATCGTCATCCCCGGCGTCTTCGTCGGTTTTGATTTTGTCTACAACCATTTTTGCCATTTCTTTTGCAATGATTCGCTGGGTTGCTTCAGGACAGTTCTGAAGCATGTTCATTGCTGTTCTGACGGTTGAATCAATATCATACCAGCGGCCTTTTCTGTTGTCATCAAGTCCGGAGCCTACAGCGTTGATAATATCTTCAACCGCTTCATATTTTTCATCTTCAATATTGTGTTCGATAATAATTTTGATTAAATTGAGAGCAATTCTAATCTGGGTTTCGTCGTCGCTGTGCTCTAAAGTTTCGATTGCCTGTGATAATACCGGATCTTTGTCATACCAGCGTCTGCGTTGATTTGAGTATTCTTCTTTCATAACTGTCTCCTTTATATAATCTAACCATTCTTAAAAATTACGCCCTTAGTTCCTTTCGGATATTCCCAGCCGAGGCTTTTGTGCTCGCAGGCAATTTTGCACGCGCCGCACTCAAGGCAGTTTTCGTATTTGACAAGAAGCTTCTGCTCCTCCTCAATCCATTCATAGACGCCTGCCGGACATACCCGTTCGCAGATTTTTGATTTGCAAATTTTGCACTTCTCTATATCCGGTTTAAGGTGGGAAGCTTCGTCAGTATTGTATTTTAATGTTGATAATTTATCTTCTATTGTCATTTTATTAAAATTCCCCACAACAATTTAACCGCATACCAGAAATCTTTCAAGATTTGTATGAACTTTCTTTCTTTGAAGTAACTTATAATAAACCGTCTGTAAAGTTCCCGTTTCGGAGTGCTGTTTACCGAGGTGAACATTTCGAAGAAAGCGTTAATTTTTCTGAGATAGTAATCCAGATAAGAATTTTTCTGAATATGGATTACCTCCATCAAATCTCTGTAGGTCTGTAAATCTTTTATAACAAAAGTTTTTTCAAGTTCCTGCTGATAGCGGATTAGCGAATTTTCGCTGAAATCATTTTTAGAAAGCGCCACAACAGCAGTTTCGCCGGCAATTTTGCCGCTAATCATCGCGAGGTTGGTGCCTTCCCAGTGCATGTTGTTAACGAGCATTGCTGCATCTCCAACAACCATTACGCCGGCACCGCAGAGTGTCGGAATTTTTTTATATCCGCCTTCCGGTATCAGGTGTGCAGAGTATTCAAGAAGTTCTCCGTCTTTAATCAGCGGAGCAATTGCGGTGTGTGTTTTAAGTTTATCCAGAAGTTCGTAAGGACGTTTTGACTCCTTATCTTCAAACTCGTCAAGGGTTACGCCGAGCCCGAGTGTCAGGGTCTCTTTATTGGTATACATAAACCCCAGGCCTAGTTTGCCGAGCATCGGCCCTCCGAAAATTTCGTAAATACAACCTTCATCATCTGAGAGGTTAAATCTGTCATTAATTTTTTCTCTGCTGAGTTTATAAACCTCTTTTACGCTTACCGCAGCATCTTTCGGCTCAATATCTTTTCTAAGTCCTATCTGGCGTGCGAGAAGCGAGTTCACGCCGTCTGCAAGAACCACAATATCCGCGTAGTAATCCTCCAGTTCTGTTTTAACCCCGACGACCGCTTCATTTTCTACAATCAGTTCACGGACAACGGTTTCTTCAACGAGGATTACGCCTTCTTTTTTGGCTTCTTCCGCCATCCAGCGGTCAAACTTCCCGCGGATAACCGAATAACTCACTGCATCTTCGTGTTTTTTGCGGTAAGAGACAACCGTTGCGTCATCTTCTCCAAGAATGGCGTATTTGTGTTCAATGCTTTTTCTCTCAAGGGGTGCTGTCTTTTCAAAATCCGGAAAAATTTCGCGTGTCGGCTGAGCGTAGATTGCACCGCCAAAAACATTTTTACTGCCGGCAAATCTTCCGCGTTCGATAAGCACCACCCTGTGGCCGGCGCGGGCAATTGTTACAGCACAGGCAATTCCAGCTGGGCCGCCGCCGACAACTATTACCTCAGTTTTATTTTGTTCCCGAATATCTGACATTTTTCTCCCCTGTAGAGATAATTATACACTAAAACTTGTTCGTTGTAAAATAGTTAATATGAATATCACAGCGGGTAAATTTAAAGGCCGGAAAGTTTCTGCTCCGTATGAACAGCTTACGCGTCCGACGCTTTCTAAAGTCAGAATGAGTGTTTTTAACACTCTGCAGTCAATGATTGAATTTGATGGTGCAGGTTTTCTTGATATGTTTGCCGGTTCCGGAATTATGGCACTCGAGGCGCTGTCACGCGGATTTTCGTATGCTGCTGCAATTGAAAAGCATCCTAAAGTAATTCGGGTTATCAAATCTAATTATAAAAATTTTTCGCCGGCACCTTTGCTAATTCATGGTGACAGTCTGAAGGCGGCTGAGGTTCTGGATAGAAAATTTG
This sequence comes from uncultured bacterium, assembly GCA_949294395.1. Lineage (GTDB taxonomy): Bacteria > Cyanobacteriota > Vampirovibrionia > Gastranaerophilales > Gastranaerophilaceae > Scatousia. Next base: position 9,689 of record CASFGU010000048.1, read on the forward strand.
ATGTAATATATATAGATCCGCCGTATTATGCGGGAGTGTATGAAGCAGCTCTTGAGGCTGTAAAAAGTATCGCCTGCGGAATTGTTATTCTTGAACATGTAACGGAGGTTGATTTTTCGGGTTTTGACATTCTTAAACAGAAGGAATACGGCGGGAAGGTTATTACTTATCTGAAGGCGGAATAATGGCTTTTAAAGGCGATAATGCGATAAGAGAAAGTAGGTCGGATTTACTAATCCGACAGGCAGAACTGTTGAAAAGTTGAACGGGTGCAGGGGGCGCTATTGCCCTCTCACAGAGTGATACAAAGGGAACCGCTGAGCCCTGCGAAGCGAGTGACCCTGTATGCCTTGTGCTGAGGGCAGAATTTGTTAATGAGCGTGAGCGAATTTACAAAAATTCGGGAGAGGGTAAACCCTCCGGCACCATCGTGCCACCTCCCTTACAAGGGAGGGCTTTGGCATTACCCCCTTTGATAAAAGGGGGGCAGGGGGGATTTTTTATTAATACCCTCCGGCGCATTCGCACCACCTCCCTTCAGGTTTAACGGATGAAGGGTTGAAGGGGTTAATGGTTTATACACCCCGAATAATCCAAGACAAGGTGGCAGGGTGGCTTCCTTCCAATAAATTTCTGCCGGAATGCCCCCTCCCGCTTGAGGATTTGTGTTGTTATAATTTGGATCCGACACTATATTTAGTGTATTGAAGTTTATCTTTGCCTGTCAGGATATTTCTGAAGCTTATACTGCCATAAGGTGTCCAGGTATTTGGTGATACTTTATTCTGGTAGACGTTAATATAATAAAGATCAGCTCCAAACTGATTAGGCAGTTTTGTACCGTTTACATCAATAGCCAGAGCTGCGCAGGTCGTATGGATAGTTGTCTTATTTGTCGTGTTACCGTCTTCATCCTTTACACAGTTACCGTTTGAATCCTGAACGCAATCATTCTCCTGAACTCTCCGGCATGAGGTATACTGGGTTACCTGTATAATAGAACCGTCATTAAGTATAATTTTCGGGTTATTGCTGTTAAAGCTTATTGTTGTATCTCCGCCTCCGCTTGTTTTTTTAGTTGCGAATTTAACGCTGTAGTAATACTGGCTGCAACCTTTCTGGTTTTGGTTTTCACAAACTTTAGAACCGTTGAAGTATTTTGATAGTTTTTCTGCGGTCTGTAATGAGGTCTGATTAACATCAAATAAAACAGAATTGTCGCCAACAACGCCTAAATCTTTTTGCGCAAGAACAATAGCATTTTGAATATTTGAATAAAGTTTTTTAGTGCGTGTAATAAGTTCTTTTTCTTTGTAATTGTTGACAAGCGTTGGCAGGGTCATCGCAGCGACCACGCCGATAATCCCGAGGGTGATGAGGACTTCTGCTAATGCAAAAGCGGCTTTTCGACTGGTGAAGCGTGAAGAGTGATGGGTGAAGGGTTCTCTATTACCCTCTCCCCCTGGGAGATGGATTAAGGGTGAGGGTTTTCCTGTGGCGTAGGTCGGATTTACTAATCCGACAGGCAGAACTGTTGAAAAGTAGAAAGGTTGAAGGGGTGAAAGGTTAACAATAGACATGTCATTCTGAAACGAAAATCGTTGCGGCTCACAAGAGTTGTGACTGTTCAGAATCTCTTTGTTATGAGATCCTGAAATAAATTCAGGATGACAGTGCTTATAGTCCTTCAAAAGCCCAATCGCCTTTCTAATAGCGCCCGCAAAGGAAAAAGATTTAAAAAAATCAAAGCGCTTAATATATTCTAGAATTGTCCGCCGAAAACCATTGCCCTGAGCGGATTTACAGAAGGTCGAGCCCCCCCCCCTTTCTGAGTTTTGAAGCTATAACTGTGTTTTGCATAAATATCCTCCTTTTTTATTAATTATATCACAGATTTTAAAGAGTTGCAATAAAAATTTTAAATCCATCTGTATTATAAAAAATAAAAAGCCGGATTTCTTCCACTTACAATTTTCCCGGGATAAAATCACAATTTGTTCGTTGTTTGGAAACGCATTTCCAGAGAACACGGAAAAATCCAATTAGGCGTAAGTTAAAAGCTTCCGGCTTTTTATTATATTTTATTTATTCAAAAAACTATTTTACGAGTTCTTTGAATTTTTTACCTGCTGAGAATGCAGGAACTGTTTTTGCAGAAATTTTTAATTCAGCACCTGTCTGAGGGTTGCGGCCTGTTCTAGCAGCTCTTTTTCTAGCTTCAAATGTTCCGAAACCAACCAGAGTAACTTTTTTACCTTTAGATACTGTTTTTTCAATTGTTTCCAGAATAGCTGCAACTACATCTGCAGTAGCTTTCTGAGAAACTTTAGCTTTTTTTGATACTTCTTTTACCAATTCTTCTTTGTTCATTATGAACCTCCTTCTTCCTTTTGCAAACGGTACAGAAACCATTTCCGATTGCGTTCATGTATTCGACAAAATCTATTATATCACGTTATTTGTTTTTGGCAATAGGGTTTCGGGGAATTTTTTATAAATTTCTGTGAATATAAAAGGATTTCGGGCAAAAAATAAGATATAACTGAATAAAGTCGTATTTATTACTTATACGGAAGTGTTGTTTGCCTTTGCAAATTTTACGTTTTTGTAGAAATACTGCAGGATTTGATAGGCATTGTAACCCTTTTTGGCAAGATTATTTGCGCCATGCTGCGACATGCCTATGCCATGACCGTTCTTTTTAACATTGTCATCAAATGATTTCACGGAACGGATGTACGGAAGGTCGGTTCCGCCCCACGCCTGCCCGTTGCTGACTGTCTGCCCGCCTGCCGAGGCTGAATAAAATGCAGAAATTACTTTATAATTATATGTTAAGACAAGTCCGCTTGTTTCATCAACTGCTGTATTTGTTTTGTAGGTTTCTGCAGACGCACCGCCGTAGGCCTGATCCTCCGGAGTATCCTTTAAATCATACCCGAGGCTTCCGCGTTTGCCGAGGTTTGCGTAAGCGTAGCTGCGTGCAGCAATTGCCTGAGCCTTCAAGGCTTCCAGCTCCCAGCCGGATGGCATTTCTGACGGAACAACCCCTTTGAGGTAATCCTCCATATCCACATCATTAATTACCGTAAGTTTTTTATTTTTGTTCTGGATTATCAAATATCCGCGGTACCACTTGTTTTTTGCGCTGATGAAACCTCCTGCCGCCGGTTTGAGAACAATATTATCAGAGTAAATCTGATAGAATTTGCCGTTAAGCTTTATTGCCATTGTATTTTTGTACGGCACAATTTCATAACCCTTCATCCCGTCAATTTTGCAGATGGTTTTGTTTGAATTTGCGTCAATAAGCGAGGTGTCGTTTGATGAACCCACTCCGATACGCTCAACTCCGGTTTGCAGTCCTATTTTGACCGCATAACACGGATTTGAAACAGTAAAGCCCAGTAATAATAATGTATAAAATAGTATAATCTTTCTCATTACATTGTGATTATAACATATTTTGAAAATTTTTTAATTAGGCTTTTTGATTGATTTTTGGAGATTTATATCCGAAAAGTGAGGTGATTTTTTCGGAATATTTTTCGCCGAGCTTCTGACCTATTGAATAAGAGGCAACCGAGCCGCAGACGAATGTAATGCCTTTAATGATTGCGGAAACCTTTGAAGCATTGCCGGATTTCAGTAGAGCTTCGGAAATTGATTGCAGATATTTTGTATTCCCCATTTTCCGAGCGACTTTTTCAACATTCTCAGGGTTAATAAGCTTGCCCATTTCTGCCTTCATCAGACCTTCACCCGCGAACATTCCGGCAAGTGCGCCTGTTTCGGTTACGATTGCGTTAGGTTTGTCGTCCGAAAGCCCGACTTTTATAACGCTGGAGGCACAGATAAGGGGATTGACGTTTTTGGAAGCCCATTTAACGGCTTTGCCGGTGTATTCAAGTGCTTTACTTTTTTCTGCTCCTTTGTTAAAAAGACTGATGGCATCGGCTGTCCATTTCCCTACAGGGCCGTCGTATTTGGAAACAGCTTCCGCGATTTTTGCTCCCTGTGCAAACGCAACGGTGCCTCTGGCCTTTTCACCGTTTTCAACTTTCTGCAGGTTCCTCACGCAGAAAATCCCGCTTGGAACACATACTTCTAGTAATGGAGCTGATATACCCATAACATGCCTTTTCTAACACTACCTTACATTTATATAAAGTATTTTGTTTAATCAAAATTGCTCAAGCGGGAGTTTTTGTTTACATTTTTTACATTAAGTTGGAATGTTTTACCTGTTTATTTGGGCAGCTTGTTGAAGTAGTCTTTCTCATTAAGCGCTTTATAAGTGCATCCGGCACCGTTCATAGGATCGGATGAAGTTTTGCTGCAGTATTCGTCAGCTTCATCGTAATAATAAGTTCCTGCTGAGCCCATAGGTCTTAAAGCACCTTTTTCATCAATCTCAAACATAAATAAATCCTGACCGAGTCTGTTAGGAAGTTTTCCGTAACCGTTTACATCTACAGAAATGAATAGTTGACCGGGGGTATTATTTTCAAGTAAAACTAACGCTCCGTCTGCCAGTACAAACTGACCGTCATCAAATTTCCCTAAACTCATATAATTTTTACCGGTAAAATTTTTGTAGGTGGTTGAATTTTTTTCTGTGCTGCCTGTGTTTATATAATTAGGAATGCAGGTTTTCTCAAGCTGTGCTGCCGTTGTTTCTGAACCTTTACCGCAGTCCCTTGCAATTTTAAAATATGGAAGTATTTTAGTTTTTAAAGTTCCGCCGGAGATTGTTGACGGTGTAATTCTTTCACCGACCTTTGCATTATACATATCAAATGCCTGCGATATAACGGAGTAATCCTTTTTCAGAGCAGCCTCAAGCTGCTTATTCCGGTTGTTAGTCACCAGCGCCGGCAGTGTCATTGCCGCGACAATGCCGATAATCCCGAGGGTTATTAAGACCTCCGCTAACGTAAAGGCGGCTTTTTTAGAAGTGAAGCGTGAATGGTGAGGGGTGATAAAGTTGAACGGGTGAAAAGTTGAATGGTTTAAATGTTCATCTTTTGACATGTCATTCTGAAACGAAAATCGTTGCGGCTCACAAGAGTTGTGACTGTTCAGAATCTCTTTGTCACTAGCGCCCTCAATGGAAAAAGATTTGAAAAAATCCACACGCTTAATATTTTCTAAAAAAGTGTGCCAGAAACCCTTGTCCTGAGCGGAAGTAAATCTACCCCCCCCCCCTTCTGAGTTTTGAAGCTATAGTTGTGTTTTGCATAAATTTATCCTCCTTTTTTATTTATTATAATATATTCCCCTTTAAATTTCAATATAAAGTTGACTTTTCTGTTTAGTCGTGGACATCCCGCATTCTCCATGTTAGGATAGGCTTATGATAGACAGATATGCTCGCGAAGAAATGAAAAAAATCTGGGAATTAAATTCTAAATTCGATTACTACTTGAAGGTGGAAATTGCAGTTTGCGAGGCTTACGCAAAAACAGGCAGATTCCCGAAAAAAGATATTGAAGAATTAAAGAAAAAAGCTTCTTTCAGCGTTGAAAGGATTGACGAAATTGAGGCGGAAGTACGGCATGATGTAATTGCCTTTTTGACCTGCGTTAACGAAAGCCTCGGGGATCTTGCAAAATACATGCACGTTGGGATGACGAGTTCTGACGTGATTGATACTGCTTTTGCGCTCCAAATTCAGGACAGCGGCAAAATCATACTTAAAGACTTGGAAGATACAATAAAATCTTTAAAAGAGCTTGCCAATAAACACAGAAATACCGTTTGTATAGGACGTTCTCATGGCGTGCATGCTGAAGTTATGACATTCGGCGTGAAGATTTGTTCATGGATTGATATTCTTGAGCGCCAGCAGGACAACTTCAAACACGCACTGGAGCAGATACGGGTCGGACAGATTTCGGGGCCGGTTGGCACTTACAGCAATATTTCTCCGGAAATTGAGGAGATTACCTGCAAAAATCTCGGGCTAAAACCCGCACGAATTTCCACACAGATTATTGCAAGGGATTACCACGCATACTTTATTCAGTCGCTTGCGCTTATTGCAAGTGTGATTGAGCAGTTTGCTACAGAAATCCGTCATCTGCAGAGGACAGAAGTTCTTGAGGTTGAGGAGGGGTTCGGTAAAAACCAGAAGGGCTCTTCCGCTATGCCTCACAAGAAAAATCCGGTTCTGAGCGAAAATCTGTGCGGGCTTGCAAGAGTTGTCAGGGCAAACTCGCTTGTTGCGCTTGAAAATATTCCGCTCTGGCATGAAAGAGATATTTCACACAGTTCTGCTGAAAGAATAATTTTCCCTGACAGCCTTACTCTTGTTGATTTTATGCTGAACCGGTTTAACGGAGTTGTTCAAAATCTTGTTGTGCATGAGAAAAATATGCTTAAAAATACCGAAAAATTCGGCGGTATAGTTTTTTCGCAAAAGGTTCTGCTAGAACTTGTCGAAAAAGGTTTAACAAGAGAGGAAGCCTACAGAATTGTGCAGCGAAACGCACTTGACGCATTTGAAAACGACGGCGACTTCAAGGCAAATCTTTTGAAAGATGCTGATGTCACCGCACGTTTAACAAATGATGAAATAGAAAAGATTTTCGATAAAAACGCTTTTCTGGAAAACATAAATACGATTTACAAAAGAATACTGTAATTGAATATACATGCGGCAAGGTTCAGATTACTTTTTCTCAATATAAATAAACGATTTGAGTTTTCTGCCTGCACCGTCGCCTTTTTGTGAAATCACGGAGATTTCGTCTTTGTAATCAAACGAGGTGGAACTTCCTCCGTCAAGCCCCATTGCACGCTCAAATCCGAGTTTCTTACAAAGTTCCTGCACTTCATATAAATCCATCGGGTTGTCATCGGTAATGATGAGGATATGCAGTTCCCCGTCTTTTAATCCTAAAATTGTTCTGGAGGTTTTGTGCAGAACTGATGAGGATTCTCTCACAACTTTATCTTCGTCTTTAACGACAAACAGTTCTTCCTCAAGCCTCAACTCCGGAAGGATTAGGGGGCCGCCCTGCACTGCCTCTTTTACAAAACACTCAAAATCCTCTTTTGTTTTATGCGGAACTATTGTATACTTAAGCTTTCCGTAGCAGTCAACTATTCTAAACTCTGTACGGTTAAGGATTTTATTGAGATTTTTGTTTAAAAACGGGTTTGCAAGAAGATTTTCGTTAAGTAGAGGATCCTCGGTTGTCTGCCCGTCCATTACTACGTATGAAATGGTTTTTCCGTTCACTGGATCAAAAAATCCTGCGTTAACTGTCAACAGTGCCTGTGATGACTTGTGAAATTCTTTATTTGTCACAAGTTCATCTGACGAGTAAACTTTTATCCTCTTTTTTATTTTTTCACCTTTTAATACAATATGATAAATCCCGTTTTCGTAATTTATATCAATGCCGCTGTCTTTTTTCACTTTTGTATAGCCGGTACCGGCGCAAAGGCAGAGGCAGACAAATAACCAGAATAATTTTTTCATTATAAATCCTTTGACTTGTAGAACCCTATAATTGCGCACAAAAATGCCACAGGAGGGAAGATCGCTGTCACAAGCGGAGGCAGTACGCCCTTTTCTGCCAGTAAATCAAAGAATGGCAGAGTTATATAATACACAAAGATACACCCTATTGCAATAGTGAACCCTACCAGTCTTTGCTCACGGGGTTTGCTGAATCCTAAGAGAGTTCCCATAATCGCAAGCAGAACGCAAACAAACGGATGGAAAAATCTCTGCAGGTACTTGTTCAGCATGTATCTGTATTCTTCATCAAGTTTTTCTTTCTTTAAAAGTTTTATGTAATTTTTCAGATCGTGATTTGTAATTTCACGTTCCTTCTTTGTTGAATATGTCATAAGCGTGTAAGCATTTTTTGCATCTTCGCCTTTTAGAATATCCATTTCTTTAATATGTTCAATATCAGTGAAAATTCCGTCATTTGATATTTTATACTGCGTAATATCCTCAAGCTTCCATCTGTCGCCGAGGTAGGTGCCTTTCTGCGCTGAATAAATATTTGAAAGCTGGTGCACATCCGTATAATACTTATTAGAGAAGTCAAGAATTATAAGATTGTGCATAACGTTGTCGCGGTAGCCTGAAATTATTACGGCAAGAAGCGGGACATCATTTTTATCTTTCTGGGTATAAATATACTGTGTTGTCGGATGAGAATCTCTTATTGCATTTAATTTTTGAATCGACATTGGTATAAGTTTGTCACCTGTGAAGAAACAAAGCCATGTGACAATTAGACTTAACACCATAACCGGCGCCAGAATTCTTCTGAAAGAAAGGCCGACAGCACGAAAAATTGTTAATTCAGAATCCTTACTCAATTTATCGAAAGTAAACAACGTTCCGAGAAGAAGCCCTACAGGAAAAGCTTTACCGAGAATTTTCGGCAGCTCATAAAACAGTACAAGGACAGCTGTTTTTGCGGTATATTCACCCTCCAGCGTCCGCTTTATTGTGTTCAGAAGCATCTCCGGCGCAATCCATACAACCGTAAACAGCAGAATTGCCACAAAAGAGGTTATCAGAACCTGACTGAAAATATATCTGTCATATATTGAAACCCGCGGAAATCTCATTACAGCGCAAAATCCTTTCCTAGGTAAAATTCTTTTGCAACCGGATCCACGGCAACTTCTTTACTGTTGCCCTGAATTTTTATTTTCCCGTCAAAGATTACATAAGCTCTGTCTGTAATTGACAGTGTCGCTTTCGGATTGTGGTCTGTGATAAGAACTCCGAGACCTTTTTCTTCTGAAATTTTTCTGATGTTATCCTTAATATCACCTATCGCAATAGGGTCAATGCCGGCAAAAGGTTCGTCCAGAAGCATAAAATCAGGGCTTGCAGCAAGTGCCCTTGCAATTTCAACCCTTCTCCTTTCACCGCCCGAGAGCGCTACTGCTGGATAGGAGCGCAGACGCAGAATTCCGAATTCCGTTAAAAGCTCCTCAAGCTTCCATTTTTTCTCGTTAACGGTAAGTTTGTCGTTCATTTCAAGAACAAGTTTAATATTATCTTCCACGCTTAGTTTTCTGAAAATTGAAGCTTCCTGCGGAAGGTAGCCTATGCCGCGTTTTGCCCTTTCATTCATCGGCATAGCTGAAATATCCTCATTATCAAGATAAATATGCCCTCTGTTAGGCTTAACAAGACCTACAACCATATAAAATGTTGTTGTTTTACCTGCCCCGTTCGGCCCTAAAAGGCAGACCACTTCCCCTTTATTTACATAAAAAGAAACATCATTAACAACGCTTCTGTCGCCGTAGATTTTAATAAGATTTTTAGCCTCAATTCTCATTGCTTCCCCTTTATTCTTAATGAATATATTATAGAGAAAATAAATATATTGCAAGTAACAGGTATTACAGAGGATGTTTTCCGGCGATATTGTTGTATTATTAAGATATGTAAAAGATATACTAAGGATATGTTATATATAGAACCTGTTGTGGAATACATGTAGTATAACCATTTTCTTTATTTTCTCCTACACACTAACCTTTTACAAATTGAGATAAGCCGTTCGCAAGACGGCTATTTTTCTGTGTTGAAATATTTAAAGAGAAAAACAAAATCTGTTTTTTTTAATTACTATTGTTTGGGAAATATACTAAACATTCTGTTTAATGAAATTTAACATGTGACTTGATTTTTGTAATTTTTCAGATATGATGTAGTTACGCAACTAGCTAGAAAAGGAAATTAACTATGTCTAAACAATGTGAAATTTGCGGTAAAAAACCGGTTAAAGCAGCGAAATTAACTTTTTCGCATAAACAAATTGTTCATACACAGGAACCTAATCTGCAGTCTGTTAAAGCTGTTATTAACGGTTCAACTAAAAGAATTAAAGTCTGCACTTCTTGCTTGAGAGCAGGCAAAGTTCAAAAGGCTGTGTAGTTATTATTTGTTTAAAGAATTAAAAAATGAACATTCCATAAGGGGTGTTTATTTTTTTATGTAAAAATTTATTAATAATTTAGCAAAATAATTTATTTAGATGAGTTAATATTGCATTGAATTAGCTATACTCTAGTAAACACGATATGGTAGTGGCGGAAATCTATACTGATTTCCGGATATTAGAGGATTCAACAGAGGATACTGAATATGGTCGATAACAGGTCAGCAGGATTTTTTGGGATTGGCGGCGCTTTTAACTTTAAGAGCGGCGACATTTCCGGTACTGCTGCCCGTACTCAGGATGACAAGATGGGGCAGGGCGGTGAATACTTTGCCCAGCAGAAAAATGATGAAGAAGAAGAAAATCAGGGTCATGAACGTTATATGGACAGAAGCGCAGTTCTGCGCGCTACGCTGAATTCTCTTGCGATGATGAATGTCGCAAACGTTATTAACGCTAAAAAACTCGAGATGGAAAAGAATGCTAAGAAAAGACTCGAGGATTTAAAATCAAAATCTGAACACAAGGAAAGCGTTTTGGAGGAGGTTGTTAATTCTCTGGAAGAAGATATAGAGCAGATTGACGATATTGTTGATTAAACAAAAATAGATTTATCTTCTGCTTTTTCTTCTTTTTTGCTGTTGCCGCTCATCAATAATTCACCGTGATAGAACGGATTTGAGCCGTTTTTGTCTTTGCTTGTTGCCATACTGATGATGCTGTTGAATTTCGGGGTTTGTGTTTTTTGTTCCTGAACGGTAACCTCATTTACTGCCACAGTCATTTTCCCTTCAACTGCCTGCTGAACCTTCTGTGCTGCATTTGAGTTTAACGCCTTGATTGCGTCCTGCGCACTCTGGCTCAACTGAATCTGCATACCGGAATTGTTCATTGCAATCTGTCTGGCTACGTCTGAATTGATATTCCCCTTGTAAAGATCAATCCCCGGATCTCTCTGTTGAAAGAAGTTAGTATTTGTGTTTACGTTGTACTGGCTGTTTTTTTCTGCCGCACGGTTAAGAATTGCCTTTGACACCTGTTGCAGGGTGGCTCTGTCAATTCCTAAATCCATTTGTGAAACACTGAATACCATAGTTTTTTATTAATCCCTTTTGATTTCCCTATATTTTTTCTATCGGCAGCATGTCATATAAACTTTAGTTTTTATACTATTTTTTGTAACATTACTTAACAAATAGGTGGTTTCATGGCAATTTATATATAAAAAACTCCTTTATATATATATCAAGTATATAAATAGAGAGATAAACTATGGATTTACCAAGACTAAATTATACGTTGAGTAATATAAATAACATTCTGGGCTCGACACTGGGTGCGGTTGAGGATAAAAGAAACGGAGCCAGCACCGGTGAATCCATTATGAATTTCGGATTAAACTTAACAAACGGAGCTGTTCGTAATGAAGTCGCTTACGATATGCGGCGTCATTACGGCACAAACATGGGATTTCTTGTAAATAATATGGCGGGCTACGGTTCTGCAGAGGCAAACCAGAAGGGTATGGCAGGGCTTCTCGGAGCGTCGTTATTTAACGCAGTTGTAACAAATCCATGGTCTTACGGCGGCTGCTGCGGCGGATTTGGAGTACCTGTAATGACTATGCCTGTATTTGGAGGCGGGTGCTGCGGAGGGGGCTTCTTTGGCGGCGGAACATACTTTTCACCGGGAATTTCAGGTGGTTTTGCCGGCGGAATTCCATTGCCTTCGAGTTTAGCAACACCGTATTTCGGCTCGGGCTTCAGTGTATTCGGCACAAGAGGATTTTTCTGCTAGTTTAATCAAGCAGAGTTTTCCATTCTTTTGAAACTTTTTTGAGGATTTGTTCTGTCGGAGCTTTGTTTAACAGAACCTCCTGAACGGCGGTGTTTATAAGAGTATTGATGTCTTTTTGGTTACGCGACGGACGGAAAACCGGTTCAACTTTATCAAGCTGCCCTGCGCTTATAACGCGGGCTTTTGACATCAAATCTCCTTCAGCATAAGTCGTATAAAATTCATTTTTTAGCGCATTGCGGTTTACAGCGATTACATTTGTTAACTTTGCAAGCTGCAGCTGGTTTTCTTCATTTGTCAGAAACAGTGCGAATTTTAGGGCTTCTTCTTTGTGTTTTGCTTTGAGAGGGATTATAAAATTCATCAGTGAAAAGTCATTCTGACCCAGTTTCCCTGTCATTTGCGGAGCTACGTCTGTGTTTTTGTAAGTTGATGGCGCATTTTCTTTAATCATATTGAGAAAGTTTGCACCGGCCTGAAAAAGAACTATATTTTCAGACATATATTTTTCAAGTGCTTCGCGGTGGGTTTGTGTGATGGATTCTTTAGGTATTAAGTCTTTTGCGTAAAGGTCTTTAAAATAATTAAATACCTGAACTGAATCTTTGTCTGCAATTGTTTCGGGTGAATTTACGCCGTATTTATTGAGGATTTTAAGCATTGTGTCATTTTCTGTAATATTAGGGAGAAACAGGTAAGCTCCTGTTTTTTCGCGTATGCGCGTGGCTGCTGCTGCGGCTGCTTCGTAAGTCAGCGGAACATCAAGCCCTGCTTTTTTCATTAGTTTTTTATTGTAAATTGTCACGGCTGATGTGGCATACCACGGAATTGAATATAGTTTTCCGTTGAATTTCAGGGAATTCAAAATTCCTTCATTAAACTGTGAGGTTTCGGCAGTGTTAATTTCAGCGAGTGCTCCTTTTTGTGCTAACGCTGCCGAAAAATCCGGATTAAGGTTTATCAAATCAGGCGAATTGTCGCTTAAAACAGAGGCGAGCGTTCTTTTTTCACCCTCCGAAAACGGTACGTCAATCCATTTTATTTTAATATCGGGATTTTGCGCTTCAAATTCCGAGATAACCCCGTTCATATATTCCGAAAAGTCGCTCATCTGCAAAGTCCAGACGATTACCTCGTTTGTGTTTGTATCTTTTTTCGGCGCGCAATATACGGCACAGAGTATAATTATAAGAATTACCAGCGCAGAGATAAATTTTTTCATTTTAAGCCCTCTTTTACCGGAGTAATATATTTTATTTTCGAGGCGATAGCGCGAGCAGCGCGGAAACGCGTACGCAAAAATAAATATATATTACTCTGTTGGAATTAATGTCCTTTAATGCTACAATTATACTATGAATAATCTTTTTACGGAACTGGAAAACCAAAATAAGCAGATACCGCTGGCGGAACTTCTGCGCCCAAAATCTATCGAAGAATTTCTCGGGCAGAGTAATGTTGTTGCACCGAACAGTCCTATTTTGAACCTTTTAAAAACAAACAGACTGTTTTCCATGATTTTCTGGGGCACTCCGGGGTGCGGAAAGACTACGCTTGCAAGACTTATCGCAACAAAAACAAGCGCCAATTTTATTGAAATTTCTGCGGTGACATCCGGAGTAAAAGATATTAAAGACGCGGTTGAAAATGCTAAAATGGCTTTGAGAAGCGGTACAAAAACTATTCTTTTCATAGACGAAATTCACCGGTACTCAAAAACCCAGCAGGATGCGCTTCTTCCTCATCTTGAAAACGGAACATTGTTTCTGATAGGTTCTACGACTGAAAATCCGTCTTTTCAGGTTGTGCCGGCGCTTCTTTCACGCGTTCAGGTTGTAAGGCTTAATTCTATTGATGATGAGAGCATGAAGAAGATTGTAATGCGCGGATTTGCGTATTTAGCGAAAAATTACGTTCCTATGGACTGCGAGAGCGGGGTGCTTGATTTTATAATAAATCTTGCGCGCGGGGATGCCAGATATGCACTGAATGTTGTTGAAAACGCTTACTTTGCAAGTGATTTGATTGACGGACGCCGGAACTTGACGGTCAAAATTATTGAAGAAATCTGTCAGAAAAGAAATACACGATATTCGCAGCAGGAACATTACGACTGCGCGTCGGCTTTCCAAAAAAGCCTGCGGGGGTCGGATGCTGATGCGGCTGTTTATTATCTTGCAAAAATGATTGCTGCCGGTGAAGATCCAAGATTTATTGCAAGGCGGCTAATTGTCTGTGCTGCAGAAGATGTCGGAAATGCTGATACTAATGCTTTGAACGTTGCGTTAAATGCGTATAAAGCTGTTGAACTTCTGGGGCTTCCGGAGGGGAGAATTCCTCTTGCCCAGGCTGTGATTTATGTTGCACGGGCTCCAAAATCTAATGAAGCTGTTTGTGCTATAGATGCGGCACTTTCAGATATTGACGGCGGAAACGATTACCCGCCGCCTATGCACCTCAGGGATGCACATTACAAAGACGCAAAAAAATACGGTTTCGGGGTCGGATATATTTATTCCCATGACGCTCCGGAGGTTTATCAGCAATTTCTGCCGGATGAACTTGTCGGTAAAAAATATGTAAGGTAGGCTTGCAGAGCTACAAAAATAATGCTATAATAAAAAAGACAGCGGAAAAGCCAAAGAGATGCTGAACTAAATTCAGGGCAGGCTCTGAACTTGATTCAGCATCACAAAAATAAAGAGTACACGAAGAGGAATACCTATAAATGTTTTCGAGACGATAGCGGGAGCAGAGCGGAAGCGTGTTCGAGAAAACATTTATAGATATTCCAGAAAAAGTAAAGATATAAAAAAGCAAAGGAGATTAAACAATGGGAAACGTAAGTATAGCAAGGATTTCGGGGGGGGGGGGCAAGTAGTTTAAGCTCTATACAAAGGTTTTAAAAATGTAAAAAAGCAGTCAATATTTATTGGCTGCTTTTTATCGTATATAAAAGTAATAAATAATAATTTATAGATTGAAAAATACAAGTTATAAGATATAATAGTATAAAGAAAGGAGCAAATCGATAATGAAGAAAGGATTCACTCTGGCGGAAGTTCTGATTACACTTGGAATCATCGGCGTTGTAGCTGCGATGACGCTGCCGTCGTTGACGACTAAAATTCAGGACAGAGAACTTGTTACACGAACCAAAAAGGCTTTATCTAATGTCCAAAACGCTGCACTGCTTGCGCAGAAGGATCTCGGGGTTATCGGAGATAACAGTGTTCTTTTTGACCCGTCAAAAACTTCCATTGAAGTTGCCCGGAATTTTGTAAAATATTTTAACGGTGCTAAATTATGTACCAGCAAAACCCAGAAGGGTTGTGAAAAATATTATTATAAATTAAAATACGCATACCCGTACACTGATGGTGAGGGAACAAATGCCGGTGTAGATTCTAATGTTCCTAAAATAATTCTCAGCGACGGTGCTATTCTTCAAATTTTTCAACAGCCTGCCTGTGACTTTTATCAAGATTCTTTTGCCAAAGAAGAAAACGGTGATTATAAGCTTGATGCAGACGGGAATAAAATCCCGACAGTTCTGCACAGAACATACTGCGCTATAATAAGGCTGGATGCAAACGGGCTTAAGAACCCGAACCAGTTCGGGGCTGATGCCTATGGTTTATACGTAAAACCGGATGCTATAGTGCCGGAACCATGGAATCCTGTCGGATATGAAAGTTTAAAAAGTATAATGACCGGCAGCGGAAAGCTTAATTACCAGAATTATTCAATCGGGGAAAAATATGATTTTTAGTTAATCAAGTTTAATGAAGTATTCTTTTGTGAAAGTGATTTTAGTTTTTCTAATCTTGCTTTCACAAAAGGTGCCTGATGGGAGTTAGGTTTTTTTATTAAAAATTTTCTGTAGTATCTCTGCGCGTCAACTCTTCTGCCGAGTTTGTCAAAACAGGTTGCAATACCAAAGTATGCGCGGTAGTAGTCTGGATTGAGTTTTATAATTTCATTTAGAAGTATTGATGCGTCTTTAAAGTTGCCGAGTTTCATCAAAAGTGTGGATTTGTGTTCGTAGGCTTTTATGAATTTCGGCGAATTTTCAATAAGTTTCTGATAAATCATAAGCGCCATATCGTATTCTTCGCAGAGTTCGTGGGAAATCCCAAGCTGCAGGATTGCGTCAGGATTTTCAGGATTAATCTGGATTGCCTGAACAAAGTTTTTTATCGCGCCGCAGGGGATTCCTTCCAGAAGATGGCAGACACCAAGTTCATAAAAAGCTTCATAAAAATCAGGCTCAATCTCCGCTGCTTTTTCAAGATATTTTATTGCCTGAGGATATTTTTCAAGATGTTTGTAGCAGATACCGAGTCCGAGGTAAGAATTTGCGTTGTTTCTTTCTATTAATATTGAATTTAAATAATGCGAAATAGCTTCCTTATGCAGGTTTTCCAGACGGAGTTTGTCTGCTTTTCTGCAAAATGAAGCCGCTGTTTTTCTGCTGCTTTTCTGCGTGGATTCCGGACTCAATGCTACCTCTTTCTTATCAATTACAATCATACTTTTTTTTGTGTGCCGGTAGAACAATCCAAGGATTTATTACACACTCAATCGTTGGATTTATTATTTTTCTTGTGCTATAAATTTAGTATGAGATGGCTTTTAATCTTAGTTATGATATTTTGCGGAACTGCAGTTCTTGCAGACAGCGGGGAGGTTTCTTTAGAGGGAGTGAAGCCTGAAAAGATTGAACTTCCTAAATCTGATGTAAAGCTTAAAAGTTCTCTTGTTATGTCTGATGAACAGGTCGTTCAGGAGCTTGTTAATATCCAGAAAGAAAAAGATCTTCAGGATATTGAAAACCTCTGGAAAGGTACGGTTGAAAACAATCAGGTTATAGAATTTACCCTTAAAAAACTGGCAAGTCCGGAAAGCCAGAGAAGAATACATGCGTCTTTGATGTCAAAAACACTTTCGGCACTTGTTGCAGGGGCTTCTTTTGCACCGTCTTTAATGGGGGCGGACTATCTTGCGCAGACTTCGGCTTTTGCAGCAGGAAGGCTTGCGCAGAACTTGATTAACAGAAAAAATATGCCGACAGAAATTCCGCTCACCGATACAGAGCTTATTGAGCTTGCCGGTCTTATTGAAACTTTGCAGGACAAAATTATTAACGCATATTACAACTACAAAGCAGCGCTTGTTCAGCTTAAAGAAACCCGCTCAAAGCTTTTGCTTTATAATAAGAATTATTCAAATGCGCTCAACAATGACGACCTGCTGGAAATTACGATTTCTTCATCGCTGTATGACAATATGGCTATGGAAGAAGCTTACTATATGCAGAATGCGAAAAAATACCACCTTGAACTTCAGCGTCTTGCCGGCAAAAAAACTGTGGATAACCTGAATTTGTATCAGTTTAACTACAATACTGCCCTCTTAAAGGGTAAGGAGCAGACAAAATGATTAGAAAAGTTTTTATTCTGTCTTTAATATTAATGCTCGGGGCGCCATCTTTTGCGGAAGTAAAGCTTGAAGAACTTAATGAGCTTAATATCCGGCCTCCTGCATACCGTGTGGGGCTTACAGATGAGCCGGAAAAAAAGTACGTGGAGGTTAAGGCTAAATCTCAGGTTGAACAGGCTAAAGCAAAAATTGATGAAGAACAGGTTGATGTGGAAGCCATGACTTATGCGGATTTGAGCATAAAAAAGATTTCTAAAGAGATTTCTAAAGAGATTGAACTGGATAACGAGGATATGATGGGCGACTTGACGCTGCTGTGGCAGGGCGCTGCTGCCAAGAGCGATACAATAAGTTTTGCCTTATATAAACTTTCCAATCCGGAGGAGGATAAACCCGATGACAAATCCGTTAAAAAAGTTCTTTTAAATATTGCAAGCATGTCATCCCTTGTCGGCGCAGGTGTCGGCAACCCGATGATTGCAATGGGTTCAATGCTCGGCAGCAATATCTTCGGCATAATGTCGCAGGATACAAAAGCTCTGAATTATAAATATACAAAAGTTACGGATTCCGATATGATTATTCTTATCCGTAAAATAGATGACCTGCAGCAGAAAACCGTAAATCTTTATTACGACTATATGACAGCCAAAAATATGCTTGAACTTTATGCAAAGGTCGTGGAGCAGCGCAGAAAAAATTACGATGCAGCGCAGGAACTTTCAAGAGATATTATTTTGATTACGGATGCCTACTACAGAACCGCAGTTGATGAACAGGCAAAAGCCCGTGCGGATTTCATGGCAAAACGTGCGGCGCTTGAACAGTTTGTCGGGAATGACGTGTTCTCCCAGTTTGAAAAAGGGCTTGCCGAAAGAGATAAAAAGAAGAACGAAAAATGATGAAGTTTATACCCTACGAGGTTAAAACAGGTGCTGCAAATATGCAGACAGATGCAGATTTGCTGAATTCTGCCATAAAAGATAAGCTGGATTATCCGGTATTCCGGCTTTACGGCTGGTCGCCGGCGTGTGTTTCGCTCGGAAGAAACCAGCAAGATGCCTTTATAGACAAAAAGTTTCTGAAAGATACCGGTATTGATACGGTCAAAAGGCTTACCGGAGGCCGTGCTCTGCTGCATGATGATGAAATTACATACAGCTTTATCTGTCCGGTTTCTTATTTAAAACACGGTGAAAATGTAAGGCAGTCTTATGAGGAAATTTCCGGAATTTTAATTGACGGATTTGCTAAACTCGGTATAGAACTTGACTTTGGGGCATCAAAACCAGTTAATACAAAGTTTGACTACTGCATGCTTATCTCAACGGGTGCTGATTTGTGCTATAAGGGGAAAAAGCTTATAGGCTCTGCCCAGTGCCGGAGGGAAGGATATATTCTCCAGCATGGCTCAATTCTGTATGATTTTAACAGAGAACTTCTTGAGAAAATTTTTAACGAGCCTGTCGGTACGGATGTTATAACCTGTGTTAAACAGATAAACCCTGAAATTACAAAAGAGCGTATAATAGAAGTTTTTTCAAATGTTACAAAATATTAATAAATTTCGTATGCACATGCAATTTGTGCGGAAATTTTTACTTTATATATATACGGGGAATTAAAAACACCAGGAGTTAGGAAAATGTTTGGAAGTTTTTTACCAAATTATATGATGAATAACACCATCTTACCTTGGTCGGCAGAACTGGGGTTGATGGGTGATTTTACATACTTTAACAGTCCTAATCTCTGGCTCCAGATGCAGATGCCGATGTTTAATCCTTATATGACAATGCCGGGTATGGGCGATACTTTTATGCTGCAAAAAATGTATAATCAAGGATTTATGATGGCTGAACAGTCATTCTTTAACTCAGATATGGGTATGACCGCACAGGAAATTGCGTCATTTAAAAAAGAATTGGAAACAATACTTGCGCAGAAAGAACTTCCTGCAGATAAAAAAAAGAAGCTTGAAGAAATCAAAGAACTTCTTGAAGAAACCGAAAAGAAAATGAAGGCCCTTACACAAAGCGCTTCAAAACAGAATTTGCAGGAATCAAAAAATAAACTGGCAGAAATTCAGGGTGAAATTCAAGCTCTGAAAAAGGCTGCAACTCTTGCCGTAAAACCGGAAGAAGAAACTTCCGAAAGTGAAGAAACCGAAGAAACTGAAGAAACCGAAGAAACAGAGGAAACAGAGGAAACCGAAGAAACTGAAGAAACTGAAGAAACTGAACAGAACGAACAGTCGCAGCAATCACCTGAACCAACAGAAGCGGAACAGAAGGCATATAGTCAGGCCTTAAATATTTGTAAAGACATCTATGTCGCAGTAGACGGCTCGGGAACTGATGAAGAAAAACTTGACGCTGCAATTATGTCAATTAACAAAGATAACGTAATCTTTGTAATGGATAAATGGCTTCTCTCTTATCAGGATAAAACAGGAGATGATTCGTTGATGGAAACAATCTACGATGATATATTCAGCGGAGATGACAGAAAAAAATATACAGAACATATTTTAAACGCATTGAAAGAAAAAGCTGATGAACTCGGCATTGATATTTCACCTGAACAGGCTGTTGTAGAAAGCCAGCTCGGCCGCTGGTGGAGAAACGACGGCAAGATTTATCAGGCGATTATGGATATACACGCGAAACTCACAAATATTCCGCTGGTTGATTTAGCAACCGTGGAAGAAGAACCGCAACAAGAAGAAGAAAAGGCTGCATAGACTTATTTTGACGGGAGAAAATTTAATATGGAAATTATGGTATTTGAAAATTTGAATATTCATTTTAGTGATTCCTCATTTGTGAAAGGTGAAACGTGAAGGAGAGCGGTAGGTTAGTGCAATGAAAGCCCCTTTCGGGAAAGGGGCTTTACTATTTTATTTACTTCCCGTGTTTTTTTATGTATAATTCAGGTATATGAAGAGATTTGCTATTGGAATAGATTTAGGCGGAACAAAGATTCTTTTCGGTCTTGTTGACAGGCAATCCGGAGAAGTCATCTGTACGGTTAAGAAAAAGACTAAAAAAGAAAAAGGCCCTGAAAAAATCGTAAAAAAAATGGTCGAGGGTATTTCAGAACTTTTGAAAGAGAGCCGTGTTGATAAGGATGAAATAAGTTCTGTCGGAATAGGTGCAGCAGGTCAGATTGACCGCAAAAACGGCATAATAATAGGGGCTCCTAACCTTGACTGCTATGATTTGAATATAAAACAGCATATAGAAAGCGAATTTAAGCTGCCTGTTTTTGTCGGAAATGATGTAGAGATTGCGGCGCTCGGAGAGATGAAATTCGGTGCAGCAAAGGGTTGTGATGATTTTGTCTGTATTTTTGTCGGAACCGGCGTCGGCTCATGTATTGTGAAAAACGGGAAAATTATCCGCGGGGCAACCGGAACCGCCGGTGAAATCGGGCATGTTATCGTTGATTTGAACGGACGTCAGTGCGGCTGCGGCGCGCACGGCTGTCTTGAGGCTTATGCGTCGCGTTCAGCTATTGAAAAGAGGATTGAAGGCGCGCTTAAAAAAGGCAGGCATTCTGTAATCTTTGATTACCTTGAAAGCGGAAAATCAATAACTTCGGGGATGATTAAAAAATCAATAGAAAAGGAAGATGAACTGGTTATTCAGTGCGTGAATGAGGCTTCCGAATATCTTTCAGGCGGGATTGCAAGTATAATAAACTTTATAAATCCTGAGCTTATAGTTCTTGGAGGCGGCCTTATAGAAGCTGTTGACTATTTTTATCAGAATACGATTAAAAAAGCACGTGCCAAATCGCTTCCTGTACCGGCAACAAAAATAGAATTTAAAAAGGCGGCGCTCGGAGATTATTCCGGAATTACCGGGGCGGCTTTTCTTGAAGAAAGCGGGGGATATTAACTGTGTCTGAAAACGGGAAAAAACTTCTTATAGTCCGGCTGTCGTCACTCGGTGACTGCGTTTTTAATATTCCTATGGCAAATTTGTTTAAGAAAAACGGATACCGTGTGGACTGGATTGTGTCGGAAAAGGGTTATGACATAATAAAAGATAACCCGTGTGTTGACAGAGTTTACCTTGCACCGGTCGGAAGGTGGAAAAAGCGTGGATTGATTTCTTTTAGAAGCTTTTTTGAGTATTTGAAGATTCTCCATGAAATCAGAAAAGAAAAATACGATATTGCAATTGATACTCAGGGAATGCTTAAGACAATGTACTGGATGCGATTTTGCGGGGCGAAAAGAAGAATTGTGCCTATTGATGTAAGAGAACATGCAACGCTCGGCGGCAATGAAATTATTCCGGCAATTCATCACGGTATTGAAAGACACTCTGTAATTAATTATATGGATTTTACAAAATATCTCGGGATTGATTCTGAGGAGATAAAATTTACACTTCCTCCTGCAACCCCTGAAATTAAATCTAAAATTGACGATTTATTAAAACCTCTTGATCGGACAAAGCCGATGGTTATAATAGCACCTGCTACAACAAGATTTTTGAAACACTGGAGCCCCGATAACTGGAAAGAGGTCGTTGAAGGTATAAAAAATAAATGTTCACTTGTGTTTACCGGCACCGGAAAAGATAAAGAGCTTCTTTCTTATATAGGTTCGGATTACGGGCTTAACCTTGCCGGAAAGACTAATCTTAAAGAGCTGCAGGAACTTTTATCCCGAGCCGCAATTGTGATGGCGCCTGATTCCGGAACTGCTCATCTTGCCTGGGCAACAAATAACCCTGCCGTAATATCTATTTTTACCTGCACCCCGCCAACGCTTTTCGGATGTTTCGGCAACCCTGACAAATATTTTGCAATAAATGCAAAGCTTGACTGCCAGCCATGTTTTCTGTTTGAGTGCCCGAAAGAAGGTGATGCTAAAAACCTCTGCACCCGCAAACCTTCTGCGCAGGAAATTATAAATATTGTAAACAAAATACTGCAAAATGCCGGAAATGTTGTATAATGGAGATGTCATCGTTTAAAATGCAGGTGGGTAATGAATTTTTTCGATAAACTAAGAGATATACGTACAAAAATTGCAGAAGTCGAAAATAATATCTATGCGGGAAAGCAGGATTACCTTGAAATATACGAACGCAATCTTCAGCTTGAGAAAGAAATTGCAGAGCGTACCAGGGAGTTAAACACCGCAAATAAACGTATGCTTACCCTGCAGCACATTCTTGATATGATGAGTTCCGCAAAGCCGCTTAATAGTGTGCTGGAAAGTATAGTGAACAGTATTAAAGGCGAACTCGGCTATCTTCACAGTACAATTATCAGAAAAGAAAACGATGAAAACGGAGATTACATAAGCGTTATTGCAGAGGCTAAAGACGAAGCGATTGACAGGGTTAATGAGATAATAAAAGTTCCAATGCAGGCAAGAAGGCTTGTCTATTCCCCTGATAGTATTTACGCCGAAGCACTTAATGAAAAAAAGATAGTCCGGACAAAGGATTTAAGAAAAGCTCTCTACGGAATTATTCCGGATATGGAAGATGAAATGAAAGAGAAAGTGCTTTCCGGCATGACAAGCAGGTCGCTGAATATTATACCTCTCTATACACGCGGCAAGGCATTCGGCTGGTTTTGCGTGTTCTCATCAAGAGAGGATTTAGCAGAGGCTGAACTTGACTTTCTTTCGATGTTTGCACAGCAGATTGAAATTGCGATAACTATTGCGGATTTGTTTGAGGAAGTTAAGCAGCAGGCAGTAACGGACGGGCTTACAGGGCTTTATAACAGAAGATACTTTGAAGAATATCTCGCAAAAGAAGTTACGCGTTCACGAAGAAGCGGTCAGCCTTTCAGTATAATCGGGCTTGATCTGGACTTTTTAAAACAAATTAACGACAAATACGGCCACACCTCCGGCGATATTGCGATAAAAGCGGTTGCCGGAGTATTAAAATCGAACGCCCGAGCAATTGATACGGCAGCGAGAATGGGCGGGGAAGAATTTAATGTGGTGCTTCCGGGGGTTTCATCGGAAGGCGCCATGATTGCCGCGGAACGTATAAGAAAAGCTATTGAAGATTTAGAGCTTGATACAATAGGACATATTACGGCGAGTATCGGGGTTGCTACATTTCTTGAACATTCAGATAATATTGAGGAAGTTCTGGAACTTACCGATCAAGCAATGTATTTGTCTAAAAAGAACGGCAGGAACAGGGTTACGCTGGCAAGACCTGTTAACGAAACTTCATGGCAGGAGATTGCGGTAAATACTTTCACCGATATTTTATCACGCCACAATATGCCTATTCCGCAGGAGCTTGCAGATAATCTTTGCGAAAAATTAAAAGCAAACAGTTCGCAGAAAGAGATTCTGTATTCCGTTGCGGATATTCTCACTCTTACTTATAACCCTCTGCATTCTCAGGGAGTTGTGAAATCCAAGCTTCTGACTGCTGTTTCCCTTGCAAAACGTTTTGATTTGTCTAAAGACGAGATTGACAAATTAAAAATTGCCATTCTTCTTTATGATATAGGAAACGTCATGCTGCCCCGTGAAATTCTGCAGAAGGCAACCCCTCTGACCGAGGATGAAATTGCAAAAATTAAGGCGCATCCGCTCATTGCGGCAAAAGAAATTTTAAGTCCTATATCATACATTCAGGATATAATTCCGATTATTGAGCACCACCACGAAAACTGGGACGGCACAGGTTATCCGGGTAAAATTGCGCGTGAAGAAATCCCTCTGTCATCACAGATTATACTTATTGTTGACGCATACTATGCACTTACCGAGCAGCGTGCATACAGAAGCAAGCTAAGTCCAAGGGAAGCGCTTGATGAAATAAGAAAAGATGCCGGCAAAAAATGGAACGAAAATCTTGTCAGAGAATTTGTAGCGCTTATAGAACACGATATTGATTAGGTTAATGCTCCGGCCGGAGAATATGATGAAAGAGAAAGATTTTATAAACATAATAAAAAATACTCTTAATTCAAAACTTATCGGTGATGATTGCGCGCACCTGAAAAGCCTCGGAATAGTTGTGACGCAGGACAGTCTAGTAGAGGACATACATTTTTCAAGGAAATTTGCCTCTCCGTTCCAGCTTGGCTGGAAAGCTGCTATGGTGAATATTAGCGATGTCTGTGCAAGCGGTGCAGCTCCTTGCTATCTTACGGTCGCACTTTCTCTGCCAGATGATACAGATGCAGAATTTGTGAAAGAGTTCTATGAAGGATTGAAAGCTGCCTGCGGGGAGGTTCAGATTGCCGGCGGAGATATTACGGGTTCTGACAAAATTTATATATCGGTTACGGCAATCGGTTCTGACAGAGGTAGAAAAATTTCATCACGAAAAAATGCTAAGACCGGACAAAAAATTATTGTATCAGGACTTCACGGTTCAAGCGGTGCAGGATTAAAGCTTTTGCTTGAAGGGAAAAAGGAGCCGCGGAAGTTCATAGACGCTCATCTTATGCCGCGGGCGCAGGTTGAGTTTTCAAAAAAAATTGCGCTGTCGCAAAAAGGTGATTACGCAATGATGGACACCTCTGACGGCTTGATGGATGCTCTGTCACAGATAGCGGAAGCCAGCGGGGCTGTTGTGGAGGTCGATTTTGAAAAGATTCCTTTTGATAAAGATTTGATGCAATTTGAGAATTTTGAGGATATAATATTTTACGGGGCGGAAGATTATCAGCTTGTTGCAACGGTTGATGACGCTCAGGATTTCACTGTAATAGGAACTGTCAAATCCTCTGATGTCTGCGGTGTTAAGATTAATTATCCTGACAGATGCGTATTTTTTACAAAAGAGGATGTTGAAAAGAAATTATATAAGCATTTTAAGGAGCAGTCATGAAGGTTAACGCTATTATAACAGCGGGCGGAACATCGTCAAGGTTCGGGAATAAAAATAAACTTCTGGAGCAGATTAACGGGTGCGAGGTTATAAAATATACGGTTGATGCGTTTAATTATGCAAATGTTGATGAAATTATAATTTGTGCAAATCTTTCAATAATGGAGGATTTGAAAAATCTGTTTAAGGATTACGAAAAAGTAAGTTTAGTAGAAGGAGGCCAAACCCGTCAGCAGTCTGTATGCAACGGCTTAAAAGCTGACAGGTGCGATTATGTATTAATTCACGACGGTGCGCGGCCTGTGATTACGACCGAACTCATTA
This sequence comes from uncultured bacterium, assembly GCA_949294395.1. Lineage (GTDB taxonomy): Bacteria > Cyanobacteriota > Vampirovibrionia > Gastranaerophilales > Gastranaerophilaceae > Scatousia. The sequence continues at coordinate 35,022 of CASFGU010000048.1, forward strand.
ACATTTGCGTTGAAATGGTTAAGGAAACAAAAGCGCTTTCTGTTATGACAAAGACGATTGACACTATAAAAGAGGTTGAACACGGAAAAATTGTCAGAACAATTGACCGCGCAAAACTTTATAACACCCAGACGCCGCAGGCATTTGAATACGATTTAATTTTGAACGCGCACATGAGGTTTGCCGGAAGAAACTTTACCGACGATTCCGGCATGGTGGAAGCTATGGGCAGAGATGTTTACGTAATTGACGGAAGTTATAAAAATATTAAAATCACAACCCTGAATGATATAGAACTTGCCAAAATATATCTTTCGCAGATGGGCTGAGAAACTAAGGCCTTAACGCTCAGACAGCACTTGCTTTTGAAATTATTTCGCCGAACAACGGTTGCTTACTTGTACACATTTACTTTTACTGTTCCGTCTGTGCATTTCTTTTAACTTTGAGGCACTGACTGTCTGAATTTTGCAAGCAGGTTTGAACTTTCATCTTCTTTGCTGATTACTCGGACGGAGGATTGCGCAAGTGCAGGTGCTTCTGCTTTTTGTTTGGCTGTAGTATTTTCGTTGTGGTTTACAAAAACCCTGTCGTCGTCAATTTTTTCCATAGCCTTCATTATCCCGATTTTGCCGGCTTTTTTCTGAATATTTGTAAGCCATGCGTTGAACGCATACGGAACTCCGATTATTATGCCGAGAACAGGTACTCCTGCAACAAGTCCGGTGTTAATCAATGTATTATAATTCTTGTAATTGAATTTCAGGTTTTCAGCAACCTCTTTCGGAAGTTCACCCCCGAGTGAGGAGACTTTATTTTTACTCCAGAGTTTTATGCACTGGTAAGTAAAACTTCTGAACCATTTTGCTACAGCACCCTTTTTGAAGTGGGTTGTTAATGCCTCAACTGCAGACTGTTCGCCGTCTTTAAGTTTTATGGATATGCTGCCGAATTCTGTCATTAATTCTCTTAACGGTTCTTTTAATTTCGGAATATATTTAATTTCTGAGAAATCACCGTTTGCGATTGCGTAATTGAGTTTTTGTTTTAAGTTTTTGTCGCCTTTTACTGCATCGTAAACTTTGTCGATTGCAGTTTTAAGTTTTGAATTTTTGTCAAGCGACATTGAGGAAACCCCTTTGATAATTTTATGCAGCGGGAATTTACCTTTGCTTATTAAGAGTGCAGCAGCCGCCAGAGCACCCATTGAACCGATTGTCCAGATTGACACTCCAACTTCTTTGGCAATATCAGTTCCGGCTTCGACATCTTCAGAATATCTCTGCGACATTTCATCAACCTCATCAAAGGCGGTGAAAACTTTTTCCTGAAGATGTTTTGCATCATTTAATTGTTTTTCGCTGATTGTAGTATCCTGTTTCAGGACATTTATGATTTTTTCGTTTTGTTTTTGTGTTTTTTCTTTATATTCTTTGTATTCTTTTTTATCTTTTAAATACTGTGGAAGGAATGAGAAATTCTGTCCGATTTTCTTCCAGAAACTTATTTTTTGTTCCGGAGCTTTAACATCTTTTGCCTGTTCCATTTCTTCTTTTGAGAAGGCAAGAAGTGATGCAGGATTTTTCATTAATTCCTGACGTGCTTTATAGCGTCCAATCCTTGCGGCATTTTTCTGTTCTGCAGTTCCCCAGAGGGTTATTCCGATACCTACTGTCAGACCAACAACGGTTGAGATGAGAGGACGTAATTTTTGAGGAAAGCTATTTATGTGCTTGATAATTTTGTTGACGCCCATTGTGAGTGGAATTGCCGCAAGCCATGAAACTGTACTCATTGTATCAAAAACATTCTCAACGTTTTCTGAATATTCTTCGGCTTTTATGTTTATGTCCTTAACTGCATCAACGATAAGTTCTTTATCAGCCTCTCCCTGTTTCAGCTGTTCCGGTGTGCAGGCAAGTTCTTTTAATTTTTCGATTGCCTGCGGGTCTTTTGATTTCATCCATTTTTTATAAGCTTCTTTGTCGCTGAAAACATCTTTCATCTCGGCAATTAATTTCATTAAGCCTTTGCGTTCTTTTTCATCCGGAATTTCTTTTGCTTTTTCAACGGCGCGTTCGATCTGTTCAGGGGTATAAATAACGAAATTTTTAACATCTTTCAGTTCTTTTTGTTTTGCCTGAAATCTCCCGATACGGGAAGCTTCTTTCTGTTTTGCATTGCCCCAGAGGATTAATCCGACGGCAGTTGCAAGGGTTAAAACCGGGGATGCAAACTGTAGACCTTTCGGAATTTTTTTACCTTTTTTCATCAGATGTAAAAGTAAAAATTCTGAACCGAGTGCCGGTATAAGAATTGCAATTGATGAAATAATTCCGGTCAGCTGTTCCATGTTTTCGGCGTTGTTTTCCGAGCGGTTGTCGAGAAGTTCGGCTGCGCGGATTACGGTTTTTGCTTTTTCTTCAGTTAATTCAAGTTTGTCTTTCGGAATATCAAGAGTTTTTGCCAGATACTGTTTTCTGGCTTTTTCATCAGCCTGTTTCTGTTCCCAGTCGTCATATTTGCTGTAATTTTTCTTTACTTCATTAATCGAATTTAAAAACTGTGACATCTTACCTTTGAAAAAATTTAATACTAACCTGTTTATATAAAAAAATAAACATAAGAAAAATTGCTATTTTTTTAATTATAATTTAATATTATTTAACTGACAGAAAGATTTGAGTACATTTTTTGATTTTTGGATGTCAATATGAACGTAGTTATTTCGTGTCTGCTGAACGAGTTTTGAGGCTTTGTCGAACATTTTGACAGCCCCTCTGAGGTAATCTGTCTGGTGCGCTGATTTTACAAGTCCTATTTCCTGAAAATATTTTCCGTAAAGAAGATACAATCTTGAAAGCAGGTCATTAAGGTTAAATTTTTCAGCCTGGGCGATTGCGCTTTCAATATTTATTTTAGCGGTTTCGTATTCGGACATTGTAATGCAGGCTTTCGCAATCACAATCTTTAGAAGAATTGCAAAGAAATAGTTGTCAATTTTCGGGTTCTGTGCAACTTCAAGCGCCTGCGATGCAATTTCCTGAGCAGCATAAGGCCCTTCTGTCACCAGCGTCGCTTCTGCTATCAGATACCAGGTGAGAAGTGCTCCGAGTGCCATTTTTTCTTTTGAAAAATATGCAATCTGATCCTGATAAATTTCCATTGCCTGTTTTGTCTGATTGTTGTCTTTGAAAATTTTTCCAAGCAGAGATTTCAGCATATTTTTTGTAAAATTATCGCCGTTGTTGTTTGCAAAGGTTACAATCTGGAACAAATCTTCCTGTAGTCCTGTATAACGGTGTCTGATAAAATTGTTTATAATATTTATCAGGTTCCAACGGATAATTGTTTCGCTATCCATGACATTTGACTGATATGTTTTTAGAATTTCTTCAAGGAATTTTTCGGAACTCTGCGTGTCGCCTTTCATTGTATTTGCAAATGCGAGTGTAAGTTTGCATTTACAGATGAATAATTCATCAGTGATTTCATTTCTTTCGATTATGTCAAAAAGTATTGTCAGGATTTCAAATGCACGGTCATTGCCCTGTATAACAAGTGCATTTGCTAAAATCAGGTAAGTTTTCAACCAGCTTTCGTAAAGGAATGAAAGCGGTATGCGCGGATGGGTGTAATTTTTCCCGAGATAATTGTCAAACACCGGCATTATCTCGTTATCTATCATGTTTATAATCTGTCCGCAGTTTCCGATGTACAAAAGCGCATTAAGTTTTGTACATTTTACAAGTGCAATTTCAAGATCCATTTCCGGTTTAATTTTTTCGAGAACCGTATCAACGCATTCCACATTGCCGAAATAGTTTCCGGTTTTCTGACAGCAGTGTGTCATATACCCGAGAAGTTCAATCTCCCGTGGGGTGTCGCCTGTTGCCTGCGCATTTGCAATCGCATCAGGAAGATAGTCCATTGCCTCTTTCGGGTTGAAATCAGAAAGAAGTTTGCCTAATCTTTCTGAAATATTGTATCTGATTTTTAAAGTTTCGCTCTCATCCAGTTCGTTAATCAATGCCATACATTGCTTCTGGGAAATTGCGTAAAGATTTGTGTCCCCGATATAGCACGCAAGCCGTGTATTTGTTGTCCAGATGTCAAGTGCAAGTTTCGGGTGCTTGAGGTTTTGTGCTAAGATACCAAATATAGCGTTGGAATTCAGTGTAAAATTAGTTAATGAATTGCATATTTTTGTATTCAATTCGGTAAATTTCGGGTCGGCTTTTGAGGTCTTAAGAATTGTTTCCCACAGCAGCAAATCTTTAAACTGATAAAATATATCATTAAGCGGTGAGATAAAATTCATTTTTTCAAGATAACCTATCACATCGTCAAAATCTTTGTCATTCAGTGCAAAGATTTGTTTTATAAGGTTGAGATTGATTTTGTCGCCGAGAATTGCCGAGCCTATGAGAGTTGTATATGCTTTTTTGTTTGTGCGTTTTAAAATAGCAAGACGTTCATTTATCAGCTCTGTGTAATTGTCCGGCAGATTAAACGGCATATCCGCAACCTGTGCGTCAAATCTTAAACTCAGCGCCTGCTCAAGAAACGCAGGATTACCTTTGCAGTTCATAAAAAGTTTTGTTTTTTCCGAATCGTTCATATACGGGAAGTTTTGAATCTCATCTTCCTTCAGGTTAACAAATTCTATCATCTGTTCCGGCTCAAGCGGTGCAATACTTACATCCACATATATGTCTTTGTCATCGGAAAAATTAAAGTATCCTTTTGCAGGCTGAGGTTCGTTATAAATCATTAAAAGTTTTAACACCGGCCAGATGTTTTCTTTCTTTATAAAGCTGCTCAAAAATTCGTAGGAAAATCCGTCAATGTTGTCAAAATTGTCAACAACAATTACAAACTGATTATCCTGAATAATATTGTCAAAAATTTTGTTCAAAAGTTCAAAAGTTTTTGTTTTGTTTATGAATAATTCTTCAAAAGTTGCGGTTTGTGCAGGATATAAAAAGTTAAGAAAATCATAAACTTCATTATTTGTAAGGTAAGGAAATTCATTCTGGAAAAATTTTGTCGCATCTTTTTTAAACTTCAAACTGTTTATGCAGAAGTTCGGAAGGTTAAAAAGATTAAAAATAATATCCTGAATAAGACCTGCCGGCGTAAGCTGTGTGATTGGCGTACATTTGCCGTAAAACCAGATATAGTGTTTTGCTTTCAGCTCCTGCATAATCTGTGCAAGAACCGAACTTTTTCCAATGCCCCTTTCCCCGCTTAATGAGAGAATTTTTTTTGAACTTGTGAGGATACCTTTTGCAAGAATATTTTTTGCGCTCTGTTGTGATACAAATTTTGCAGGGTATTCAAGGCTGTTAAAATTCAAAGGGGTAAGTTTATGTTTTTTCTCTACCGTTTCAACAAATGGATACCCGCATTTTCTGCAGCGTTTGGCGTTCGGAAAATTTACACAATTGCATTCAGGACAGAGTTTTAGAATTTCCTCGCCGCATTTTTTGCAGACTATGTCAAAGATAGAATTCACGGTATGACAATTCTTGCATATCAATCCTGTACGGGTTTTACAATACGGACATTTCAGCGTATTATCTGGAATTGTTTTCTTGCATATTGGACACTTCATTTTAGAATCCTGACTAATTGAAAGCTTGTTTAATTTTTTCCGTTAATTTAAACAATCTTTTTGAAATTTCGGCCTGTGAAAGGTTGAGTTCATTAGCTATTTCTTTTTGTGTCATGCCTTCTTCGTATCTGAGTTTATAAATCTTAAGATATTTCTGCTCAGGTTCAGCCTTGTTTATAGCATACAACGAATCAATAAGTTTTTGCAAGATTTCTTTTTGAACGGCAAGATCTTCCGGTTCATTATCAAAGTTAATAAGCTGATAACTTATTTTTGCCTGAGCATAATTATTTGAAGCAGAATGAGTTTCGCTGATTTCATCAAGAGAAATATTGTTGGTCGGCGCATAGCCTTCTCTTGTTCTTCTCAATCTGCCGGAATCTTTTAATACATTAAGAATACTTGTTGCTGCTATTTTTTTCAAATAGGCTTCCAGCGTTACATCCGACGTGATTGTGTTTACAATTGGAATTGAACGTTTACACATTTCATTGAAAAAGTCATCGTACAAATCTTCATTGTTTGTAAACTTTCTGTCATTTTTTATGATTTTTTCTATTAAATCTATTTTGTCCTGTGTTAATTCCACTTAATAATTCCCTTACTTAATATGTATTATAGCATAATTAGAAATTGATGGTAAGCCCCAGCTTAAATTCAGAGGTAGGAACCTCTCCTGTAGCGGGTTTGATGACATTTAAGGTATCTTTAACAGTTTGTAACACAATGTTATTTATCTGGTCGGAACCGCTGGATTTTACAATTTGAATATCCTTTAATGTGCCGTCGTTACTGAGTTTCATTGAAACTTTAACCTGATTTGAATATGCGTATTCATTTGTCAACAGCAAGTCGCTTGAGAGTGAAAGTTTTATACTTTTTCCTGCTGTTTGTAAATACCTGCGCATATTGTTGCTGTATGAGAGAAAATCAGGAACTTCCCAGGATAATTTTTTTACACTCATATATGTTCCTGCAGGATTAACAGGTTTTGCATTTTTAGCATTTGTCGCAGCAGGTTTTGCTTCCTGTTTTGTGTTTTTCGGTTCCTGCTGGGCTGCCGGAATGGTTTCAACTTCCGGAGTATTTGCAAGAATATCCGAATTGTCAGGTGTCGCAGGTTCAGCCGGGGCCGCAGCTTCTCCGGACTGGGATTCAGCTGGTGCTGCAGGTAAGCCGGCTTCCGGTTCTGTTTGGGCGAGTGCTTCCAGTTCAGAAGCACCGTTTTTATTCTTCATTGTGAATACAAAGAATGTTCCGCCAAGCATTGCTCCCGCTAAGATTATTGTCACAAGAATTGATTTTAGATTATTTTTCTGTTTCGGCTGTCTGTTTAAAAACGGTGAATCAAGAGTTTGAAGCTGCTGGTTATTAGTTAAAGTTTCATTGTTATCCTCAAACAGCATGTTAAGGTCACCGTCCTCCTGTGCTGCTGCCGGTGTTGTATTTACATCATCAAGAGCTGCTGAATTTTGTTCTATATTTCCTTCATCAAGGTCATCCAGTCCGGCTATTGCACTGAATTCAGGGTTTTCATCCGGAATAGCATCAACTGATGACAAATCATCAACTGAAAAATCGTCCGGTTGTGCTGAAGTCTGCTGCGGTGCTGCAGTTTCAGGGTCTGTCTGCATAAAATCTGCGGGTTCAACCGGTTGTTGCTCTTCTGCCGGCATATCCACAATATCGTCAGCGGTAAGGCTGTCTAATGCTGCTAAATCCGGAATATCCGAAATTTCGGACAGCTCATCATTATCTGCCGGAGCGGAGGCTGCAGGCGGAGTTTGCGGAACTGCTGCAGCAGGTTCAGGGGTTACCGGCGCTGCCGCGGCGGACTGAGGTAAACCGGCCGGAGTGTTTCTGTTAATGTCAGGAATGCTGTCAAGACCATCCAGTTCACCTAACCCGAGTTCTTCTCCAAAATTTGGAATAGCATCAAGCGTAGAGCCAACTTCACCGGAAAGTGAGTTTGCCAGATCTTCGTTATGTTTTTGAATGTCGGCTCCGTTATTTTGAGGCATGTCGCCGGTAAGGCTTATACTGTCAAGATCAACCGGTGCAAACGGATCAAATGCGTTATCGTCATTTAACGGGGGCATTACAGGCCCCATTGATGTATCAATCGGAGTAGTGGAGAGATTTTCAATATCAACGGAATTGTCAGGGAAAGTCATGTCATCAGGACTTAATGGCTCAAGACCGTTAAAGCTGTCAATGCTGTCAAGTGTGACTGTCGGTGCTGTAGCTTCACCGTTTACCTCATTTGAGCAAGGCTCTGCTTCAGGCTGATCAATGTTATTAAATTCAACCGTTTCGCTTATGTTTGCGTCGAGATTATTTGGAACAGCATTAACATTTGAAATATCAAGGACTTCCATTTCAGATTCTCCGGAATCCTCAACCGGTTGTTGAATTTCTGTCTGTTCAATAGTATCAAAATCCTGAACGTTTTCTGGAACATCTTCAGCCGGCGGGGCAGCAGGAACTGCAGGCTCAGCTTGTGATAAAGATTCCAAATCTGAAACGTTGCCTAAATCTTCCAGATTAGCTCCGGATAAATTCAATTCAGCAGTATTAATTTCTGCCGTCTGAGCATTGTCTTCGCTGTTGCCTGCGAAATCTTCAACAGAACCTGCGAGCATATCAAGCCCTGCTTCTGTAATGTTCTCTGCGGCCGATAATTCTATACTTGCCGCTGTCGCTCCTGCTGCGGCAGCCGCTGCTCCGGCAGCTGCCACAGCTCCGCCTGCTGCTGTGGCTTCTGCAGTAAATTCTGCAAGTCCGGTGAGTATATCAGGTGCTGAGCTTTTGCTTCCTTCGTCCTCAGCCGGCTCTAAACTTGCTTCCAAGCCGGTATCTGTTGAATTTTCTAAAGATTCAAGACTGTTTTCAATGTTGTCTGCTTCTCCGAACCCGTCAAGTTCATCCAGTCCTTCAAGTCCGCTTAACTCTCCAATGTCGCCAATAATATCACTGCTGTTTTCTTCCGGCGTAGCATCTTCCAAGCCGGCAGTTTCTTCCTGAAAGTCCGGTGTTTCTTCATAAGAATCTTCTTCCTCTTGAGGAGTTTCCTGATTTTCTGTATCATCTTCCGCATCTTCTTCTGATGAAAACATTTCAGAGCTGTCGGAGTTGTCTAAATCGTCAAGGGTTGCGTCAATCGGAGCGTCTTCCTCAACATCTTTCGGAATTTCAATATCCGGTGTGTGAAGGGCCTTGTAAGATAAAAGTTCAAAATTCTCAAACTCGATGAATTTATCTCTGAGGTCTGCGCTTTTTGTTAAATAATTTAGCAGTTCTTTCATTTCATCTCTGGAAACATTCTGATCCATTAATGAAACCATCAAAACTTCCGCATTTTGATTTTCAGAAGCCGAAAGTGAGTGAGTGGTGTTTCCTTTAAAATTTTCAATAAACTCTTTTAGATTTAGAGGAGAAGTCAACTTTTCTTTTTCAATAAAGTAATAAGCGTCGTTCTGATTATTTTTATTGATTAATTTCGGTTCAAAAAATCCTAAAAATTTGGCATGGGCGTGGTCTTCCGAAAGGTTAAGAACAAGATAAATGTCAGGAAGAATATCATATTCAAAGTGTGATTTAGGTATGAAGATAAGATTTTCATCGAAAACAACCCTTACATCAATATGAATATTTGAGAGCATAATATCTGAAATATCAAGTTCTTCCAGAATTTTGTGAATTTTGTGAAGATTGTATGTTTTGCTATTATTGATGTTTTCAAGCGCGAGGTATTTCATGCCGAGTTCTGCACCGAGTGCATTAATATACGCTCTGCTTTTTGTTTCGCTGTTTGCAAAACTCTGTGTTAAAATTCTTGCCTCTTTTTTGTCATTTTCTTCAATATAAATTAGTGTTTCTTGTTCCATGCCCATTTTTTCCTCCTAATTATACAGATTACACATTGTTTAAAAATATTCCAAAAAAAATGTAAATTTTTGTAAAGATTATTGTAAAATTTTTCTATTTGCGTCAAAATTAAGTTGTCAGGCGTTTTAAAAATGGTGTCATAAAATAGTGTGTAAATTAAAGGAGGTTTTCTCATGATAAGTTCAGTTTCTCGTGTAAGCTTTGGCGACAATGCTATGAATGCCCATCAGGCATTGATAGACAGCCCGGGCAGATTTACAAAAACGCAATCTCAGGCCGTACAACAGTCTGCTATGCTTTCTGAAGCTTCCGGAGATGAACCTAAAAAACATTCTGCATTGAAGATTATCGGCGGAATTCTCGGCGCCGCTGTTGTTGTCGGTGCGGGTTTATTCGGTCTGTCCAAGTGCGTTAAAGTTAATCCGAATACTACAAACGTATTTAGAAAAGGGATTAACAAATTAGTTGAAGCAGGTGAATGGATTGGCAAAAAAGTCGGTGGCATTTTCAAGAAAAGCGCTGATAAAGCTCCGGATGCTAATGGCGGTGAAGCCGGAGGCGAAGGTGCTAATCTTTTCGCATAAGAGTTTTTTTGCAGAAATAATATATTTAATAAAAAGCTCTCAGATCTTGGGAGCTTTTTGAATTTCTATATGTATTAAAACAATAGAGAATATATAAAAATTTTACCGTGAACTGCAATCACTGGCCGGATGTAAAAGCTCAACCCGAAGCAGGTGAACTCGTCACATACGTTCCTCAGACAGCACCTGCTTTTGAAGATGTTTCGCTTAACATCGGCTGTGCTTTCCGTTAAGGTGAAATTTTTATATATTCTCTATGGATTTTAAGGAGTCAAAATATCAAAAAATTTATACTATCCGCACGCTGTCATGCTTCAAGAAAGTCCGCAAGAATTATATTACTCACAAGTATTCCGCTCAGAGAGAGTTTGTAGCCTTTGTCCGTAGAAATTATGTGACCGCTTGCAAGATATTTATCAAGCACTGCAGAATATTTTCTGTCAAAATCTATATCGAATTTTTCATTTATCAAATACTTATTTATTCCGCACATTTTCCTGAAGCCGAGGAATATTTCTTCCTCAAGACGGTTTTGAACAGTAAGGATTGTTTCTGTGCTGCGTCGGGTTGGTTTTTGTATGTATTCTTCAAGTGAACTGACGTTTGAGTAGCGTATGTTATCTTTGTAACCATGTGCCGCAGCGCCGAAGCCGTAGTATGAATTGTTGTCCCAGTAATTCAAATTGTGGCGGGAGGCAAATCCGGATTTTGCAAAGTTGCTTATCTCATAATGTTTAAACCCTGCAGCGGACAAAGTTTTTACAGCTTCCGTGTACATATCTGCCTGAGTGTCGTCGTCTGCAATATTTTCTGGTCTGTGAGTGTAAAAATAGCACCCCTCCTCAATTTTCAGACCGTAAAGCGAAATATGCTGTACCTCTAAACTTACCGCTGTTTTTAAATCCGAAATAAAACTTTCAACGGACTGGTCTGGAAGTCCGTAGATAAAATCAAGGCTTATGTTTTTAAGCCCGGCATTTTTTGCATTCAGGACAGCATCTTTAACCTGTGTTGAATTGTGGCGTCTGCCTGTTAATTTTAGAATATTATCATCAAAACTCTGGCAGCCGATGCTTATCCTGTTAATTCCGCAGTCTTTGAGTTCGCGCAGATAGTCGTAATCAAGGGTTTCAGGATTTAGTTCTGCAGTGATTTCCGTGTTGTTATCCGAGTTGAAAAGTTTTATAATTTTTTCAAACTCACGCTGCGTGAGAAGTGACGGGGTGCCTCCGCCAAAGTAAAGCGTGTTCAGTTTTTCATTTTCGTAAAAATAAGAAATTTCTGTTTCCAGTGCATTGAGGTAAGTTTCTTTCAACTCAAGTGCAGGATACGAAACGAATGAGCAGTATCTGCATTTTGATTTGCAAAAAGGAATGTGTATGTAAGCATTTTTTACCATAATTCTATTATACTCCGCATGTCAAATTTTGTACGGGCATTTGTAAAACAGTTTTGAGGTACCGGCCTGCTTAGAAAATATTTGCGTAAGATAAGAAGTAATCGCTTATGACATTCATAAGCATTGGCAGAATCCATACCATAATTGCCGCGCCGAGTACAGGTTTAAAAAGAAAGCTTAACTGGAATACGTTTACCTGCGGTGCTGTTTTTGAAATTACGCCTAGAATTATATCCTGCCCGAGTGTGGCAAGAAGTACAGGAGAGGCTATTTGAAGCCCCATATACAATACATTTGAACTCATCTCTACAAGATAGTCCAGATTTATTAATGTTTTTAAATCAAAGCTTGTGGCAAAAAGCGGGAAAATATCAAAGCTCCTTACAAAAGCTTTGATAAGCCAGTACACCCCGCCGAGATGAATAAAGATTAAAACTCCTAAGAGCGAGAAAAGTTTTGTGAGAATAGATACCTGACTGTTTGAGGTCGGGTCAAGAACCATTGCAGAAGAAAGCCCCATCTGCATGTTTATCATATCGGCTCCGGCATCTACCGCAAGCAAAATCAGCTGCGCTGTGTACCCGATGATTGCTCCGACAACAAAATTCAAAAGTATTGATAGAATAAGGGAATCTTCCGTCCCCATGGAAGAAGGTTTTACGAGTGCTGTGATTACAATTGTCATTAAAAAAGCAAGTCCGATTTTGATAAGCCCCGGAACCTCTTTCCTGTTAAACACCGGCGCAAACCTGAAAAATCCGAGCATTCTGGCAAAAACATATATACCGGCCGCAAGAGCGGTATTCAGCTGGGGAAATAATTTTCCGAGTTCTGCCAGAATTTGTTCCATGGGACATTACTCCTAGTTACCCAGAATTCTTCTTGTTTCAACTAAATCCGGACGCGGGTCAGGCATTCTGTCAGACGGGATGTTTTTTACTTTTTCTTCATTTCTTATGAAAGGAATTTTTCCCGGATTTTTCATAATGTATTCAATGCTGTCCTGATTTCTGAACTTTTGCGGGGCAACTTCACCGAATGCTGAGGTGTACCTGTAATAATCCGCTGCCAGAACATAGTTGTCGTTTTTCGGAACAACATTAAACGCAAGCGCCATTCCGTCTGTGAAAAGGTTTGTCAAAAGTCTTATAAATCCGAAGCCGCCGATTACAATGACAAGGAAAACCCCGAGAATTTTCGGTGCTGCAGCGATTGTCTGTTCCTGAACCTGTGTTACTGCCTGCAATATACCGACAACAAGACCGATGCCGGCGGCTACAAGTACGCATGGCATAGAAATAGCCAGCATTATCAAAAAGCCCTGTGCAAGATATTCAACTAAAATTTCTAACATTTTTTACCTCATTGATTGTAACTTGTAACCAGCCCCTGAACAATCAGCGCCCAGCCGTCAACCGCAATAAATATCAGCAGTTTAAACGGAAGTGAAATGATTGTCGGAGATAACATAAACATACCGAGCGCCAGCAAAATGTTTGCAACAACAAGGTCTAACACGATGAACGGAACAAATATTACAAACCCTATCTCAAAAGCTGTTTTTAATTCGCTCATAATGTAAGCCGGCGCCACCTGCCATACTGTTATGTCATCAGGACTTTTCGGCGGAACTTTATTGGAAAGTTCAACGAAAAAAGCAAGGTCGCTTTCTCTCGTCTGTTTCATCATAAATTCTTTCAGCGGTTTGGAGCCTTCATTAATTGCCGCAACGATGTTCTGGTTCTGCTGGTATGGAACACTTCCCATCTCATACATCTTCTGGAAAGTCGGGCCCATTGTGTAGAAGGTCAATATCATGGAAAGTCCTATAATTACAATTGAAGGCGGAACCTGCTGGGTGCCCATTGCTGTTTTCAGCATTGAAAAAACTATTACAAATCTCAAAAAGCTTGTCATGCAGCAAAATACAAACGGCAGCAGCGAAAATACTGTCATTACTATCAAGATTTGTAAAACCGGATTTATATCTTTTAAAACATTTTCCATTAATTATTGTCCTATCTGTTTATTTTTCTGACCATGTTGTGAAGCACGTCAGATTTTTTGCCTGATTGTTTAAAGGTTTGAATGGACGGCAGTTCGTCCACGGAATTTGCAGTGTGCATTTGCCGCACGGCTGTTTCCGGTCTGATGCTGCCTTCAATACCTGACGGTGTGTTATCAAGTTTAGAAATAAGCGTTGTTTTATCAACGTCGCCTGCGATTAAAAATCTTTCTCTGCCGGCGCGGATTATGTAGAGATTTTTGCGCGGGGCAATATTAATCATATCTTCCACCCCGAGAAAGTCGGATTTCCTGCTGTAAAGCCCGCCTGCGCAGAATTTTTTGTATACCATAAGGGCAAAGAAGATTAATCCAATCATTGCCATTGTATACACCGAAAAGTTAACTAAGTATCCACCCATAATTCCCTCATATTTTTTCTAAATTGCGTTTAAGTTCATTTGATTAAATATCTTCATCTTCCAGTTCAAAGTCGCTGTAGTCGAACTCTTCATCATCGGTAGCCGCGGTGTCTGCCGGCGGAACAGGCCCTGACGGAACTGCTTCCTGCTGTTGCGTTGAGGCAGGCGCCGGAGCTTCTGCACCAGGTGCTGCCGGAACAGGCTGTTCTGCAGCTTTTTTAGGCTGCGGTGTGTAAGGTTCTTCTTCTTCAACTTCTTCTTCGTCAACTATTTCCGTAATTTTTACGCCGTACCTGTCATTGATTATTACAAGTTCGCCGTGTCCTATAACTTTGTTTTCAACTCTCAGGGTAACTTTGTTGTCATAAAGCGCAGCAACATCGACAACAAGCCCTTCTTCAATCTTTTTCAAATCTCCGAGAGAAATTTTCACCGGATCAAATTCAGCATACATATCAACTTCAATGCTGTCCCACAAGTTTGTTGGTTCTGTACTGCTTCCCATATCGTTACCTCCGTCATCCTCAAACGGAACTTCAAGTTCCATGTTTGGTTCTATTAAAATTTTGTTTGTGTAATCGTTTAGTATTAATTTTAAACTGCTGAGATTGCTGTGTTCCAGCAGAATCATGTCGCCTTCTTCAAGGCCTTTCAAATCTTTTACGGTAAATCTTGTAGAGCCGATTTCGATTTTTACCACAACAGGGCATTTGAAAAACTCGTCGTATTCAAATGTGTTGCCTTCTGAAACTATCCTGTTCGGTTTCATTCTGCCGTCGGGAACAGAGATTATAAATTTCCCCATAGCCTGTTCTTCTTCGTCTTTAATCATAAAGGTTATATGGGTTATGTCAAAGTTTGTGCGTTTGAAGTTCACAACAGGCGGCGGCTCGAGAAACTGAACAATAATCCTGTAAACGTAATCGTTAAAAGCCGTCATAACTTCAGCTTCCAGATCTGTTAGTTTGTTTATGTTGAAGCTTCTGGAAGGTCTGCCCAGACTCCTGTTAAGCAGAAGAGCGACGGCTCTTTCAGAAATTCTTAAAAACATATCGTAAAATTTGTCAATGCGGACTTTTGTAACAAAATAGGCTTCCTTGGTCTGCAGAAGGTTAATATTTCTGCTGATGCCCATAAGCTCGCATTTTAATCCGGGCGTAAAAAATCCGTCCGCTGATTTTTGCATAGCAAGCGGAAAAAGTTTCTGAAACCAGTCATATTCAGCATATAATGTATCTGTCGCAGATACTTTACACTTTTCCATTTTGTTTGGATTTATCCCCTTATGTTAGTCCGGTAACGGGTTTTCCCCACCAATACCATAGAATATATCCCTTCACTTCACATCAACCTTTTAATGTATTTTTGGAAAAAATCAAGGTTATCCGGATGATTTTTTATTAACGGTAAGCTTCCTGCTGTAGTTTTTTATCCGGTGGACGCTCCGGATTGATTTACCGCGGCGGAAACCTGAAATTTTTACGGATTTTTTCGTTTGACAAATTCCAAATCGTAACCCAGTATCCCTCCCAAGAACTTTGCTTCGTCATACTTCATGGTGCCGCTGTTCAGCTTTCTTGAAATGCTGTCTGCCGTAATAGTTCTGTCCGCAGCCTGACTGGCTTTTTGTGCCAGTACTTTTATGGTTGTGCACTCTTTTAATAATAATATTCTTAAATCTTCATTTATTCCCATATTTTGATTATACAGTATTGACAATAAAAGTTAATAATGTTATTATGCAAGTGAAAAATTACGTATAAACGTAAAAAATTACTTATTAAGTTAAGGAGAAAAACTATGGAGCAAATGATTACTGATGAGAAATACAAAATTATAGCTTCGGAAATTTATCAGATTTATAACATTCAGGTGCTTCTTGAACAGTGTTTTTCTCTAATCGAACTGGACGGCGGGTTTGAAGTTGAACCGCATCTTATGCTCATCAAACAGCAGAAGCAGCATATAAAATCAATTATAAGCCTGATTTAACCTTTAAGCGCTGCGGTTGTGTCAGGTGCTAAATTTTTTACAAAATCACCTATTGCAAACGCCTCAACAGTGCCTACTACAATTTTGAAATCAAGCCCTGCGTTTTCTATTTCTTCCTCAAGCTCTTCTTTCATGTGCGCAAGAAGTCCCGGAATTATGATGTTCCGGTTTTTAACCCTGTTTGCAAAGTCAAATTTTTTCAATGTTTTTGCGACCATAACGGCGGTAAACTTTTCGGCTGACCATGCAGTCAAAACGCTCATTCCCTCTGCCGGAGTTACTATTAAGTAAGACGGAACCGGAAGGCTTTCCAGCTCGTTTGCGACAGCGTAGAAGGTCAGTGCAAAATTTGTTGTCATAAATATCAACGAATTTTCATCAGGGTTATTGAATTCATAAATTTTTGATTCTACCTGCAGAGGTTTCTGCGGGTCAGTAAAAATGTTCTGCCTGAGCGTCATAAGAGTTGAAATAAGCGCTTCGTCAAAGTTTTCAAACACAAGCATATTAGCATACTTGCACAGATAAAAAGAAGCCTTTGCACAGAGTGTATTTAAATCTTCTGTATGTTTAAAGTAAACGTAAACAGGTTCTGCAAATTTTTCATCTTTTTCAAGAATTGCTTTTTGGCGGATTGTGATTAATTCAGCGGAAGTTTTTGAAAATTTTTCATCAATAATTTCTTTCAGAGGAAGTTTTTTGAAGTCCTCGAAACTCATCGTACGCAGCTCTTTTACTGTCGGAAGCTCCTCAAAATTTTTGAAAATTACAAGGTCAATTTTCATTGTTTCACTGACGCGTGTGATTTCAAAATTTTCAATTCTTTTTAATTTTTCCTGCCAGTTGTTTTCTAATTTGTCAACGACAATTGCGATTGCGGTTTTGTTAATGAAAGTTTTTTCGTGTCTGTATAAAACATTTTCTCCGCCGATTTTTAA
Source organism: uncultured bacterium (assembly GCA_949294395.1). Taxonomy (GTDB): domain Bacteria; phylum Cyanobacteriota; class Vampirovibrionia; order Gastranaerophilales; family Gastranaerophilaceae; genus Scatousia. The sequence goes on from CASFGU010000048.1 coordinate 51,866, forward strand.
CCCTTGAATTTCTACCGTGTTCTGCGGCTGTTTGCAGCTGGATTCGTAGAGTGATTTAAGTTCCTCCGGCGCATAGGGGCAGCTTTCTATTTTTGCGTTCTGTTTAGCAAGTTTGAGGGCAAAAGCCATGCAGGTCGGGCATCCGCATTTTTTGCAGTTTGAATTTTCAGCCTTTTTGGCAGCCGGCAGGTATTTAAAAATCTGTAATCCTGAAAGTTCCATTATTCAAACATCCCCTTTAAAATTTTCACACTCTGCGGTTTATTCAGAACAATAACGTCGGCGCCGGCTGCGATTACAGCAGAAGCTGCAGTAAGTTCAAACATTTCCGCACGTTTAGAAAGTTCTCCCCAGCTTTTTCCAAAGGCGTCAGATTTTGCCTCTTTTGTTTTCAGGCTTTCTTCTGCGGCAAAGCTTATCATCGGCATATTAAGATATTCATCCCCGCCGAGTCCTTCGAGTTTAATTTTTTCCATTATGCTGTAGCCGTATTCCAGCCCGTAGCCGAGACCTCCTATATCTGTGTCGATAAGAATTTTATCCAAACTCTGTCCCAAATCTGCTGAGAGAATATTTATTTCTTTTGCAAGGTTAATGTCAATCGGGCTTCTTAAAGCAACGACGTGTCCGCCTTTTGCCGTAAGCGGAATAATTTCTTTATAAGTATTTTCGTTTGCGTGTGCAACGATTGAGGGTCTGTCGAGAAGTTGTATGAGTTCCGGCAGAAGAATTTTATCTAAGCTGTCATTTCCGGAACCTCTTATCATAAGCGGTTTTTTGATTAGAGGAAGAAGTTCTGTTAATCTTTTTTTTGCCTCCGGAATTTCAGATTCGTTTTGAATATCAAATCTTAATCCGGAAATATCTTCTCCTGCGTCAGAGAAGTTTTTTGCAGCTATGAACTCTGCTATTTCAGGAGAAAAGGCTGAAAATTCAAGACACAAAACAGGTTTTGAATTTCCTATGTTTAATCCTTGAAAATTTATTGTTCTTATTTTATTAAGCGTTTTCTCTGTCACTTTTTACTTTTTCCATTAACTCAACAAACTCTTTTTCATCAAGGGTTTCTTTATCAAGAAGTTCTTTAGAAATATATTCAAGCATATCGCGGTTCTTGATGAGAAGTTCTTTTGCCATTTCGTATCTTTCGTCAACAATTTTCTTAACTTCTTTATCTATTTCTGCGGCAATTTCTTCCGAAAAGTCGCGTCTTACGCCGAAGTCACGGCCCATAAAGATGTGCTGTTCATCTTTACCGTAAGCCATATTGCCCATTTTTTCGCTCATACCGTATTTGGTTACCATATTGCGCGCCATTGAGGTAACTTTTTCGAGGTCATTGCTTGCACCTGTTGTAATGCTGTCTTTGCCGTAGACGATTTCTTCCGCAACCCGTCCGCCGAGTGTCATTGTTATCATATCCAGAAGCTGTGACTTTTTCATTGTAAGGTGGTCTTTTTCCGGAAGTGTCATTGTAATACCAAGTGCCATGCCGCGCGGAATTATTGAAACTTTATGGAGCGGATCTGTATTTTTCAATAATTTTGCAAGCAGTGCGTGACCAACTTCATGGTAAGCTGTATTTTCTTTTTCTTCGTCTGAAATAATTCTGCTTTTCTTTTCCGGTCCTGCCATAACTTTGTCGATTGCTTCTTCAAGGTTTTCCATTGTAATTGTTTTCTGGTCATGGCGTGCTGCAAGAAGCGCCGCTTCATTCAAGAGATTCTGCAAATCCGCGCCGGTAAAGCCCGGTGTTCTTTTGGCAAGAACTTTTAATTCAACTTCTTTATCAAGCGGCTTGTTTTTCGCATGAACATTAAGTATCTGTTCTCTGCCTAAAATATCCGGTTTGTTGATAACAATCTGTCTGTCAAAACGTCCCGGTCTTAAAAGGGCATTATCAAGAATGTCCGGTCTGTTGGTTGCAGCGATTACGATAATATTTGTGTTTTCGTCAAACCCGTCCATCTCAACAAGTAACTGGTTAAGGGTCTGCTCACGTTCATCGTGTCCGCCGCCCATACCGGCTCCGCGCTGGCGTCCGACTGCATCAATTTCGTCAATAAATATAATACACGGCTGATGTTTTTTAGCCTGATCAAACAAATCTCTAACCCTGCTCGCGCCGACACCGACAAACATTTCAACAAAATCAGAACCGCTGATTGAGAAGAACGGAACACCGGCTTCTCCGGCAACGGCTTTTGCCATCAAAGTTTTACCTGTACCCGGTGCGCCAACGAGGAGAACCCCTTTTGGAATTTTGGCGCCGAGTTTAATATATTTGTCGCCGTTTTTAAGAAAGTCAACGATTTCTTCGAGTTCCTGTTTTTCTTCATCAATACCGGCAACGTCTTTGAAGGTTGTTTTCACTTTACTGTCAAGAAGCATTTTTGCTTTGCTTTTGCCGAAGGACATTGCCTGAGAGCCGCCTGCCTGAATACTTTTTGCCATAACAACAAGAAATATTATAAAAAGCAGAGGCAGAAGAAGTGTTCCTAAAAGTGCCATAAGCTGTGAGGATTCACTCGGCTTTTTCACTGAAATATCAACGCCTGCTTCTTCCAGTTTTGACATAAGGTTGTTATCTTTCGGTGTTAAAACCTTATACTGAACCTGCGGATTTTTCTTTTCTATTCCGAAAGGGTTAGGCTCTGCAGGTTTTTGTTCGGTTTGTTTTGCCGCAGGCTGATTTTTAGGAATTGCTATCAAAAAGTCGTCAGCCTTTTCAACTTTTGAAAACTCACCGTTTTCAAGTTTTTGAATAAAATCAGAGTATGAAATTTCCGATGTGCTTGTTGTCGGCCCTGACATGAAAACCGATGATACAAATACCAGCACTACTATTGCCAGAACTATATACATACCCGCTGATTGATTTTTATTCATTTAAGTTAACCCTCTCTTTTTTTAATAATCTCTTTATTATTATACCTGAAAAAAGATAAAATGGAATAGGACATAATTCCACTTGCGAAAAGTCATACTAAAAGACCCCTGTCTGAACAAAGACGTACAAAAGCAGCGCTCAGGCTGGCCGAAATTAAAATAATATTAAAATTTTGAAACGGCGGTAATTTTGTAATATAATTAATCTATTAATAACAGAAAAGAGAGGTAATTTATGATAGACAAAACAGCCGTAGTCCATCCGTCGGCACAAATTGCGGATGATGCAATCATCGGGCCTTACGTAATTATAGGCGAAAATGTAAAAATCGGAAGCAAAACAAGAGTTATTGCGAATGCTTATATTGAGCACGCTGAAATCGGCGAAAGATGTACAATTTCTCCGTTTGCAACCATAGGTTCCGAGCCGCAGGATCTGGGCTACAAAGGCGAACCGACAAAAGTTGTAATAGGTGATGACACAATTATTAAAGAAAACGTTACTATTCACCGCGGTGCAGCCTGCGGAGATTTTACAACAAGAATAGGAAACAAATGTCTGCTTATGGTAGGTTCTCATGTTGCACATAACTGTGTTCTTGCCGATCAGGTTATCTTAGCAAACCTCGTCACCTTAGGAGGTCACGTTCATGTCGGTTTCGGCGCTTTTGTCGGCGGAATGAGCGTATTCCATCAGAATATCAGAATCGGCGATATGGCTATTATAAGCGGGTTTTCAGCTTCACGTCAGGATATTCTTCCCTATTCTAAAGGCGAAGGCAGACCTCCTGTTCCGCGCGGCTTGAACGTAATTGCCATGAAACGCAGAGGCGTTCCGCAGGAAATCAGAACTGCTACAAATGAAGCTTTCAAATTATTAATTTCTGAAGAATACAATACAACACAGGCAATTGAAAAAATTAAAGCTGAAATTCCGATGAACGAATACATTGAAAAAATGATTGAGTTTATCAAAACTTCAAAGCGCGGAGTTCTTCTCAAAACCCACAAGTCAGGGCACGAATCGCTCGAAAGCGAAGAATAGGAACGACTCTTTTACTGTAGAAATTTGTTTAAAAAATGATTGCAGCGATTATGAGCGTAATAAGTAGAAAGTTACCTCAACGAAATAAGCAGCCGTTGTTCTGCGAAACATTTTCAGGGCAAGTGCTGTCTGAGCGTCAGCGAGTTCACTTGCCTTAAGTTGAGCAGATTACAAGCGGCTAGCGCATGCAGTTAAGGTCAACTTTCTACTTGTTACGCTCATAAATTGTCTTACATATTAAACTTAAGAGAGGAGCAAATATGAAAACAATCTGGGATAAATACGCAGAAGTTCTTGTTGACTATTCTGTTGATGTTCAAAAAGGCGACCTTGTACAAATCAGAGGAACAAGCGTTTATACAAAAGATTTGGTAAAAGCTGTTTATAAAAGAGTTCTTGAACGCGGCGGGCATCCGCTGGTCAGAACTTCAATAGAAGATTTGTCCGATACCTTTATTAAGCTTGCAAGCGACGAGCAGCTGGATTACGTTGACCCGATTACAAAACTTGAATACGAAAAAGTAGACAAATTCATCTCAATCGGCGGCCCTATGAATACAAAAACAATGGCGCACGCTGATATGCAGAAACTTGCCCGCCGCGGAAAAGCAACAAAAGCTTTATCCGAACTTTTGATGAAACGTTCGGCAGAAGGCAGCGCAAAATGGGTTATTGCAGACGTTCCGACCCACGCTCTTGCGCAGGAAGCAAAAATGTCTTTTGATGAGTATTCCGAATTTCTTTTCAAATCCTGCTATCTGGATTTGGACGACCCTGTTGCAAAATTAAAAGAACTTGATGAAAAACAAACAAAGTGGGCAAATTATTTGAACAACGTGAAAAAACTTCACATAGTCGGCGAAAAAACAGATATAACCTTTGGCGTTGAAGGCAGAAAATGGATTAGCTGTTCGGGATTAAACAACTATCCTGACGGAGAAGTTTTCACATCCCCTGTGGAAGATGATATTAACGGTGAAATCTATTTTGACTTTCCGCAAATCTACCGCGGAAATGAAGCGCAGGGAGTTCTCCTCACAATTGAAAACGGAAAAATTGTAAAAGCAACTGCTGAAAAAGGGGAAGAATTTTTAAACGCAATGCTTGATATGGATGAAGGTTCCAGATACATAGGCGAGATTGCAATCGGTACAAATGATGAAATTCAGGAGATTACAGGAAACATTCTCTTTGACGAAAAAATCGGCGGAGCAATCCACATGGCAGCAGGCGCCTCTTATCCTGAAACCGGCGGAAAAAACATATCAGGACTCCACTGGGATTTAATAAAGAATATGAAGCCGGCCGGAAAATCAGAGGGCGGCAAAATTTACGCTGATGGGGTGCTGATTTACGAAAACGGAAAGATGATTATATAAAAAGCGGGATTTATAAATCCCGCTTTTTTAGTAATCAATTTTACCTTCTGCAAGCACCTTTGCCGTACAGGTAGTTCCGCTGAATTGTGTAGTGCTTTGTGGATTACAGTAATCATTACTGTAAGTTCCTGCCGGAATAAGTCCTTTATTAGTCAGTACAAACGCAAAAATGTCGCGTCCTACAGTATTAGGTCTTTTGTCACCGTTTGCATCTACCCAGAAAACATAAGCTGATTTGTTATAATTTACACCAAACATGTTAGTCACATAACTGGAACCGTGATCATCAATAGATATATTAGTACCGTCTACAAGTTTAAATATAAAAATCCCATTTCCTATTCCTGTTGAATCTCGTCCCACATTTGCGCCTCCGAGATTTTTGGTAATACCCTTATGCCAGCAGCCTGCGGTATCTTCGCATTCCTTCAAAACTTTTAATTCTGGCTTTATGCTATTGTATACATTTTTCATATTAGCAGGAGTACCTCCTTCTTCAGGATTTGCGTCAGAAATATCAATGTTCCATGTTTCAAAAAACCCGAGTTTAACCTGTGATTTGACTAATGCCTGCGCGAGTATGGAGTAATTTTTCTTTAAACTTGCAATAATTGCGGCATCATTTTGCTTTTGTATAAGCGCCGGTAGCATCATTGCTGCAACAACCCCGATAATCCCGAGTGTTATCAGAACCTCGGCCAGTGTAAACCCTTTTCTATCTTGTGTAAAGTATTTCATTTTGATACCTCCGAAATTAGCTCGTAGCCGCATGTTAACATGACTTAATACGACTGTCAATCGTGGAATTATATCAATATACCTAAGAAAATATTTTTATGAATAAAAATAAAAATGTGAAAAAGCGGTTCGGCAGGAATTTGAGAAAAATCCGCAGAGCAAAGGGGCTGTCGCAGGAAGAATTGTCGCTGGAACTTGATCTGGACGGCTCATATATAGGCAAGGTCGAAAATGCAAAACTGAATATTACTATAGATAAAATTATCAGTATTGCTGATTATTTGGGAATTGAGGTTATAGAACTTTTTAAATAAAAATCAGGCGTTTCTCTGGAAGAAACCTGCGATTTCTTTGTGCGGGAAAAATTTTACAATAGGGCGTCCGTGAGGGCAGGTGTAAGGCATCTTTGTTGTACGCCATTTTTTCACAATCTCCTGCATCTGCCATGTGGAAAGTTTTTGTCCGGCTTTGACAGAAGCTTTGCAGGAGGTTGTTATAAGAATTTTTTCCTCAAGCCCGTCAATGTCGCTTTCTATGTTTGCTAAAATATCGGACAGAATTTCTTTCGGATTGACTTTTGCAATCATCTGCGGCACTTTCCGGAAGATTAATTCAGTATCAGATGTAAATTCAATCCCGAAGCCGAAACGTTCAAACTTGTCCAGATTTTCTTTGATAAGTTCCGCCTCGGTCGCAGAAACTGTCAGTACATCTGATACAAAAAGCAACTGCGATACAACATTTTTTTCTGATTTAAGTTTTTCGTAAATATAGCGTTCTTCTGCTATGTGCTGGTCAATTATTTCTAATCCGTCCTCTTTTTCAACAAGTATGTAAGTATTTTTATACTGGCCTATAATATTTTCTTCCGGCTCGGGTTCTTTTTCTACAGGTTTAAAAATCTGCTTCTGGTCTGTTTCCGGCGTAACCTGCGGAATATTTTTCTGAACTTTTTCAAAAGTTTCTTCTTCCATTGAAATTTCGTCGTCTGGTTTGTTATAAAAAATATCAAGCGAATTTTGTTTTGAATGAAGTTCTACAACCTTTTCTTCAGCCGGCCGTGGGGCGGGTTTTATACTGTAAGTCTTTTGGGGTTCAGCGAAGTTTGACAATCCTCCGTGTATGCCTGACATTATGAAATTAAATATCTGGTTAGTGTTTTTGTAGCGAACTTCTTTTTTTGTCGGGTGAACATTCACATCCACATCTGCAGCAGGAATTTCAAGATTCAGTACAACAAACGGATATTTGCCGTTTGCCATAAGATTTTTGTATGCTGTATCAATTGCCTTCATAAAGACAGGACATTTTACTGTTCTTGAATTTATGTAAATGTGGTAATCTTTTTTGCTGGAACGTGTAAAGTCCGGAGTGCTTACGTAACCGGAAATCTTTAAATCCGCAAGCTCATCGGTTTTCATGACCTCTTTCAGGTTATCCGTAATACTGTTTGAAAAAAGTTCCTTTAGTGCATGTTTAAGTTCATTATTGCCGGAAGTTTTCAGAACTGTTTTTCCGTTTTTCTTTAATTCAAAGGAAACCTTCGGATGAGAAATTGCTATAGCCTGAACAAGTTCCTGTATGTATGAAAATTCCGTGTTGGGATTTTTCAAGAATTTCAGACGGGCAGGAATATTGTAAAATAAATCTCTGACTTCCATTATTGTTCCGACCGCGCATCCTGTTTCAACTTTTTTTACTTCGGAGTTTTCGCATTTTACTTTTGTTCCTGTTTCAAAATCTTTTGTCCTTGTTGTACAGGTTACTTTTGCAATGGAAATAATGCTGGCGAGTGCTTCTCCTCGAAACCCAAGCGTGTCTATCGCGAACAGATCCTCATCAGTTGAAATTTTGCTTGTAGCATGTTTTGAAAAAGCAAGCATAATATCATCCGGATGAATTCCCGAGCCGTTATCCGCAACTCTTATATCCCTGCATTCGTTTGAAATTTCAACGCTTATTTTAGAAGCGCCTGCGTCAACTGAGTTTTCCACAAGTTCTTTTACAACGGATGCAGGACGCTCTATTACTTCTCCTGCCGCAATCTGGTTTATTAAATGTTTTGATAACTGTTTTATCCTCGCCATACAAGCCTCTCAATTAAATGAAGTGTGACATAAAAAATTCTTTAACTATATCAAATTTTGTTAATAAAATTACCGCACCTAGTGAAACTATTAATCCAAAGGTTACCTTTGTCAAATCTTTCAGAATATGTTTGTACATTTTTTTCGGGGATTCAAAACGGAGTCTTGTGTAAAGCGCAATCTCACGCCCTGCAAGAAGTCCGATAAATACCCACGTTGTTGACATCGGAATGTTGTTCAGGGTTATAAAATACAAAAGCAGCAGCGAAAAGATTACGTCAATAATTGTGGCTGACCTTGGATCCTGCGCGTTAGTTTTCATTTTGACGATTTTTTGAATTTCTCCGCCGCGTTTGAATGACAGAACTCCGAGGAAAAGAGTAAATGCAGTCAGTACAAAAAGAAGTTCAGGGATGGAAGCTTTTCGCGGAAGGTAGACAAAAAGATTCGCCGCATCCTGCATAAGCCATTGCGACCACAAAAATGCTGTTGAACACCATTTTGCAACAATCCAGTATTTAGGGATTTTTTCTTTCTGGGTGTAATAGAAATACCGCTCAACAGGTCTTGCAATAATACTGTAAATTATATATGCCGATACAAACGCAAGTCCGTACCCGATAAATGATTTTGTAAGCATCATTCCGATAACTGATATATCGCTTATTGAAAAAACACTCAAAATTAGAAATGCAGTTGCGACAGGTATGCCAAACCTTGTTAAAATCAGAAGTATAACCGGCGGCAGGACATGAATTATCGTGAAATGATGGGTTACCGGAATTCTTGTAAGCCTGCCGAATGACATATCCCCGTTATTCACAATCCAGCCTGCTGTAATTGTTATAATCATTATTGATGCCGCAAAAATCCAGATGTAAACAGGGTTTGTCTTTTTATTAACGCTCAAAAACGTTCCGAGCGTCTGGATAATATCGTTTGATACGCAGGAATACATTGCAAGGAGAAAGCCCGTTATCATAAATAAATTGCTTAGCGTAAACTGTGCGGTGAACATACTTCCTCCATTCAAATTTAATTTACATCAAAAACAAATTCATCTAAACGTTTGATTACAAATTTGAAACAATTTAATAAGATAAAGCAGTCGGGTTCCATAGATGTTTATAATAGAACACCGGCACCAGAACGGGTAGAGCGAGGTTACGGAGGGGATATAATTGGCAAGACTTAAATCAAACACAAAATTAAAACCGTTAAAGAAAGCAGATTTGCAGGTTGTAAAACCTGTCAAAACTACAAAATACAGTGATATTGATCTTAATAACTGGAAAGCTTACGACCATGTTAAAACGGATACTCTCTGGGAGTTTCCGTCAAGGCTAAAAGAAGGCGGGCACTCAAACGAATATCACGGAAATTATATCCCGCAGATTGCGCAGCAGCTTTACGAAAGATTTACCAAGAAAAACGATGTTGTGCTTGATTTGTTTTTCGGCTCGGGAACTTCGGGTATTGAAGCGATTAACATGCACAGACGCTGTATCGGGGTTGAATTGAAGGATGATTTAGCAGAAAAAGTTTCGGAAAAATTTACTCCGAAACAGCTGGTTACGGATGTTAACATAATTTGCGCTGACAGTGCCTCTGAAATTGCAAAAGAAAAAGTTAAGGCAAGGCTTGAGATTATGGGGGAAGAAAAAGCCCAGTTCCTGATCCTTCATCCGCCTTATGATGATATTATTAAGTTTTCGGATAAAAAAGAAGATTTATCAAACTGTGCAACAACAGAAGAATTTTATGACCTGTTTGAAAAAGTTGCGCAGAACGGTTACGACTTACTTGAAAAAGGCCGTTTTGCAGCACTTATAATCGGTGACAGCTACAAAAACTCGGAAGTTCAGCCGCTCGGCTTTGAATGTATGGCGCGGATGATGAAGCTCGGCTTCCGGCTTAAAGGGATTATTGTAAAAGATATTCAGGGCAACGAACGCGCTAAAGGCAGAACTGCAAACCTCTGGCGTTACCGGGCTCTTGCCGGCGGATTTTTCATCTTTAAACACGAGTACGTCATGATTTTCCAGAAGGTGAAGTAGGTTTTTAGACGCTAAGATCCGGTGGACTTCCATTGCCCTCTCTCACTGTGATACAAAGGGAACCGCTGAGCTTTGCGAAGCGAGTGACCCTGTATGCCTTGTGCTGAGGGCAGAATTTGTTAATGAACGCAGTGAATTTACAAATTCGGGAGAGGGTGAGGTAGGTGAAGTAATGTAGTATAGCAGGTCTGATTTACAAATCCGACAGAATTTTGTTTTGCCACTGTTCCTTACACCCTTTCAACCGTTTATCTCTTCAACTTTGCCGGTGAAGCCGCTTATCTAGACCTTTAAAACAAGTAAATGTAAACGAATATTAAAAATAAGAATAATTCCTACTTTACAAAATATTTATTTTATACTATTATAATAAAGTAGAAAATTGATAAACAAAATGGTATTTTGAGAAAGGTGGAAATTATGGCAAAATTTGTATGTACAGTATGCGGCTGGTCAACAGAAGCTGACAAAGCTCCTGAAAGATGTCCTCTTTGCGGTGCAACTACTTTTAAAGAAGTAGGCGGCGGAGAAAAAGTTTACGCTTGCGAACACAAAGTTGGCGACGGTAAAGTTGAAGATAAAGAAGTTCTTGAAGGTTTGAGAGCACATTTTACAGGTGAGTGCACAGAGGTAGGTATGTATCTTGCAATGGCAAGAGTTGCAGAAAGAGAAGGCTATCCGGAAGTTGCAGAAGCTTACAAAAGATATGCTTTTGAAGAAGCAGAACATGCTGCAAAATTTGCTGAACTTCTGGGCGAAGTTGTTACAGATTCTACTAAGAAAAACCTTGAACTCCGTGCTGAAGCAGAACACGGCGCATGCGAAGGCAAACTTGCTATTGCTGCCCGTGCTAAACAGTTAGGTTATGACGCTGTTCACGATACTGTTCACGAAATGGCAAAAGATGAAGCCCGTCACGGAAAAGGTTTTGATGGACTTTTGAAAAGATATTTTTCATAATACGTGCGGTGTGTGCTGATTTTACCGGCTGCACTGCATATTAACTCCATTGTTTATGAAGCCCTCAGGAAGTTGAAATCCAGAGGGCTTTTTTTATTTAAAAAAGTATAATATAATAAAAGAGCATAGGAAAGCCAAAGAGAAGCTGAAACAAGTTCAGCATGACAAAAGTAAGGTTCCAGACATCCCTGAACTAAATTCAGGGCAGGCTCTGAAAATTTTAGGTCTATCCAAGCTGTCCGAGGCGGGTTTGGATTTCGTTCATCAGATTCACATCATCGGTTTTCTGAGCAAATTTCTGTGCTTTTGTCAGAAGTCCGCGCGCTTTTTCTTTGCTGTTATATTCAATCATAATATCTGCGGCGCTTATGTAGTTCTGTGCAACTTTAAGCGGGGATTCGGCCTTTGTGTAGTTCTGTACAGCGTGTGAGTAAGATTTTAAAGCTTCATGAGGCTCGCCGAATCTTTCGTAAGCTCTGCCGGTGCTTGATGCAACAAAGCCTTTTACTTTTGCATTATCTGTCTGTGATACAAGCGCGTTTGCCATATCAAAGTATTCAAATGCACTGTCCTCATACATATCCGAGAAAATATTTCCCATTCTGGTTAAAGATGTTGACTGGGCGGCAAGGTTATCGCTTTCGCCCCCGAAAGATACCGATACAAAGTAATGGTCAAGAGCAGGGGTTATCTGATTTACGTTATCGTAAATCTGCGCCATTGAGTAATGAGCTTTTGTTTTTATGTTAGTATCTGTAGTGTTTTGAAGGGATTTGTGGTAGCTTTTGAGAGCCTGTGCGGGGTAATCGTGGTTGTCGTAGATTTGTCCGATTTCGTAGAAGATTTTTGACTGTGTTTCTGTATCGCCTACTTCTTCCGCGCGGGCAAGAGCTTTCTGGAAAGTTTCAATTGCTTTTTTCGGTTCATTGGCGTAGGCAAGTTTTTTTGAGCGGATAAATAGCGATTTCAATTCTTTATCCTGAGGAACATAGATATTTGAAGGTTTTTCCTGCTGAATTTCAGGCTGTTCTTCTGCTGTACCGGCGGCTGTTTGAACTGTTTTTTCAGTCTGAGTGGCTGCAGCTTCTACCGGGGCTTTTTCTTCTGCTTTCTGAGCTTTTTCGGTAGAGCCTTCAGGGAATTTTACCAGAAACTGCGGATTTATGTCATCTTCGTTGTATTTAAAGTCAATCTGCTGTAGGAACAGCGCGTCAACCCAGTTTTCTACAACTTTGGAATCTTTATTCAGTGTCTGCGAAATATATCCGTCAAGAATTGAGGAAGCATTTTTGAGGTTTGATTTAATAAGGTTGATATTCGGATTGTCTTTTACAACCTGTTTCTGAATAAGATTGAGGTATGCGTCGACCTCTTCGCCGAGTTCGGGAGGGGTGCCGATTGCAAGCTCTGTATTTTTGAAATCTTTTAAAATCTGCGCAATGTTAATTTTTGAACTGCGCATTGAAAAATTGCCGGCAGGGTTTACAGCCTGTGTGGCGGCTGCCGTATTTTGTCTTGAGTGAGGCTGAATGCCTGCTTTTTGTGCGTAAACATTCTGCCACTGGTCAGGCTTAATTTTCTGATAAGCAGGTGCTGGCTTTGGCTGGTTTTCGACATACTGAAGCCCGCGGCTTCTGGCGTTCTGGTTTTGCGCCTGTTCTTCGCGTTCGGTCTGGACGGCTGATTTAGACGACTCTTCGTCCTGTTTTCTTTTAACAGAACCCCTGCCGTCTTTTACCACGTAAGGCCGCTGGAATATATTGCTTAAATTCAACCCCATCCGGTTTTTACTACCTCATCTGTCCGCTTGCTTCTACTACTACATTACTCTACGTAATAACTATATATGAAATCAGCTGTTACGTACTCATACTTTCGTATGAAATCTTACATGATTTATTTAAGTATTTTTCTGCGGAAGTCAAGCATGACAACTACAGATTGCTGTCTGTAAATATATGGATGAATAAATACAAATGGAACTTTTATATAAGTCATGAAAAAATCTTCATCATGCAGTTTTTGCAGTCAAATTCAAGGCGGTATTTTTTGCCTTTTTCATCTATCAGAAAGAGTTTCTTGGGGGATTTGCACATATTAAAGGCATATTTCAGGCAGTGTTTTGTCTGCATAAGGCATTTCCCTTTAACATTGCCGCTGCTTTCGAGAGACATTTCAGTTATCCTGCAGCCGCAGTGTTCGTAAAACTCTCTTGCCCGTTCATTATGAACATTTGCCTTCCAGTCAATTTCCTGCTCCGGAAAGTCAGTATAATGGAGATGTTTTTGAAATTCTCGTCTGTAATTTTTTAAACGTTCTTCCATAAGCAGGGCAAGTATTTTCCGGCGGATTTCGTTAATCTGCGAAACAGGCAGAAACGGAAGTTCGCTGTTAATGTTAATATTTCCGGTATAAAAATCGCTTCCGCCTGTTTTTTTAAGCTGATTGATGAAATTTTCCTTCATTTTTTCAGGATTTTCCGGCAGTTCGGAAGAAGTTACCGGAAGTGCAGCTTTATTGCCGTCTTCATCTTCTGCGGTTAATGTGTTGTTTTCAAATTTAAAATCCGCGCGGATACGGCGTTTTGTTTTTGAGTTTTTAAGTTGTTTTTCAAAGGCAGTGTCCTGATTTCTGTATATTACGGTGTCTTTTTGGGGAAGCGTACGGGTATTCGGGAAAATTTTTGCACCTTCTGTTCTGTTAACAAGACAGCCCTTCATCTCTCCGTTTTCAAACCAGCAGATGCCGTCCTGCGGTGAAAGTTCAGCGCCTGCAATTTCAAAATAATTTTTGCCGGTTTTTGTTACCTTGCCGAGTTTTTGACCGGTGGATTTAGGGGAGGTGAAGTTGAAGCAGTTTTTTCTGCCTTCAAGAAAGTAGTCTGTGAAACCGCGGTTAAAACTTTTGTTTACATCGGGTTCAAAATCTAATTCAATTCTGCCGGAGGAGGTTTTTCCCGCATATTTGTCAATCTCTCTGCGGTAGAAGGCGGTGACGTTTTTAACGTAATTGATGTCTTTCAGGCGTCCTTCTATTTTAAAGGATTTGACTCCGGCTTTTATGAGTTCTTCTATATGTTTTGAAGCGTTAAAATCGCGCAAGTTAAGCAGATATTTATCTTTTGCGATTAGATTGCCTTTTTCATCTGCGAGTGAATATTTTTTCCGGCACGGCTGGGCGCATTCGCCTCTGTTTGCGGAGCGCCCTCCGATAGCGTAACTCAGGTAGCACTGTCCGCTGTAAGAAACACACAGGGCGCCGTGGATAAAAGTTTCTATTTCACAGGTTGTGTTTGCGCAAATCTTTTTTATTTCGTCTAAAGAAGTTTCACGGGCAAGGATTACGCGGGAAACCCCGAGATTGTCAAAAAATGTTACCTTTTCTAAATTTCTGTTGTCGCACTGGGTGCTGGCATGTATTGCAATTGGCGGGAGTTTTCCGTCTATAGCAAGTTTTAAAATTCCGGTATCCTGAACTATTATTGCATCAACACCGGCGTCATAGAGTTTGCGGATAAGTTCTGCAGCTTCTTCAAGTTCACTGTCCGTAAGGATTGTATTTATTGTTACGTGGACTTTTACGTTGAACTTATGCGCGTATTCTACAACTTCCTTAATATCATTAAGAGAGTTTGGCGCGGCTCTTCTTGCGCCGAAAGAGGGTGCTCCAATATAAACGGCATCTGCGCCGCAGTTTATTGCGGCGATTGCTGTTTCTTTATCTTTTGCCGGTGCAAGAAGTTCTACCCTGTGCATAGTTTGGTTCCTGTGTAAGATACGTTATTTTGCTTTTATTCAGAAACAAGCAGTATTAGTTTTTGAAACGATAGCGGGAGCAGCGCGGGAGCGTGTTGAGAAAATTAATATTACTGATCCCTGTTTTTACTTTGCCTCCTGACTGCGGCATTGTTAACTTTTTATTGCCTTAAATTTTAAGATTTTTGTCCTCCCCTTGAGGGAGGACCGAAATCTTTGATTTCGAGGAGGGGTAGCAATAAAAAGTTAACAAACTCCCGGACTGCTGGGCGATGGAAAAAAGCTCACTTCACGTTACCACACCACTTTTTCAATCAGTTCAATTTCGTTGCCGTCAGGATCTTTTACAAAAGCGATTTTTGTACCCTTGCCATTCAGATCAAACGGTTCGTAAAGGTATTCATATCCGAGGTCGTGAAGTTTTTTTGTAAATTCATCAAGCGAAGTAACCGAAAATGCCAGATGTCCAAAGGCTGTACCGTTTGTATAACCTTCTTTTGGGGTTTCGTCGTTGT
This sequence comes from uncultured bacterium, assembly GCA_949294395.1. Classification (GTDB taxonomy): domain Bacteria; phylum Cyanobacteriota; class Vampirovibrionia; order Gastranaerophilales; family Gastranaerophilaceae; genus Scatousia. Next base: position 67,291 of record CASFGU010000048.1, read on the forward strand.
ATGTAAGTTCAAGCTGGCAGGTGCCTTCTTCATCGTTTAAAAAGTAAAGCGTGCAATCCTCAAGCCTTTTCTGTTTGTCAATTGTCATATTCATAAGTTCTGTATAAAATTTCAAAGACGCGTCAATGTCTTTTACTCTAATCATTGTGTGTAGTAATCTCATTATTTTCTCCTTATTGGTTTAATCCTGATGCGATACAACGCCCTGTGATGCGTTGTTATCTATAATTATTGTATTACGAATAATGGCATGTGCCATCAATAACAGATACGGGTTAATTTCATTTGTGGATGACATGTTAATTTTTGCTTTCGGCTGCTCTGACGGTGCAGGTTTTGAGTTTATTGTTTCAAAAGAGATAACCGACTGCATTGCGTAATGCTTTTCTTCCCCCTGAATCCTGTTAAGAAGTTCATCTTTCGGGAAATCTTCCGTACACGAAATACTTACGTGAACGGAATTTGACGTTTCGAGAATTAGCGTTGCCGTGACGTTACCGAAATTTATTGTTGTAATTGTAATTACGAGAATGCTGTCATTTTCCTGTCCTTCCGAGCCGGTTTCTATTTCCAAATCAAATCCGGAGCCGTCCGCAAGAGGCAGCCACGGAAGGTACAAAAGCAAAAGGGTTTTCAGGGTTTGAGAAGGGTTTTCTTGCGATGCGAGCGCTATGCTTGCGTTGATAAGCTTTGCGGTATCTTTTAACTGAGAGAGGTCGCCTACTCCCTGTTTTGAAGCAGAAGCCATTGTAAGAATAAGTTTTGTAATGGCGTCTTTACCGTTGGACTGGATTAAAGCTGCAATTTCGCTCAGATTTATCATTGCGTTAGGCGAAATCTGGAGGGTTTTAAGAGTTCCGGCAAGCTGTGAGTTAAGCTGCGTTTTCAGTGCGTTTTGCAAATCCTGTGTGGAAAGCCCCTGTAACTGTGCAAGAATCTGTGCCTGCTGCTGCGACAGCGCGCGTCTGTTTGCCATTTCGTACATTCTGTTGAACTGAATCTGAGTCATATTTTTCTGGAGCATATAAATAAATTCGTTCAGATTCCGCGGAAATTTCATCAGGTCTTTAATATAAACAGAAGTGTCGCCGGCACCGAGTGAACCCATCTGAACATTTGCACCCGACGCTGCTGCTGCTGACGGGGCTGGAGTGGATGGCTGCGGGGCTGGCGCTGCCGAAAAACTCTGAGGGGCATTACTCTGCGGTTTTGCACCGGAAACAGAGCTGCCGGTTATATGGTAGCCCGCAAATTTTGCAATCATCCGTCCTAAGTTGAAGTTTTCCACATGTTTATTTTAAATGATTTTTCAGATAAAGTCCAGTTTAGTAATCGAGTGTACCTGTAGGCCTTGTGCTGAGCGTGTCCGAGATAGCGAGGGTTTTAAAGACGTTAGGACGCTAAGACGATAAGTGCAATAAAAAAGTGAAGGATGAGTGGTGAAGAGTGAAGGTTTTCCTGTGACGTAGGTCGGATTTACAAATCCGACAGGAAAGCTACTTGCCCCTGCACCCCCTTCTGAGTTTTGAAGCTATAAGTGTGTTTTGCATAAATTTTATTCTCCTTTTCTTTATACCGCCGGCAGGTATGCCTGCGGGTAGTTGTAATCCTCTTTAAATCCTATGTGTCTGTATAGTTTCAACGCCTGAAAATTATTTGTTTCAGTCGTTGTGTTAACTTCTGTTATCGGCCGAGTTCCTGTTTCTGCCATCTGAATTAATTTTTCAACAGATTTTTTAAGCATCTGTTTGGAAAGCCCTTTGCCCTGATGTTCTTTCGAAAGCGCCATTATCGGAATATTTGCTATCTGACCGCCTGTAAGATTCATAAAACAAAAACCTGCAGGTTTGCCCTTGTATAAAAGAACGGTGGTGGCTTCAGGCAAAAATTCCGCGTAAAGGTTTTTTACAATCTTTGTTATTATGTCATCAGTGCCCTCGCGGGTTTTGAACCGCGGATCAAAAAGCGCGTCGGCACTCTCTGTAAAAGCTTCGTTTACCACTTCTACCGCATCGTCAAAGTATTTTTCATTCCATTCCGTAAGTTCGTAATCTTTTTCAAGTTCAGGAAGCTCTGCCATTGCAAGAATTTCTTTTGAATTTGTACCGAACATCATAAAGCGCAGAACCACAATTCCGATAAATCTAAATCGGTATCTTGCTGCGGTATGAATTAAATTTTTTTGTGCTCCAAGCATAGGGTAGCAGACAACTTTATCCTCTCTGTCGTATTCTGTTTCTCTCAAAAATTCCTCTATAAGATATTTGGCACGCTCCTCAATATTTTCCATATTGTATGAATGGATAATATTAAGTTCAACCGCTTCCGAAATTGAAGTTGTATAAATTAAAAATGCTACAGGGATACTATCCTCCAGAAGAACAATACATTTGATTAATTCTTTTTGGACTGCTTCTAAAAAATCTTTGTATTCAAGCGGATTCAGTTCAAACTTGTATTCTTCGACTGCTCTGTCCTTGAAATCGTTATAAACGCTTTCAAAGCCTGCATAATCTTCTTCGTTTAGTAATCTGGCTTTGTATGTTTTTTCCATAATTCTATCCTTGTTTGAACTGCGTGTGTCCGGCGGCTGCAGGGCGTGAAGCTGCAGGCATTACAGCATGTGGTGCATTTTTTCTTTTTTAGTTGCCATATATCGTTTGTTGTAGTCGGTAATTTCGGACTCTACTTTTATTATATCATTTATTTCCAGCCCGTAACCCTTTAAACCGATGATTTTTTTAGGGTTGTTGGTAATAAGGTTAAACTTTCTGTAGCCAAGGTCAAGTATAATCTGCGCCCCGACGCCGTAATCCCTCAAATCCTCTTTAAATCCTAAAGAAAGATTGGCCTCAACGGTGTCCTGTCCTTTTTCCTGAAGCCTGTAAGCCTTTATCTTATTAACAAGTCCGATACCCCTGCCTTCATGACCTCTTAAATACACAACCGCGCCTTTTCCGTATTTTTCAATCATTCTCAAAGCCCCGTGGAGCTGGGAATTACAGTCGCATTTAAGGCTGTGGAATATGTCGCCGGTCAGACATTCACTGTGAACCCTCACCAGCGGAATCTTATCGCTGCCGTCGTCCTTTACAAGCGCAACATGTTCCTGTCCGGTAATTTTGTTTACATATCCGTAAATTTTGAAATGCCCGTATTTTGTAGGCAAGTCTGCTTCCGCCTCACGGCTCACAAGTTTTTCAAATCTGAGACGGTAGGCAATAAGTTCTGCAACCGAGATAAATTTTATACCGTATTTGTCGGCAAACTTTCTCAAATTATCTCTGCGCATCATATGCCCGTCATCATCCATAATTTCACACATAGGCCCTGCAGGAGTGTGACCGCATAATCTTGCTAAATCAACAACAGCTTCTGTATGACCGGTTCTTTGCAAAACCCCGCCCCTTCTTGCAACGCACGGGAAAAGGTGCCCGGGTCTGTTTAAATCAGACGGCACCGCATCATGCGCAAGTGCCACTTCTATGGTCTTTGCACGGTCAAACGCGGAAATTCCGGTGGTGACTCCGTATTTTTCAGCTGCATCTATACTTACGGTAAAGGCGGTTTTCATGCCTTCTGTGTTTTGTTCTACCATCTGCGGAAGCTGTAATTTTTCGGCTATTTCCGGAGAAATTGCAAGACAGATAAGCCCTTTTGCTTTCTCTGCCATAAACTTTATTATTTCCGGCGTAACCATCTGACCGGAGCAGATTATGTCGCCTTCGTTTTCTCTGTCCTCGTCGTCTGCTACGATTACGGGTTTTCCTGCTTTGAAATCTTCTATCGCTTCTTCTATCGAATCAAATTTGAAATCTTCTTCCATTATATAAATCCGTTCTCCTTTAAAAAGTCTGTGGTAATATTATTATTCTGCCTTGATAAAAATTTTTCAACATACCGTCCGAGAATATCTGTTTCAATATTTACATACTCGCCGTATTTTAAATCCTTGAGGGTTGTGTTTTCCAGCGTATGCGGAATAATTGCAACTTTAAATATATTACCTTTTGTTTCAGCAATCGTAAGACTCACACCGTTTACGGCTATTGAACCTTTATAGACGGCATACTTTGCCTCTGTATCGGGAATTTCAAATGTCATATCCCCGAGATATTTTCCCCTGCAGTCAACGTGACCCTGAACAATATGCCCGCCGATTCTTGTAGAAGGGGTGAGTGCTCTTTCAAGGTTTACTCTGCTGCCTGTTTTGAAATCCCCGAGCGTTGAAACGCGTAGGGTTTCACGGCTTACGTCTGCCGAAAAGCTGTCCGCCGTCATTTTTGTGACAGTCTGACAGCAGCCGTTAATTGCTATGCTGTCGCCGATTTTTGTATCCTCGAGAACACTGTTGCACCCCACAGTAATTGATGCACCGTTTGAGTTTTTTGTAAATCCCTGTATAATGCCGATTTCTTCGATTATTCCGGTAAACATAAATTCAGTCTAGCACAAAATTATTATTGTGAATAGGGAGGGGTAAATGAAGTGAAGAGTGATGGGTGAAGCGTTCAACTAATTCCTTCACTCTGCGGGGCGTCTGTTAATTTTTCATTGATAACCCCTCTTCGAAATCAGAGATCCATTTCCTCTCACAAAACGATACTTAATCGTTCCAGTTCCCGCCATTTGCGGGGCGGGCGGCAGGGTCTCTAGGGGAGGACAATAATCTTAAAATTTATTGCAATGAAATGTTAACAATCCACACACAGGGGAGGGTGCCGGAGGCGGGAGAGGGGCGGTTATGTTGAACGGGCGAAAAGTTGAATGGTTGAAAGGTGCAACTTTTGAGATGTCATTCTGAAACGTTAATCGTCCAGGCTCACATAAATTGTCACTGTTCTAAATCTCATTGTTTTGTGCAGGTGGAATTTACTAACCTGACATAATTTATTGCTTCATCGTCTTATTGCCATTTTAATTGCTCTTAGCGTCCTAACCTTATTTATATGATATAATACATTTATGAAAATCTTATTCATCACAGACTTATATCCCGTTACTGAAACAGAAAAAACAACGCCGCGAACCTTATATGATTTTGTTGAAGGTTTTAGAGAAGCCGGTCACAGCGTTGATGTGATAAAACCTAATTTTATCCTCAACTCTTTTATCCGCAAAAAACCGTTCTACAAAACCGGCCTGTATAAGGATATATATAATATAAATTACTGGACGCCATTCTGGTTTAATGTTAAAAGAAAACTTAACCGGAAGCTTGACTACGACATAGTTATAGCTCACATGCCGTCTGGAATCTTATTTGCGAACAGACTTAACCTTCCGTTCGTTGCAGGCATACATAATTCTGATTTGACAGTCCTCACAAGCCCGCTTTACAGGCTGCACTTCAAAAAACGTCTGGAAGATGCACTGCAAAATGCAAAAGCAATAGCCTGCAGGTCAGAAATTCTCCGGAAAAAACTTCTTGCACTCTATCCTGAATTTGAAGGGAAAACCTTCACCGCTCCATCCGGAGTGGATGAGAATATTATTACGACTTCCCCCTTCACCCCTCTCCGTTCACCTGTGAAAGTTTTGACCTGCGCAAACTTTAAAAAAAGAAAAAATATTGATAAAGTTATTCTTGCCCTAAAAAATCTGGAAGGTTTTGAATTGACTGTAATAGGGGATGGCAGCGGCAGAAAATATTTAGAAAAACTTGACAGAAATGTAAAATTTACGGGTGCGCTTCCGCATGATGAAGTTCTTGAAAGAATGCGCGGCAGCGATATTTTTATACTGCCGAGTATCAACGAAACCTTTGGTATGGTTTATTTAGAGGCGATGGCATCCGGCTGTATTACAATAGCCACAAAAGACGACGGGGTTGACGGAATAATAAAAAATCAGGTAAACGGATTTTTAACCGTACCTGATGCTGAAGAAATAAGAAAACTTTTTCAATTTATAAAAAGTATGGATAGCGATAGCTTAAAAGCATTGCGCTGCAATAGTTTCTCTACGATTAAACAGTACACAAAAACAGCCTGCTGCAACCATTATTTGCAACAAATTTTTAAGATTTTGTAAAGATTTGACATCATGCAGGCATGTTTTTGCTAGTATTAACTAAGTTGGTTAATTTACCCCTGAGGATAAACGGCCGAACATACTCGAAAGGAAGAGAAATTAATGAAAAAATTTTTAACCGCACTTTTTACAATGTTAATCAGCGTACAACAGGCTCAGGCATTTAGTATTGACGCATTTATGGACAAAAACATCGCGCCTGTTTCCGACAAAATAGCAAGTCTGATATTTTTCCCGGTTCACGTTTTCGGAGCTGATGTTCCATTGATTATTTTCTGGATTTTGTTTGCGGGAATATTTTTCACGTTCTACCTGAGAGGGATTGCCGTATGGGGCTTTAAACACGCCTTTGACAATGTTTTTAGACCTAAAAAAGGTAAAAACGGGGATGATGAAGGGGAAGTATCGCCTTTTCAAGCCTTGATGACTGCTCTGTCAGGAACAATCGGGCTTGGAAGTATTGCAGGTGTCGCAATTGCAATTTCAATGGGCGGGCCGGGGGCGGCTTTCTGGATTATTGTCGGAGCGCTTCTGGGGATGTCTTTGAAGTTTGTGGAAGCGGCGCTTGCCGTCAAATACAGAAGATTTAACCTAGACGGTTCAATCTCCGGCGGGCCTATGCACTATATGGCGCACGGCTTAACCAGAAAAAAACTCAGATGGCTCGGGCAGCCTCTGTCTGTCATCTTTGCTATCCTTTGTATTTGCGGGGGGATAACCGGCGGAAACATGATTCAGATTAATCAGGCTGCCAACCAGTTTGTAAATGTCTGCGGCGGAGAAAACGGATTTATGCACAACCTTCACTGGGTAATCGGACTCGGTATGGCAATACTTGTCGGATTAATCGTAATCGGCGGTATCAAAAATATTGTTAAAGTTACTGAAAAAATCGTTCCTTTGAAAATATTTATATATTTGTTTGCGGCACTGGCAGTTATCATCTGCAACTTCAAATTAATTCCGCATGCAGCATGGATTATTGTTAAAGAAGCGTTCAAGCCTGAATCCGTTTACGGCGGAATGTTTGTTGCAATGATTATGGGTTTGCGCCGTTCTGTTCAGTCAAATGAAGCAGGAACAGGTTCTGCTCCGATTGTTTATGCAACAGTCAAAACAGATGAACCGCTTTCGCAGGGGTTTGTAGCACTTTTAGACCCGTTTTTGACAGGATTTATGTGTACAATGACTGCTTTTGCCATTGTAATTACCGGTGTATATAAAACCCATGCCGGTCACACATCAGGGATAGAGATGACATCCGATGCAATTTCATCAGTTATGCCGTTTTTCCCGACACTTCTTGCCGGAATTGTTCTTCTGTATGCCCTGTCTACCATAATAAGCTGGGCTTATTACGGTCAAAAGTCATGGAACTTCCTGTTCGGAGAGGGGAAAAAACGAACACTTCTATTCCAATTTATATACTGCGGATTTATTGTAATCGGCTCGGTGCTGAATGTAACTTCTGTTATTAATATAACTGATGCTATGATGATAGCCATGTCGCTTCCGAATATTATAGCGATGTATATTCTTGCGCCGGAAGTTAAAAAAGATTTGAAGTCATACTGCCAGAAATATCAGTTAGGCAAATGGATTAACAGGGATTGGCTTGCAGAAGTAAAGCCGGCGCCGGTTCCAGTTACAGTTGAAGAACAAGAAGAAAGCGGGGAATTTCCATGTCCGAACAACAAATTATCGTAACAGTATCAGGAGTAGACAAAGTGGGTATTGTTGCAAAAGTTACAGCAGTGCTTGCTGAATATGAAGTTAATATTGAGGATATAAAACAAACCTTGATGCAGGGGCATTTTGTAATGTTTTTGCTCGGCAATATCGGAAAATCAAAGTACAATTTCAAAGAAATTAAAGACGCACTCACTGAAACCGGAAAAGAACTCGGTATGGAAATCTGGGTTCAGAGAAAAGAAATTTTCGATAACATGCACATGGTTTAAAAAAGACTATAAGAAGCAGGTCGGATTTACAAATCCGGCAAACATATTTATAGAGGAACAGCAGTATTAATTTTCTCAACACGCTCCCGCGCTGCTCCCGCTATCGTTTCGAAAATCAATACTACTATTCCGGTATGTCAGATAAGGCAGTAGTGGTAGGTCGGATTTACCAATCCGACAAAAGATTTTCTTCGGAAACAAAGGAACCCGCCTTGCAGAGCGGGGCGGGGTAAATTAATAAAATACCGGTATATCGAATACCATATTAAGGAATAAATTTTTTCTCTTTGAAAAGCGTAATAATACGTTCATTCTGTTCCTGAATTTTTTCAATTAAAAGGTTAATCCTGAGCATTTCATCACTGTCAAACGCATCCGAATATGTACGTGTAATATCACATAGACTGTTAATCTGCAGTGCGGCATCTGCTAGTTGTGATATTTCTCTTTCGTCCATTTTTACCTCTTATTGGTTAAGTTATATTGCTAATTTTTTATTCTATAAAAAGATTTTACTCTCTATAAAGAGTAAAATCAACCCTTAATGAAAAATATTATACAATTGGCTATATGTTATATAATAAAGTTTCAAAACTAATTGGCGAAAAAAGATTGACTATTGCTGAAACAGCAAGAATTGCTAATGTCAGATATAATACTATTTATAACTTGTACCATGATAAAACAACGTCAATTGAATTTGAAACAATTAATAAACTCTGTTATGCTCTGGAATGTACTCCGAATGATTTGTTTCGTTATGTTCCGGATGAGGAACCTCCTGTATAAGTTTCTTTAAGCAGTGAGGTATGCCTGACTTACCTCTTATCATCTTAAAGTCTTACCAGTCGGATTAGTAAATCCGACCTACATTACTAATGTTAAACCATTCACCCCTTAATCCTTTCAACCATTCAACTGTTCACCCGTTCACTTCTTTGATAAATTTTTCCACCCATTTGACGAGTGTGGAAATTTCATAAGGCTTTGGCAGATAAAGGTCTGCACCCGAGTTTAAGATAAGTTCCTTATCATGAAAAATTGAGGTAATAATTATTTTTGTATTATTGTATGCAGGGTTTTGCCGGATTTTCGCAGCAGTTTCAAGCCCTGATTTTTCCTCAACGGTTCCGGCATCAAGTATTATTACTGCAGGGATTTCGTTTTCATCCTTGTGAGTGCGGAACTGCCTGAATGTTTCGGTTTCATAACCCTGCATATTTAATATAGTGGTTAATAAAAGAGTCATTGCTTCATCGGGTTCGATAATGGAAATCTTCCGGTTGTAATTTTTTTGGTAAACGGAATCTCTGGCGGAAAGTTTCGCACGCTCAATCAGATAATTAGAGCCGGACGGACGGTCTGCTGTGCGGTGAATATTTAAAAGAGAAGCTATAAGCTCATGCGGCTCGGAATATTTTTTGTACTCATCAGTCACAACGCCAATTGTTGTGTGCATAAAATCGGAGCGCCTGCCTGCGGTGTCATCCCCCTGCATAATCATATATCCGCGTGCACTGTCAGATTTTGAGTAGAATTTAGGCGCAACGGTGTCAAAGGCAAAGGTTAGAAAGTTTGCAATCTTTTCTGCTTTGTAAGGTGTTGTTATCACAAGAAACTCGTTTTCCGACAAACTACCCAGGAAATCGTCCTCGCTTAACGATGATGTGATAATTGCTGAATATGTCTGCAGTAATCTGTCAGAGGCAAGTTTTGTGTAGGCTTCTCTGTAGTTTTGGAAGTTTTCAACAGTTATATAAAGGCATGCCCAGCCGGAATTTCCGGTTAAGGCTCTTTTTATTGCACGCAGCGAGTAATTTTTATTCGGAAGCATTTTCATTAAATCAAGATTTGATTCAAACTCCCTCCGAAGATGCGCTTTTATTCGCATGACAAATTCTTCCGGATTAACAGGCTCCGATATAAAATCATCGGCGCCCCCTTCCAGAACTTTCAGTTTATCCTCAAGTTCAGCGGATTTTGAAAGCGCAATGATAATCGGACGCATGTTATATGTGAGGGCGCGGATTTTTCTGCAATAATCCGACAGGTCGCTGTCTATGCTGTCTGAAATTATTATCATGTCGGGTTCTTTATCCTGAATAATTTTCATTGCCGAAATCAGGTTTTTTGTCAGGATTACCTGTGAAAACCTGTTTTTCAAAAGCTTCTTATACTTGGCGGGAAGTTCGCGTCTTTTATCTATGATGAGGGTTACTGTCTGCATTTTGCCCTCGCCTGATTTTCCGGATTGTATATTGGGAATACTGCCTCAAAAGTTGTTTCTCCGCTTTTTGAGCAGACAGAAATTTTTCCTCCCATTTTTTCTGTGAGGTTTTTGGTAATATAAAGCCCCAGCCCGCTTCCTTGAACTTTTCTTGTGAGCGGGTTGTCTATTCTTGAAAACTTTGTGAAGATTTTGTCGTAATCTTTTTCATCAATCCCTATTCCTGTATCTGTAACTTTTATTGATACAAATTCACAGTTCCGGCACAAGGAGGATTGAATTTTTATTGTAGAATTTTCATCGGAATATTTTGCGGCGTTTTCGATTAAGTTTGTCATAATCTGCTGGAACTTATCCTTATCTGCCAGAATTGACGGGGTATTGTCGTTTATTTTAACTTCAAACTTATGATTTTTATACTGGTTGCTGACTATTGAAACAACGGTGTTTATAAGAGGCTTAACGGCTGTTTCTTTGAGGATAAGGTTTTGTGAGGAGTTTTGCAGACGGGTGACGGAGAGCATGTTTTCCACAAGATTAATCAGCCGGTTTGACTGTTCTTCTATAATTTTTATGAACTTTTTTTTGCTTTCGTCATCGAGTTTGTCCCATGAGGCAAGCATTGTCTGCGAAAATCCCCTTATAGATGTCAGAGGGGTGCGCAGTTCATGGCTCACGGTTGAGATAAAATCTTCATAATTTTTTTCAATATCGCTCACATATTTATTATAGCAGATTTTTTGCAAAAAAAAAGCCGTCTTAGAATAAGAACGGCTACCAGACTTGGGGAGGAGGTATGGAAAACTTTTGTTTTCCATATCTGTATTTTTTGTATCGGAGAACAAAAATTTTTCTTTAACAAAATGCATAAAATATCCTTAAAACGGTGTAGAAATTGTTAGTGCTTCTTAATATTTTTGCCCGCCTTATGAAAGTATGGTACGATTTTCTTTAGAATGGAGATTTCAGCGTTATGAGAATGTTAATTCATATATTTACGGATATTCCGATTTTAATCGTATTGTTTACTTTTATATCTTCACTTATTTTCTGTGTTGTAAAGTATAAATTTGTAAACAAAAATCTTATGATTCTTTTTGCATTTTTCAGCAATTTTAAAAAGACAGATTTAAATTTCCGTTTCAAAGAAATTGATGAGTGGATGATGATGAACCCTTATGTATCAAATACGTGGATGGAATTTAAAAACACACTTGTGTTCTCTGAATCCGTTGCTCTGAAAGGTGCCAATAACAATCTTACTTATAAAGAGGTGTCTACGACCGTACAGAATATTCAAACAACGGTTGACCCGCTTTACTTTTTTAATGAAGAAGCGCTTGTCACCTCAAAATTTAACTACAAATTTATGCAGTCTGTTTCAACCATTTTGACAGGTTTCGGGCCGTTGTTTACGTTCTTAAACATTGCAATTGCTTTCGGTAAAATTGACTTTTCATCTCAGGAAAGAACAATCGCTTCAGTTGCACAGCTGATGAGTTCCATGCAGATTGCGGCGCTTGTATCAGTATTTGCGGTAGGTTCTTCACTTATATTTATTATTTATGAAAAAATTACCTACAATCTCCTCTGCCGTCAGCCTCTCGGGAAAGTTCAGGATTTGATTGCAAAACTCTTTGACAACATTTCATCGGAGAAATTCCTGTTTGAACTTTTGAGAGAAACAAAAATTCAAAACAACGCAATGCAGCATATTATTGCAAGTCTGCCTAACGACTTTAAAATAGCACTCAATTCCGGCATTGCAGGGAACCTTGTTCCTTATCTGGAGAACCTTATTTTCGGCATGAACCTGATGAACAAGCAGATGAAAGAGGTTGCAAAGGCCAGCAAATCGGATGCGGTGGATGAGTTATTCTAACGGAGTATAAAAAGTGGCTATATACGGTAAAAAAGCAGCAATAGAAGACGGCAACGATAATATATTCTGGACAACAATGTCAGACTTGTTGTTAGGTCTGGCAATTATCTTTATGACACTGTTTGTACTTGCCATGACCGGTTTTACTCAGGAAACGGTTGAACTACAGCAGAATCAGATGAAAGCTTCCGAACAGCTGGCAGACAGGCTTAAGGAGGCAGATATTGACGCGGAAGTGGATAAACTTACCGGAAACGTCAAAATTTCGGATCTTGAACTTTTTGATGTGGGGAGTTACACACTTTCCGCCAAAGGCAAGGCTTATCTGGACAAATTTGTTCCAATATATATTGATACACTTTTTTCAAACCCTTCTTTATACGAAAATGTTGTTAATATTGTTGTTCAGGGGCATACGGATTCCCAGATGTTTCAGGGTCTGAAAACTCCTGAAGAACAGTTTGCCAAAAATATGGAACTGAGCCTTTTAAGAGCAAATGCGGTAGAAAATTATATGTTTAAGACAAAATACAATCCGCAGTACGGTGAACAGTTAAGGAAAATGATTGTTGTAGAAGGCAGAAGTTTCTCGGAACCTGTCCTGACGGCTGACGGGCAAGAAGATTACGCAAAAAGCCGTCGTGTAGAATTGAAATTAAGAGTAAAGGCAAAGAGCATCTCAAGAATGTTCGGGTTAAACTATGGCGGTGATTAACGAAAATCTTATTTTAGAAACAATTAATATGATAAAGCTGTACAATCTTGACATCAGGACTGTCACAATGGCAATAAGCCTGAGGGATTGTGCAGACAGTAATGTCGATGTTGTATGCGAAAATATTTACAATAAAATTACTAAATACGCAAAAAATCTCGTTGCTTATGCGGATGATTTAGAAAACGAGTATTCCATCCCGATTATAAATAAACGAATTTCAGTAACGCCCGTAGCACTCATTGGTGAAGCCTGCAAAAACCCAGATTATGTAAAGATTGCGCAGACACTTGATAATGCGGCAAAAGCTGTCGGGGTTAATTTTATCGGCGGGTTTTCCGCACTTGTTGAAAAAGGGTGCACCAAAGGCGACAATCTTTTGATAGAAAGTATTCCGGAAGCGCTTGCAAAAACCGAACGCCTCTGTTCTTCCATAAACCTTGCCTCCTCAAAAGCCGGTATCAATATGGATGCTGTTTTAAAAATGGCAGATACAATAAAAAAAGCGGCAGAGCTTACTAAAGATAAAGACGGTCTTGGCGCTGCGAAGCTGGTTTGCTTCTGCAACTCTGCCGGAGATAATCCGTTTATGGCAGGGGCTTTTTGCGGGATTGGAGAACCTGAATGCGCTTTGAATGTTGGAGTTTCCGGCCCCGGTGTTGTCAGGGCGGCAATTGAGGCGCTCCCGAAAGATGCAGATTTGAGTACACTTGCAAATAAGATTAAACAAATTGCCTACAAAATAACTTCAACAGGAGAACTTGTAGGAAGAAAACTTGCCGCAAGGCTGGAGATACCGTTCGGCATAATTGACCTGTCGCTTGCACCTACTCCGGCTGAAGGTGACAGTGTTGCGGGGATTTTTCAGGCAATGGGGCTTGAGCACGCCGGAGCGCACGGAACAACCGCCGCCCTTGCAATGCTGAATGATGCGGTGAAAAAAGGCGGTATTATGGCAAGTTCGCATGTCGGAGGACTTTCGGGCGCATTTATTCCTGTGTCAGAGGATGCAGGAATGATTGAAGCTGCTGCAAAGGGATGTTTGACCTTTGACAAGCTAGAGGCAATGACATGTGTTTGTTCTGTCGGACTTGATATGATAGCAATTCCGGGTGACACTCCAAACAGCACCATTGCCGGAATTATTGCAGATGAGATGGCAATCGGCATGATTAACAAAAAAACAACTGCCGTAAGGATTATTCCTGCAATCGGAAAAGGAGTCGGAGATAAAGTTATATTTGGCGGGCTTCTCGGCGAAGCTCCGGTAATGCCTGTAAACAAACTCTCATCTGCAGATTTTGTGAACCGTGGAGGGCGAATACCGGCACCGATACACAGCTTAAACAATTAAGAAGGTAACTTATGGGAAAGTCTTTAAATCAGTTGGCACAGGAATTAAAAAAATTAATACTCGACGCAAATTCAGGGACATCGGATAAAAGTTTTCAGCCCGAAAAATATAATAACCTGAAAATGTCAATGGACGTTGTGCAGGAGCCGACTCCTCATGTCAGGATAAGCATAGGTATTTCGGAAGCTCTGTATAATATTAATACTCAGGAAAAAATGGAGGGTTCTCTCGGACAGAATGAGAGATACGTTCAGCGCTGGTTTAATAAGCCAAATGTTGTCGGAAATTTAAAAGATTGCTGGAAAAGAAGAATCGATAACCGAGGTAAAATCACAGACGTTAAAGAATAGGGGTTATTGTTTTTTTAAGGCTTTTGAGCGCAGATTTCTGTGGTAAGTGATTGCAAACCTGTGCGCTTCATCTCTTATTCTCTGGAAAAGAAAAAGCGCGCCTGAATCTCTAGGCAGAATTACCGGCTCTGATTGGTGCGGAAGAAAAACTTCCTCATTGCGTTTTGCAAGGCTCACAACGTCAATATCTTTCACGCCTAATCCCTCTATAATTTCCATAACGCTTGATAATTGCCCCTTGCCGCCGTCAATTATCATTAAATCCGGCTTTTCCCATTTTTTCTCGCCGAGATGTGACATTCTACGCGTTAGAACTTCCTTCATTGATTGAAAATCGTCCGGTTTTCCTTCGGTCGAGCGGATTTTGAATTTTCTGTATTCTGATTTTTTAGGAAGCCCGTTTATAAACACAACCATTGATGCTACAGTATTTGTACCCTGAATATGGGAAATGTCGTAGCATTCCATTCTGTGCGGGAAGTTTCGCAGCTGTAATTTTTCCGCCAGATAGGAGCCAATTTCGTTGAAGTCCTCGTTAATTCTGACCATTTTTTTAATTTTTGCATTGTCGAGAACAACCCGCGCGTTTTTATCCGCAAGCATCTGAAGCTCTTTGCCCTGAGTTGATTTACCATAACTGATTTTTACTTTTTTGTGCGCGATAATTTCAAGCCACTCCTCATACAAAGCTTTTTCGCCAACCTGTTCAAGTTCATTGGAAACAATTTTATCCGGGAATTCCAGCTGCAAGGTGTTATAATATTCTTTGAAGAAAGTTGCAAAAAATTCGGTTTTATCTTCCTCTTCAACTTCGTAAACAAAATCTTTTTTATCAATAAGCCTGCCTTCTCTAATCATCAAAATTACGATTGCAAAAATACCGTCCTCGTTAAGCATGGAAATTATATCCTCGTTAAGTTTAGTATTTTCGTAGACGACTTTTTGCTTTTCGAGCGTCTTTTTTAAGTCATTATAGCTGTCGCGGAGGCGTGCAGCTTTTTCAAACTGTTCGGAGGCCGCATATTTTTGCATCTGTTCCATCAACTGTGCCATTAGTTCAGATTGCTTGCCGGCAAGAAAAAGTTCCGCCTGCTTTACAAGGTTTTTGTATTCCTCACTCGTAACTTTATTCTGGCATGGCGCCATGCAGCGTCCTATCTGGTAATACAGACACGGGCGGTCTTTGAATTTCGGGGATTTGCACTGTTTCAGCGGGAAAATTTTCTTCAAAAAATCAAGTGTCGAATACATTGCGCGGACATCAGTATAAGGACCGTAATATCTTCCTTTTTCAGGGTTCATGTTTTTTTTGCGAACAACCGTAATCCGTGGAAAATCTTCATCAGTTATAAGAAAATACGGATATTTTTTGTCATCTTTCAGAAGAATATTGTATTTAGGTTTATGTTTTTTGATTAAGTGGCTTTCGAGAATGAGCGCTTCGACTTCGGTGTTTGTGATAATGTATTCCATCCGCTCAATTTGTGATACGAGCACCTGAACTTTTACGCTGTCGTGGTGTTTTTTATTAAAATAACTCATCACCCTGCGTTTGAGAATTTTTGCCTTGCCGACGTAGATTATCTCGTTATCTTTATTGTAATAAATATAACACCCCGGAAGCGAGGGCAGAAGTTTTAATGTTTGTTTTAAGTTCTCGTTCATACTTTTGATTATAGCATGGTTTCGAGTTAAATAAAGACGATAGGACGTTAAGTCGTTTAGTCCATCAACAGCCGATAAAAAAGTGAAGGGTTAGGGGTGAGGGGAACGTCGGCGAAGTTGAACGGGTGAAAAGTTGAATGGTTTAACATTAGTAATGTAGTAATGTAGTCGGATTTACTAATCCGACAGGAAAGTAAAAGACGTTAGGACATTAAGTGCAATAAAAGGAGTAGGTTGGGCTTTTAGCCCCACAAAAAAGAAAGTAGGTCGGATTTGCCAATCCGACAGGAAAGACTTTTTTCTGTCACATTATCGCCAATCACTCCCCGGGCGGCGGATAAAAATTTTTTATTTACCCGCTTAAACTTTATTTGTAAGAGAAAGGATTTATATGAAAAAAAATATTTATATTGCAGTTTTTGTGGTAAGTGCATTTGTCCTCGGATATTCAGTAAATAATATAGCTGTTTCTGACGGCACAACTCCGAAAGTTGCCGTAATCGACGCAACAAAAATAGTTGCAAATTCTTCTGCTGTTAAAGCTCTGAAAGCCGAACAGGAAACTAAAGTAAAGGATATTCAGGCAACTCTTGATAAAGCAAAAGCCGAAATCTCAAAAGAAACAGACCCTGCTAAAATTGCAGCAATAGAAGAAAAATACAGAAACATGATTAACGATAAAAAAATTGCACTTGACACCGAATACAATCAGAAACTGACAAAAATTGACAGCGATATACGTGCAGCGGTTGTTGAAAAGGCAAGAAGTTTAAACTATGACCTTGTACTTCCAAAAAATATTGTCTACTTTGGGGGAGATGACATTACCGATGTGGTGGCAAAAGAAATTAAATAGGTAATTAAGAAGTGAACGGGTAAACGAACTATTGAGGGGTTGAAGGATTTGAAAAGACGCTAAGACTTTATGAAGTAGGCATACAGCTTAACAATAAAGAAAATTAGGTCAGATATACAAATCCGGCAATCCATTGTATCATTTAAAGAACCGTAGTATTAATTTTCTCAACACGCTCCCGCTATCGTTTCGAAAACTAATACTACGGTTCCTTGATTGCGAGTAATAGGGCTCTGAAGTAAGTAGGTCGGATTTACAAATCCGACAGAATTTTGCTACAGTTCGGAACTGAAATACCACGTAGGGGCATAAAATCACGTTTCGCCTCCGTCTTAACGGATTTTGCAGCCAGTTCAGGAGGACATTTATAATAACACCTTTCAACTCATAAACAGTTCAACTATTCATCGGTTCAACGTTATTAATTAATCCAGATAGAATACGGTAATAACCTTATGACCCTCTTCCGCATACTGAACTGCATTGTGGAGAGTTTTGCTAGTATGAGAGAGGAAGCAGATTAACTGGTTGCAGTCGTCGATAATTTCTCTGTTGCAGACACGGGATGCGTCAGCAAGTGTCATCATAGCGCGGTCGGCATGTTCAATAATATTTGGAACCCCGATAAGCTGGTTTTGAACATCTGACGGCTGCTGACCTATTGTCTGCGGAAGAATAACTTTTAATTTATCAGGATTAGCTTTCATTGCACCTCTGATTGCAGCGGCATTTGTTCCAGAGGAGCCGCCGGAGGTGATGATTGTATTACCCTGCATAACAAGTGCGGTTGTAAGGGTTTCAATCATTTGCTGGTGTGTAATAGGAAGGTTGCGGCTTCCGATAATAGCAATTTTTTTTGCTGATTGTCTTATTGTTGCAAGTTCCTGTGCAAGTTCATCCACTGTATGCGGAGAATCCGCATTTACTGTATCCAGATCATCTACCGGTACCATAATTGATGGTTGTTCACTTTTTTGCTCATCATCAGCGCTCATTACAAAATTGCTTTCAATATCTGCCATTATTTCCTACTTTCTGAATAAATCCTAATAATTGAAATAAAAATTTTTTTCGATTATGCTGATTATAACATAAAATTTTAATTTTGGGAATAGGGATATGGAAAATATATTGGAAAATCTTAATAAAGAACAGAAAGAAGCAGTGCAGACAACCGCAGGCCCGCTGTTAATACTTGCCGGAGCAGGCAGCGGAAAGACAAAAGTTCTCACCTCGCGTATTGCATATTTGATACAAAAAGGTGTCAGACCGCAGAATATTCTGGCCGTAACATTTACCAACAAAGCCGCAAAAGAGATGAAGGCGCGTCTAGGAAGTATGATTGGCGAAAATACCGTTAAATACATGTGGGTCGGAACTTTCCACGGAATCTGCGGGAGAATTTTACGTGAAAACGTTGACAGATACACATTTCCTTCCGGTAAAAAACTTGATAAGAATTTTACAATATACGATGATAACGATACAAACGCTGTTTTAAAACAGGCTATTAAAAAGTTAAATATCGATGACAAAATTTATCAGCCGAAACTTGTTAAATCCGTAATCTCCAACGCAAAAAATAAAATGCAGGACGCGTATACCTTTGCGACTTTTGCAAGAGATTTTAAATCCCAAAAGATTGCGCAGATTTATGAAGAATACGAAAACACGCTCAACAACAATAACGCAATCGATTTTGACGACATGCTTATGCTGACGGTGAAACTTCTTGACCATAATACAGAAATCAGAACCCACTATTATGAATGCTTCCAGCATATTCTTGTGGATGAATATCAGGACACAAACCTTGCGCAGTATAATCTTGTAAACATGCTCTATACAAATAAACTTGCAGAAGTTCCGCCTGAGCGTTCTCTGTGCGTTGTGGGCGATGTCGACCAGTCAATATACAGCTGGCGCGGTGCGGATTATACGATTATTATGAACTTTCAGAAGGATTTCAAAAACACAAAATTAATCAAACTTGAACAAAACTACCGCTCGACCGCAAATATTTTGAATGTTGCAAACGCTATTATCGAAAACAACACCGAGCGTGTGGATAAGGTTCTTTATTCCAATAAGGGGGAAGGAGAACTTATAGATTACTTTGAAGCGCAGGATGAAGCTGATGAAGCAAACTTTATCGTAAGCCGTATAAAGCAGGACAGCGGCGGAAATTACAACCAGTACGCCATTCTTTATCGTACAAATTCCCAATCCCGTTCAATAGAAGAAGCCTGCATGGCTGCCGGTGTTCCTTATAGAATTTACGGAGGACTGAAATTCTACGACCGTAAAGAAATTAAAGACATCATCGCTTATTTGAAATTAATCTATAATACGGATGATTCGCAGAGTTTCCGCCGTATAGTGAATGTTCCGAAACGTGCAATAGGTGATACAACGGTGAAACGCCTGCAGGATTTTGCGGACAGAGAAGACATTTCCCTCTTTGCGGCTGCACAGAGGATTCAGGAAGATACCGAAATACCGCCGCGGACACGCTCAAAAATTCTGGATTTTGTTAACCTGATTACGAAATTCAGGGAAGCGATTCCGAATTACAATCTGCGTGAATTTGTAACCCTTGTAATTGAAAAATCCGGCTACCTTGCCGAACTCCAGCTTCAAAATACCCCTGAAGCCGAAGCAGATATTGAAAACCTTCAGGAACTCGTAAACGTAGCGGAAGAATTCGTACCGGAAGAGGAAGATAACGTCCTCGGGGAGTTCCTCGCGCAGGTTGCGCTTGTATCCGATATTGACAATATGGATACAATAGCAAATAACGTTACCCTGATGACGCTTCATGCCGCAAAAGGTTTAGAGTTTCCGGTCGTATTTATGGCAGGGCTGGACGAAGGAATCTTTCCGCACCTGAGATCTTTGAATGTTCCTTCCGAAATGGAGGAAGAACGCCGCCTTATGTATGTTGGCGTAACCCGTGCGGAAGAAAAATTATACCTCACTTCCGCAAAACGCCGTCAGATGTGGGGTGAATTCAAATACTATAACTCGTCAAGGTTTATAGGGGAAATCCCGCGCCAGTTGCTGAATATGATTTCATTTGAAGGAAGTACCTCCGACAATTCTACCTTCCGCAACGCTGTTTCTAAAGCAAAAACAGGAAAATCGGATTACTCATATTCTGCGGCTCAGGCTGACAGTTATGGCTATATAAAGCCGTCGTCAGGATTTGGCAAAGGTTTTGTGGCGCCGACAAAAGGGCTTGCCAGCGGTACTGCGCCGAAAAAATCTTCTTACGGCTACGAACAGCCGAAACGCACTCCGCAGAGGACAATTCTTGTGAAATCTCAGGCAAATAAACAGCGTGATGAAGAAAAGGTTAAAGAGTTCTTTAAAGATAACGCCATAAAGCGTATGCTGGAAGAAAAGCGCGAGAAAGAACGCCGTCAGATGGAGGAGGCTGCGGAACGTGAAAAAGCTTTCGACGTCCAATCGCCTGTGGAATACGTTTTTAATGTAGGGGAGCGCGTTTTTCACGACAAACTCGGCATAGGACATATTACGGATGTCATAAAAGTCGGCGACAGCATGATGTATACGATTGACTTCGGGAAACAGGGCAAAAAGGCCATGGACGCCGCTTATGCTAAATTGAAAAAGTTCTAAAATTGTTTAAAGCCAAGGATAATCATCCTTAATTTCCCATCCGTCATATTGTATTAGCGTGACACATGTTCCTTTATGGTGTGCATCTGAATAATGATTTTTGCACGATTCCAGAAGTTCGTCGCGTGTTTTTAAACCTGTAGTTACATAATTCCCGGGATAAAGTTTTGCGGACTTACCGTTTTTAAAATACAGAAAGAATACAAATATATCCTGATTAAATTTATTAGGTTTCTTGAGACAGTTGTAATCATATGTAAAATGTAAATTTCCGCTTGTTCCCTCGGCAATACCGCCTGTTGTCATTGTAAAACAACTGCCGTCGCTGAATATATATACCGGAAGAGACCCTGTGTCATTACCTTCATTCAGGCTTTTTCTTATCTTTGAACAAAAGCTGGAATATCCTGTGCTATTACATTCCTTTAGACCGCTTAAATAAGGAAACAAATACGTCTTTACAAAATCATTCGTCTGTTCAAAGTCAGACTGCTGCGTCGGAAAATTCCAGTATTTTACCTGCCCGTGGTCAACGGTTGCTTTATTTATGGCATTCTGCATAGTTGAATAAAATTTCATCAACCTCACAGGAATTTCTTTTTTCTTATAATCTGCAATAACGGAAGGGAGCGTCATTGTAGCAACTATCCCGATAATTCCCAAAGTTATTAAGACTTCTGCCAGAGTAAAGCCATTTTTTATTTTTATATACTATATCCTTAGTTATCTAATTATATAATTAGATATTACAATCATAGAGTTAGATTGTCAAGGTTCAATCAATATATAGTAAATGAATGAAGAATGAATATATTTTGCAAAAAGAAAATATTCGCAACCTTATAAAGCTTCTTGTCACTGCGGAAGGGCGCACTCTTACACGACTGAAGGTTGATATTAACCACAAATATAACAAAACCGATTCGCTTGAAAATTTAACAAATAAATTAAGAAACAAAACAATAAAAGTAACTGAACTTTTAGAAATCTTCGATATTCTTGATTATGAAATTGTAGTCAGAAAAAAATAAATATTACCATTTAAGGCAGAGAGAAAAATTTTTATTACATAGTTGAAAAGACGCGGAAGATTTGATATAATAAAAAAGACAGCGGAAAAGCCAAAGAGATGCTGAACTAAATTCAGGTCAGGCTCAGAACTTGATTCAGCATCACAAAAATAAAGAGTACACGAAGAGGAATATCTATAAATGTTTTCTCGAACACGCTCCCGCGCTGCTTCCGCTATCGCCTCAAAAAGTTTTTTATTTAATTTGAAAGTCATAAAAAAAGTATATGTCATCCCTGAACTTGTTTCAGGATCTCAAGAAGAAAAAAAGAA
>CASFGU010000049.1 GCA_949294395.1 uncultured bacterium
GGAAGGGAACCGCGGCGAAGTTGAACGGGTGAAAAGTTGAATGGTTGAAAGGTTCATCTTTTGATATGTCATTCTGAAACATTAATCGTTGAGGCTCACATGAGTTGCCGCTGTTCAGAATCTCTTTGTTTTGAGAGTAGCGTTCGCTATTACCCTCTTTCTTTGTGATACAAAGGGTACCGCTGAGCCCTGCGAAGCGTTTGTGCCTTTCGCCATCTCTCTCTGTGTGAGGGCAGAATTTGTTAATGAGCAGCTGCGAATTTACAAATTCAGGTGAGGGTTTTCCCTCCGGCACTTCCGTTACTAATCCGACAGGAATGCTCTCGTTGAACGGACGTATGGTTGAAGGGTTTATTGTGTTAACAAAACCCTCCGGCACTTCCGTGCCACCTCCCTTAGGAAGGGAGGTCTTAGTAGTTATACCCCCTTTTGTAAAGGGGGGCAGGGGGGATTTTATTTCTTGCAGCCGTCGCCAGAATGCACGCCAACTAAAGGCTTTGCCTCGGTCGGCTGCCTGTAACCCTGGTCTTGTGCCGGTTAAGGAGCTTAAACTACTGGCCCCCCCCCCCGTAAATCCTTGCTATACCTGACTTTTCCATCGTTTAATCTCCTTTGCTTTTTTCTTTTTTATTACTTTTCTTTGGAATATCTATAAATGTTTTCGAGACGATAGCGGGAGCAGAGCGGGAGCGTGTTCGAGAAAACATTTATAGATATTCCTCTTCGTGTACTCTTTATTTTTAATATCCTGAAGCAAGTTCAGAGCCTGACCTGAATTTAGTTCAGCATCTCTTTGGCTTTTCCGCTGTCTTTTTTATTATATCAAATCTTCCGCTTCTTTTCAACTATGTAATTACTATTCTAATCATATCATCGACTGAAACATCCCGGCAAAAAGCTGAAGCATTGCCACAACAATATATGCAACAACAATTCCTATAACAACTGTCAGAGCCGGTTCAAAAGCTTTTGCGAGCGCATCTGCAACCATATCAAGCTTTTTGTCAATAGCAATTGCAATATCTCTAAACATTGCACCAAGCCTGCCGCTCTGCTCACCCGTTGCAACCATAACATTAAATGTTGGAGGGATAAATTCAGTCCCCCCGAACGCCTGCGAAAGAGGCTGCCCCTTTGAAATCATTACCTCTATACTCTTTGCCTGATTTTTTATCAGATAATTTGAAATAGAACCCGACGCCAGCTCCAAACTGGTAGAAATCGGAACACCGGCTTCATAGGCAACATTCATAACCGCAAAAAATGATGAAAGGTTTACAAATCTTGTAAAATCCGAAACTATAGGAATATCTAGCAAAAGTCGGTCAAAAAAACGTTTTACGGAACTCTGCTCCCACACTTTAATAAGTGCCGTAATACCACCCGCTAGAAGAATAATAACAAGAATTAAGTTGTGCCTGAGAAAATTACAGGTATCAATGACCCATTTTACAGTAAACGGAACATCCTCAGGCTTAATATTTGCAGTGTCAACAAGTGTCGGGAAAATATAAAACCCGCACAACAAAAATATTGCAATAATAATTATAACAAGACAAACCGGATAAACTGACATACCGAGAATTTTACCTTTTAAATCATCCTGCTTTTTAAGCAAACCTGTCATGCGCCCGAGAGTTTTATCAAGTTCGCCGGAGGTTTCACCGGAAACGCATAAGCTCACAAATACTTCACCGAAAACTTTTTCATAAGGTCTGACAGCGTCAGCAAAAGTTGAGCCAAGTGCAATCTTCTGCTGCAAATCCTTCGCCAGAATTTTTATCTTAGGTTTATGAGCATGTTCAATAATAACATTCAAGGCTTCAATTATTGAAATTCCGGACGAAAGCATTACCTGTAACTCAGAGGTAAAAAATATCTTCTCATTAAGGCTCAAATGTTTTACCGGAAGCGTCGGGCTGTCAGCGGGATTAACTGTTTTCGTGGCAAGCGGATTTTCTTCATAAATATTTGTTGGCAAAAAGCCGAGTTTTACAACCTTTTCGCGCGCTTCGCGCGGAGTTTCGGCATCAATATAGCCGCTCACTTCATCCATTTTTCCTTTTGTTAAAGCCTTATAGAAAAATTTTTTCATACGCAACCTTACTTCTAATTTAATCTATTTTCCCTGAAATAGCAAGGGGCGATTTTGGGGATTTATATCGCAGTTTACAACTAAATATGCGTAATGCGGTCATGCTTAACTTGTTTGACAAAGCGAATCAAAAATTTTGTCATCCTGAATTTATTTCAGGATCTTAAAATTTTTGTGTGAACCTGTCCTTATGAAGTACTGCATCTCTAAACAACGAGACCCTGTCGCCAGGAGCCATTTTGCACGAAAACAAGTTTTCGGCAAAAGAAGATAAACAAGTTCAGAACTTGCCCTGAAATTATTTCAAGACAGCCTATAGCCTCGGTTGCCCCTCCCCCCTCTATTATCAAAAAAGACCGCCAGCAACGGCGGTCTTTTGAATTATGATTGTGTAACCTCTGCTTCTTCTTTAGCTTTAGCCCGTTTTTTCGGAGCTTTTTCAAAGGTAATCTTATCATCCACAAGTGTAATCCTGATAGTATCACCCGGAGCATACTTGCCTGAAAGAATTTCTTCAGCAAGGTTATCCTCAATCTTACGCTGTATAAGACGTCTAAGCGGTCTTGCACCGTAAGCTTCCGAGTATCCGTTTTTAGCCAGATGATCTTTAACTTCGTCTGTAACCTCAACTGAAAGCTCACGTTCAGCAAGACGCTTAAAGAGATCTTTCAGCATTAAATCTACAATCTGTCTGATTTCTTCCTGTGTGAGGTGAGCAAATACGATAGTTTCATCAATACGGTTCAAAAATTCAGGTCTGAAAGCTTTCTTCATCTCTTCTGTAACAGTTTCTTTGAGTTTTTCGTATTTGTCTTTCGATTCATCATCGGAAGTTGAGAAGCCTAACCTTGAAGTTGTAGTAATCATGCTTGCTCCGACATTTGATGTCATAATTATGATCGTATTTTTAAAGTTGATGTGGCGGCCTTTTGAATCTGTCAGACGCCCATCATCAAGTATTTGAAGCATAATATTAAACACATCAGGGTGAGCTTTTTCAATTTCATCAAAAAGCACAACCGAGTAAGGTTTCTTTCTGATAAGTTCGGTCAAGTGTCCGCCGTCATCATAGCCGACATAACCCGGAGGAGAGCCGATAAGTTTTGCGGTTGAATGTTTTTCCATAAATTCAGACATATCAACCCTTATCATATTATCTTCCGAACCGAATACAGCTTCAGCAAGAGCTTTCGCAAGTTCGGTTTTACCAACACCGGTAGGCCCGCAGAAGATAAAGCTTCCGATAGGTCTGTTCGGACTTTTTAAACCGACTCTTGCGCGTCTTATAGCTTTAGCAATTGCAACAACCGCATCATTCTGACCGATTACGCGTGCGTGAAGGGTTTCTTCAAGCTTAAGCAGTCTTTCGCTCTCGCCTTCTGTGAGTTTTGTAACCGGAATGCCTGTCATTGTCGCTATAACTTCCGCAACATTTTCAGCAGTAACAGTAGGTTTGTTAGCTTCATGTTCTTCTTTATATTTCTGCGACATTTCACGGATTCTGTCTTTTAAATCAGCTTCATCATCACGCAGCTGGGAAGCCTTTTCAAAATCCTGATTTCTTATAGCATCTTCTTTTTCTTTAATTAATCCGCGTAATTCTTTCTCAAGTTCTTTACCCTCCGGAGAAAGCGTAGAAACTTTCAAACGGACTTTTGAACTTGCTTCATCAATTACGTCAATTGCTTTATCCGGCAGGAAGCGGTCTGTAATATATTTGTTAGACAATTTAACCGCAGCAACAATAGCTTCATCGGAAATAATCAATTTGTGGTGTTCTTCGTATTTAGGTTTAAGCCCTTTGATAATTTCAATTGATTCATCTTCGGTCGGTTCGTCGATAATTACGGACTGGAAACGTCTTTCAAGAGCCGAGTCTTTTTCAACGTATTTTCTATACTCATCAAGAGTTGTTGCACCGATAACCTGAATTTCGCCTCTTGAGAGTGCCGGTTTCAGGATATTTGCAGCGTCAATAGCACCCTCTGCAGCGCCTGCGCCGATAAGTGTGTGCATCTCGTCAATTACAAGAATAATATTTCCCGCCTGACGGATTTCGTCCATAATTTTTTTCAAACGTTCTTCAAACTCACCACGGTACTTGGTACCTGCAACAAGAAGCCCCATATCAAGCTGAATAACTTTCTTGCCTTCAAGAATATCCGGAACTTCATCGTTGACAATCCTGATTGCAAGACCTTCTGCCACTGCAGTTTTACCAACACCCGGTTCTCCGATAAGCACAGGGTTGTTTTTTGTACGTCTTGCAAGAATTTGAATAACACGCTCAATTTCTTTTTCTCTGCCAACAACAGGATCAAGCCTTTGTTCCTGAGCGGCAAGCGTCAAATCACGACCAAATTCATCAAGACTAGGGGTTTTAGTTTTTCCGCCGGATGAACTTGAGGAGGATGACGAACTTGAAGAACCCGAAGCAGTAGTCTGCGGCTTGGATTCACCGAGCATTTTTACAACATTACTTCTGATTTTATTCAAATCAACGCCAAGATTTTCAAGAACTCTGGCAGCAACACCTTCACCTTCTCTGATAAGCCCGAGAAGCAGATGTTCTGTTCCGATATAATTGTGCCCGAGCTGTCTTGCTTCATCCCATGATAATTCAAGAACTCTTTTGGCTCTCGGGGTGAAAGGAATTTCAACAGCAACAAAACCTGAGCCCCGTCCGATAATTTTTTCAACCTCAGCTCTGGCATCTTTCAGGGTAACCCCCATAGATTTAAGGGTTTTAGCCGCAACACCGGTACCTTCACCGATAAGACCGAGAAGAACCTGTTCAGTACCTACAAAATTATGACCGAGTCTGCGGGCTTCTTCCTGAGCAAGCATTATTACTTTTATAGCTTTCTCCGTAAAACGTTCAAACATTAATTAGCTCCTATTCTCTCTTATATATATATTTTACATAAAAAACAAAAATCTTTCAAGGGGGTAGCTGTATATTAAAATGTATTGAAATATTCTATCAAATATTGTAAAATACTATATGTATACTGACAAACGAAAGGATCAAAACGAATAAAAACCATTGATATGATTGAATTCTTCAGAGGGGGGTAGATTTACTTCCGCTCGGGACAGGGGGTTCTGGCAATTACTTCTATGTAAATTAAAGCGCGAAGATTTTTTAAATCTTTTTCCATTGCGGACGCTATTAGAAAAAAGGCGATAGGGTACCAATGGTTGACCTCCATTTTTAAGGGAGGTGGTGCGCAGCACCGGAAGGTTTTAACCAAAAATCCCCCTTTGATTCCCCCTGTCTTGGATTATTCGGGGTGTCCGAAAACTCAACGTTTCCGGACACCTTACGGGCTAACGCCCTACCGAAAATCCGCTTTAAAAAAAAGGGGGGGGGGGGTAGAGTAATTACCTCCCTTTACAAGGGAGGTGGCACGATAGTGACGGAGGGTTTTGTTAAACCAATCAACCCTTCAACCATTCAACTTTTCAACTTTGTTGAACCCTTCACCCCTCACCCTTCACGCTTCACCCGCCGAAAAGCCGCTTTCACCCTTGCAGAGGTCTTAATCACACTCGGGATTATCGGTGTAGTTGCCGCGATGACTTTACCGTTATTAATAAGTAATTACCAACATAAGGTTTTAGAGACACAATTTAAAAAAGCTTATTCAGAATTATCACAGGTAATACTTCAAATCCATACTAATACCGGTATAGAGTTAATACCAAATAATTTTTCTAACAAATACAAACTTAGTGATTGTTTAAAAGAATATTATCACATAATTGAGGATTGCGGAAGGGTCAATGTACACACAAAAGGCTGTATACAATTATCTCCTACGGAAGATGATGTATGGAATATAGATATTTACAAATCATATAGCGGAAAGGCCATTAACTTTGGATACATTGATGATGGGGTATTAATAACAAACAATGGAACTACCCTCTTATTTGAACAGGGATCACAAGCAGCTACCGTTGGACGGTTTTTAATTGGGGTAGACATTAACGGTTTTAAACAAAAACCAAATAGGTTTGGTCATGATGTTTTCGTTTTTGAGATTGAACCTTCTGGAAAACTAATACCACTAGGAGCCCCGACTGCAAAATGGTTTGGAAAAGGAATTTGTGATGCAACATCAACCAACGGAATAAATGGATATAGCTGTACTTATAAAGCAATAAATGAACCAGATTATTTCAAAAATCTGCCAAAATAAAAAAACAGTTGACAATAAATTTTGTTTTGGTACTATAGAATACGTGAGAGGGGCAACACCAATAGATCCCAATAGAGGAAGTGAGAATAACTTAACTTCTCAAAAATACAGGCTCCCATCGTCTAGAGGCCTAGGACAACACCCTTTCACGGTGTAGACGGGGATTCGAATTCCCCTGGGAGTACCATTTTAGAATAAGACGCCATTGAGGCGTCTTTTTTAATATAAAATTTTTTACACAGGACTTGTCAATTTATTACAAAGGTAGTATAATATATCCGTAATGGTTAGAAGGATTATATTATGTCGGGAATCGTAGGTTTTGGCGCGCTGTATTCTTCTTTTTTGAGCAGGCAGAACAAGCAGAAAGAGCAGCAAAAACAGGATTTGATTAACAAGAATTACAATGAAATTTACGCTCACGAAGCAGCGCATAAAGCTGCAGGGGGAGCACTTGCAGGGCCGATTGTTATTGAAAGAAACGAAGAAGGAATCCCTGTCGGCGGTCATGTTTCAATAAAAATGCCTTCTGTTAATCCCGCCAATCCGCAAAAAGCACTTGACGACGCAAACACAGTCATCCGCTCGGCTATGGCACCGTCTGATCCTTCCGCCCAGGATTACAGGGTTGCTTCTCAGGCTAATGCCATTAAATTTCAGGCGCAGGGCATGTTAAATAAAAATCAGGGCAAAAAGCTTAATTACATTGCCTGATTTTTATAGAGAACCGGCTTTAAAAGCTCTTAGCCCCCTGCACTCCAATCACAGGATTATTAGAATTTTCGTAAAATTTAAATTTCACAATCACCTTTTTCCCGTCCTCTCTAACTTCATAAAGGAAATTGCTGTACGGTCTGTAGCCTTTAAACTTATAAAACAAAGGCTCCAGTGAGCATACAGTTTTATACGGCTGCTTTCCGGCAGAGTCGATTAGTTTGTCTTTTGTATCAAAGTAGCCGCAGACAGCCCCGTCTATAATGTATTTGAAATCTTCACCCGCTCTGTCAAAGTGTAGGACATTTGTTGAGCCCTGCATATCATCAGTCGTAAACAGCAGGTTATATTTGCTGAAATCTATGTTCTCAGAATTTTCAACAATATCAAAATCTATATCGTAGCCATCAAACTGCAAAAGCTTTATAGCTAGAAGGGATTCTGACACATTTGAAAGAAACAGAATCTTGTTCCGCCTGTCAAACTCTCTAATCTTATCTCTGATAAGACAGGCCTCATTAAGCACAGGATAATCAGAAATTAAATCCGGATTTTTTTCAACTGCGTTGTAAAAACCTGAACAGTGCGCAATTTCTCTCACCTGACTTATAGTTGCGCCGCGTTTGAGGTATTTGCTTATTTTATAAGCTGAACGCCCCCAGAGATTTGTTGATACAAAAATAAAGTAAAACAATGCGAAAAAGACTATTATAAATTTAACGGGATTGTTTTTCCTGCAGTAAGAATAAGCCAGAACCGGCGCCGATACAACGCAGAAAGCTGTCAGAAACCTTATTGAAAAAATCATATACTCTATCTGCAGTGACATTACCGCAATACCCAGAAACAAAACCGCTGCAAACGAAAAAATCATTAACGCCTGCTTTTTATGTGAAAAAACAGGTTTGATTAACGAATAAATCCAGCAGGGCAAAAATACAAGAAAACCAAGAATTCCCATCCCCATAAGAGGCTCAAGCAGTGTCTGATTAAGATACTCAAGTTTTATAGAATACAATCCCTCGCTGACACCACCAAGCCCGAGTGCCGCAAGAATGCTTTCACGAAATTCATAAATATAATTTCCAACATACTCATTCCACCTGAAACCGGTAAAATCAAAAAACATAAAAACGTATTTAATAAAATTTGCAGGTAAGGCAAGAATTCCGTCCTGATTGGCATGAACAGCCATAAAAGGTTTTGAACCCGCAATATTCCCGTAATCAATAAAATTCAATATATAGTTATAAGATGAGAAAACCATAAAATTCAAAAAAGAAAACCCGAGAAATTCCAGCAGCGGTCTGTAAAAATCTTTTTTCTTATAATAAACAGCCATGCCGGTCATCCATAACCCGACTGCCGGAACAAGCATTATTGCAGGGGTTTTGGTACCGACAGCCAGAGCATAAGATAAAGCAGACATAAATACATGAATTTTTGAGTCTTTTTTAAGGTATTCCCAGAAAAGATACATACTTGCACTCACAAGGCCGGCTATAATTATATCTGTTTCTGTACCTGATATTTGTACAATAACTGATGAGAAAGAGGAAAGTATCAGCAGAATCCAGAGTTTTCGACGCATAGAAAGTCCTATATTAGAAAGCACTCCCCACAGAGAAACAAGCGCAAGCAAAAATCCTGAAAAAGATACCGCCCCGAACCACATCTGCTTTTTCAAAAATATCAAAAGCCACGCATATAAAATCTCGGAATTTATCGGAAGTACAATCGCCCTTATATCCGCCAGATTAAAATGGTTAAGGTTGTGCTGCGAAATCCAGAAAAGACTCCTTACAACATGATAAGCTTCCGCATCAGGGTTTACAACCGGCATAAACGATATTAGCCACAAAGACACCCCGCACATAAAAAGAAATGCAAGGCTTAATACAAATAAATACTTATCAAGCATCAAAGAATGCCATAAAGACTTAAAAAACGGTTTAAACGCAAATTCCGGCTGCGGCAGACGTTTTTTATACCAGAAAAACGCAGCACTTCCCGCCAAAATAATATTCATAACTAGCACTGCACCTGAATATATTGCAGAAAACAACGACAGAACTTCAAACGTTAAAACAACGTTTGCAAAAGCCGCCAGAAGCAGATATATAAAAAATTTAAAAAAACTTTTATTCTCAAAACTTATTGCTACAAAATATGAAGCAGTAAAAACAAGTAAAAATGAAATTAAAAACAGCGCCATTTCTCTCTCCCCGAAAAAATATTAACAAAACCTTCCGTATTTTGCAATAAAAAGGCTTTACAAGAAAATATTTTTTATCTATAATAATTAAACGATGAAAAAATACATTCAATACCGACGTATAGTAAGTAAATCAAAAGGGCTTGTTTAACAAATAAGACACTTACTGTGTGCGGAATAATTAATAAATTCATAAACAAGGCCTTTTGAATAAAAAGGTCTTCTTTTTGTTAAAAAAGGTAAAAAGTTATAACAAAAAAGCGCAATAAAAATTTTCATCAATTTTAGTATAAGAGTGAAAGGTTAGAGAACATGACAAAAAATTTCCGACGAAACTCAATCATAAAGGCGAATGCCCCGCTCGTCAGACTTATGAATTTAATCTGGGGCTTGTAATACACTGATTGAGGGAATCATGTGCTTACATGATTTCAGATGAAAAAGGATAAAAAGAAATGATAAGCGGAATTACCAGCCAAATATATTCAACATTAGGAAGCAATACCTCACTTGTACCCCTTGCAATAAAAGACATTGCAAACAGTTCGGGCTTAACGCTCGGTTCTTATATCACAGGGAAAGATGTAGAGAGCAAAGACAGATTTATAGACGAGTTCGGCACTCAGGCAATCTGGCTCGGCGGCATCCCATTTTTTAAAAAGATTACCGACTTAACTTTATACAAATTGCTCGGAATTGATCCGAAGTTTGATGTAAGAAACCTTAAGAACAAAGATATTCTTGCAAAAGCAATAGAAAAAGCTCCGACTGAAAAGATTAGACAGAGCATTATAAAAGCTGCTAAAAACCCGAAATTTACAAAGAATTTAGCACTTGGAAAATTTGCATTTTCTACTGTTGCCGCAATATGTACTTACACAGGACTTACCAGATTCAGACAGAATTACAGACTAAAAGAGGCAAAAGAAAAATTAAAACAGAATTCTAACCGGAAACCTCCGCTTCAAGCAAATATTTTGCCTCAAAAAACTCCTAACGCATTTGAGGGCGTACATAAGGATAAAAAAGACAAAAATATTTCCTTTGGCGGAGCAATGCAGGAATTCATGTTCAACCCTGCCAAAAACATGATGCTTCTTGACGGCGCAATTACGGAAGAAAGACTTAGAAATTCCCAGAGCACACAGGAGTTTATCAATTATACAATAAAAGAGGCTGGCACATGGGCGTTTATGTATTTTGCAGGCGATATTATAAGAAAACATCTTGAAAACAAATCTAAAGTTCCGATTGAACTTGACTCAAGAATTATCGAAAGCAAAGATTTGAAAAACGCCTTCAAACTCGGCACGTTGAAAGCAAGCCTTGATGATTTCAACAATCTCGGAAATAAATTACAAAGAACTCCGACAGATCTTGATATTTATAACTTTATACATGAAAACCCTGACAACTTTATTGTCAAAATGGCAAAAAAAGCTGAAGTAATCAAAACACTTAAGAAATCAGAGGCAATTGATACAAGAGCATACCTTGACATAGAAGAATTCAAAGGATTGAAAGCAAACCTTGAAAAACTGTACAACAAAGCTCCGAAAAACAATGTTGACAGTTATCTGAAACAGGTAATCCGGAGTAAACGTGGTGCCGTACTTAAAAACATGGGCATCTGTGTGGGGGCACTCGGAATTGCAGTACCGCTTTTGATGATAGCAATGAGATACATTTTGCCAAACAATAAGGAATACAAAGTTATGGAGCAGGCGAAAAAAGAAACGCAGCAGGCAGCATAATATTACTTATACTTGAAAATTTCTCCTTAATATTTTATAATTAAAATATAAATTATTAAGGAGGATATTCATGCAAAACACAGTTATAGCTTCAAAACTCAGAAGGGGGGGGGGGCTCGACCTTCTATAAATCCGCTCAGGACCATGGTTTTAGGCGGACAATTTTAGAATATATTAAGCGTTTTGATTTTTTAAAATCTTTTTCCTTTGCGGGCGCGATTAGAAAGGTGATAGGGTACCAATGGTTAACCTCCCTTCCTAAGGGAGGTGGTGCGCAGCACCGGTGGGTTTTTATAATAAAATCCCCCCTGCCCCCCTTTATCAAAGGGGGTAGTAGAACTAAAACCTCCCTTTTTAAGGGAGGTGGCACGGTAGTGCCGGAGGGTTTTGTCAAACCAATCAACCCTTCAACTTTTCAACTTTTCAACTTTGTTGAACTCCTCACCCCTACCCCTCTCACCTGCACTGCGTTCCGGAAGCAGGCTCACAAGGTTCATTCTTCACCTGTTCGCTTTGCTCCTCAAGGGGAGAGGGAACTGTGCTGCACCCCTCACACTTCACGATTCACTTCTAAAAAAGCTGCCTTTACGTTAGCGGAGGTGCTCATCACCCTCGGGATTATCGGAATTGTTGCCGCGATGACGCTGCCAACTCTTGTCCAGAAGAAAACTAACAGCGAAGTGGAGGCAAAATTAAAAAAGATTTATTCATCTATGAATCAAGCAATAATACTTTCCGAAATCGACAACGGGCCGAAAGAATACTGGCCGTTTTCCTGCGGAGATGAGGACAGCAATATTGACTGCGAAACTTATTACAATAAATATATTTTAAAATACCTGAAAAGCGTTACTCATAAGGAATTTGAAAGCTACGGCGGGTATAATATAGCAATCTATTTTACTGACGGAACTTTACTGATTGGAAAAGCAGGCTACGATTACTTTTTCTTTCCAAACGCTAAAAACTTTGATGAAGATACCTTTGTTACAACCAGTGAGAGCGGAAATCTAAAAGCAAGAGAAGGGATGGGGAAAACGTATTTTTCATTCAGATTTGCACCATCATTAAACCCGGAAACTGATTCAAGAGGAAGTAAATTCCACTACAAAAAAGGCTTTGAACCTTACAAGCTGGGTCTCTCTGAAGTTACACCTGAAACAACCAAAACGTCATGTAACAAAACCAGTACGGCAAATGGCTATTGTACAACACTTATTCAGCTTAACGGCTGGAAAATTCCGGACGATTATCCGTTTCAGGTTAAATAAATATTTTCCAGCCGTTTTGCCTGTACAATTCCGGGGACATTAACACAAAAACTTGCTGCCGGGGTAAGGTCGGACTTCGTCCGGTGGAAAATTCCTGATGATTATCCGCTTCAGGTTAAATAATACCCATAGCAGCAACATAAGCAGTTGACCAACAGTTTTGAAGGTTAAAACCTCCGCAAAAACCGTCGATGTCCATTACTTCACCGCAGAAATACAAGCCGGAAACCAATTTTGATTCCATAGATTTCGGGTTGATTTCCTTTAAATCCACACCGCCTGAGGTCACAACTTCCCCGTCCGGAACTGTTCCAAGTATTGTAACTTCAAAATTCCGCAGTGCTGACAGAATTTTATCCCTTGTTTTGCCGTCAATACTGGAGCTTTTTTCATCAGGATTTACCTCTATCATATTCAGTACGAATTCTGCAAACGACTTCGGAAAATATTGTGATAGAAGATTTTTAATGCTTTTATGCGGATTTGCGTTCAGTGCAGCCTGCAGGTCAAGTTCACCGGCAAAGTCAAAACTCAGTTTATACGGGAACTCCTCTCTCGCTCTCAATGATGAAATTCTGTAAACAACAGGGCCTGAGATACCTTTATGGGTAAAAAGCACCCCGTTGATGGAAACTCCGCTGAGGCTTGAAAAATTTTCCTGTGTCCTTAATCCTGTAAGCGCCGGCCGCGGCTCAATTATACGGTGCCCGAAATTCTTAGCAACTTCATAACCGCTGTGTCCGCCTGTTGCCATAACAACTTTATCAAAATGATGACACCCGCAGTCTGTCACAATTTTAAAAGAGAAACCTTCGTTATCTATACGTAAAACATTTTCTCTAAGAAATTTTGTATGTTTAAGATAAGAAAGAAGCTTTGTCCTGACATCTTTTGCGCTGTTTGATACAGGAAAAATTCTCATATCCTCCTGAATATATGTATCCACCCCGATATTTTTAAAAAACTCCAGCGTTTCAGCAACCCCGAAACGCGAAAAAACAGAGTACAGAAACTTTTCTCCGCGCGGGTAATTTTTTGCAAGCTCTCTGAAATCATATTCAGCATAGGAAATATTACACCTTCCTCCGCCTGTCGGAAGCAATGTTAATAGCGGCGATTTTTTATCAAAAACCGTAACCGCGCACTTATCCTGCAAAAATGCAGCGCAAAAGCAGCCGGCAGGCCCGCCTCCGACAATTGCAACCCTACATTTCAACCCGTGTTCCATAGAGAAATACCATCTCCGGATTTTCAAGATCACTGTGCAAATCCGCAATCGACTTATGCAGAACAGGATGTTCAAAATCAGGAATTAATTCAAGCAGCGGCACAAGCGTAAATGCCCTCAAATGCAAATATTTATGCGGAACAACCAGATTAGCCTCATTTATTATCTCTTTCCCGTAAAAAAGAATATCAATATCAATAGTTCGATCAGTGTAACCCTCTTTAGCCTCATCTCTTTCGCGTCCAAGCTGACTTTCAATTCTCAGGCAGGCGTCAAGGAGTTCCTGCGGTGTCAGAGAAGTCTTAACCTCGACAACTGCATCAACAAACCATGTCTCTGAAGTCATTCCCCAGGGTTCTGATTCGTAAAAAGCTGAAGTCCTTATAATACTGACATTATCCAGCCCCCCGATAAGACTTGCCGCCTGCTGCACATACCCTATCCGGTCACCTTTATTTGAACCTAAACTCAAGTAAGCTATTGTCATACCGTAATTTTACAGATTTTTCTGAGCAATGTCAAATTTTTGTTATATAATAATATAGAAATGTTGTTTTTATATGGAATATTATCTAGTATAACTTTTTATATTTCCCTGCCGTTTTACTGGGCAGAGAGGGTTATTAGCGGGAAATCAGCCGGCTGGAGGGAAAAGTTTGCCAATCAGAACATGCCATTTAAGCCGGAGGATAAGATAATTATGCTTCACGGGGTTTCTGTAGGCGAAGTTATTGCGCTTGAAAACCTTGCAAAGAAAATTAAATCCGAATTTTCTGATTATAAACTGGTTGTAACCACAGGAACCAAAACAGGACAGGAAATTGCGCATAAAAAATTTGCAGGAATTGCGGATTTTATAACCTATTTTCCGTTTGACATTCCTCAGTGCACAAATAAATTCTTGAAAAAACTCCATCCGGATGTCGTTTTGATTGCAGAAACAGAACTCTGGCCGAACTTTGCGCACTCCTGCCGGGAAATGAACATCCCGCTGCTTACGGTTAACGGCAGAATTTCAGATTCTACATTCAAATCATATAAACTTGCCGGAATATTTTTTAAACAGGTTTTCAAAGACTTTACAGCACTATTGATGCAGAGCCGCGAAGATGCCAAAAAAGTTCTCACACTTGGCGCTGACAAAGAAAAAGTTGAGGTTATGGGCAACTTAAAATTTGATGTTCAAAGAAAGGATGCTGATATAGACCTGAAACATACCGGTTCTCGCGTAATAATTGCAGGAAGCACACATAAGGGCGAAGATGAAATTGTAATCAGTGCGTTTAAAGCCCTTAAAAAAGATTTTGCAGACATAAAGCTTCTCATAGCCCCGCGCCACCTCCAGAGGACAAATGATGTGGCTGAAATTGTTAAATCCGCCGGCTTTGCTTACGGTCTGCGTTCCGCAAATGATAACTTCCAAGAAAAGGATGTTATAATCCTTGATACACTCGGAGAACTCGGGAAGATGTATTCAATATGCGATTTTGCGTTCATAGGCGGCAGTTTTAACAAAACAGGAGGACACAATCCGCTTGAAGCTGCTGTCTACAACAAACCGGTACTTTCAGGGCCTTCTATACACAATTTTAAAGATATTTACGAAATGCTCTCCCGTTCAAATGCCGGCAAAGTCGTGAAATCTCAGGAAGAACTTGAACAGGCTATGCGAAAACTCCTCTCTGATAAAGAATTTTACTTTAGAGCTTCCGCAGACTGCGAATCAGTTTTTGCCGCCCAGAAAGGCGCTCTCGATTTTGTAATCCAAAAATTACACTCTCTGTTAAAATAATATCATCTAAAAAAATGATTGATTTTACTGCATTTCCGCCTAGAATGTTAAGATATATTACAAACATGCAATCCAAAATTAAAGTTTTTTCCCAGAAGAGCCGTAAATAAAAACATAAGGGAAAAAACGAAAGGGAACATGCTATGGGAATGGCAGCATCACAGGCCAGATTTTTAGGACTGACCGCAAGAAAGACAAACGTAGAATATGAAGGACAAC